>NZ_JBAPLV010000007.1:0-167324 GCF_037083865.1 Klenkia terrae | reverse complement strand
TCTACTGCAACCGGCCTACTGACCAACGGTGTTGCGACGACCCCTGGAATCCGCCGGGTGGGTGCGGGGCCCTCGTGCGTGGGGCTCAGGAGTCCTGCTCGGCCTCCAGGGCGGCCAGCCGGGTGGCCGGCCGCTCCTTGCGCGGCGCGGACGGCGCGGAGAAACCGGACCGCTTGTGGCTGCCGTCGCAGAACGGCTTGAGCCCGGACTTCCCGCACCGGCACAGCGCGACGACGTCGCGGCCCGGGTCGAACTCGACGCCGTCGGCGTCGACCAGTCGGAAGTCACCGCGCACGACCAGGGGGCCGTCGCGGTAGGGGGTGATGGTGGCGGGCTCGCGGTCGTCGGGCACGGTGCTCCCTTCCCCGCGGACCCGGGGTCCCAATCCCCCTCAGGCGGCGCGCGCGTCGCGCCGGGCGACCTCGTCGCGGACCAGCGGGATGACGTACCGGCCGACGTCGATGGCATCGCCGAGCAGGTCATAGCCGCGCATCGAGAGGATGTCCACGCCCAGGTCGACATAGTCCAGCAGGGCGGCGGCGACGGTCTCCGGCGTCCCGACCAGGGCGTTGGAGTTGCCCGCTCCCCCGCTGGCCTTGGCCGTCGGCGTCCACAGCGCCCGGTCGAACCGCTCGCCGCGCTCGGCGATCTCCAGGAGCCGCTGGGACCCGGCGTTCTCCGGGCCGGCCGCCGAGGGCCGGGCGATGGACAGCGGAGAGCGGCCGTTGCCGTTGCGCATGGCCTCGATCCGGGCGACGGTGCGGTGCGCCTTCTCCCAGGCCAGCTCCTCGGTGGGGGCGATGATCGGCCGGAAGGCGACCTGGATGCGCGGCATCTGCGTGCGCCCGGCGGCCCGTGCCGCGGCGTGCACCCGCTCGATCTGCGCGGCGGTCTCGGCCAGCGGCTCGCCCCACAGCGCGAAGACGTCGGCCTCGGCACCGCCGACGGCGTAGGCGGCGTCCGACGAGCCGCCGAAGGACAGGTCCGGGCGGGGCTGCTGCACCGGGAAGGTGTCGGAGACGAAGTCGGCGAACCGGTAGTGCTCGCCGTCCCAGTCGAAGGGCTCGTGCGACGTCCACGCCTTCTTGACGATCTGCATGTACTCCCGGGTGCGGGCGTACCGGGCGTCCTTGGTGAGGTAGTCGCCCTCGCGCTGCTGCTCGTGGTCGGTGCCGCCGGTGATGACGTGGACGGTCAGCCGGCCGTCGCCGATCTGGTCCAGGGTGGCGAACGTCTTGGCGGCGAAGGTGGGGTAGCTGACGTTGGGCCGGTGGGCCAGCAGCACCTGCAGGGTGTCGGTGTGCGCCAGCAGCCAGGCCGCGGCGGCCGAGGGCTCGGGGGCGCCGGACCCGTAGGCGAACAGCACCCGGTCCCAGCCGAAGTCCTCGTGCGCCCGGCCGAGCCGGACGGTGTAGTCCTTGTCGAAGCTGCCCCCCGAGCGCGGGGTCGTCTCCGACCCGTCGTTGGTGGCGGCGATGCCCAGGAACTCGATCGGCACGGCAGGCTCTCCTCGGGTCGGTGTCCTGCCGGGGCCAACCACCCCGGTCGGGCCGGCTGTTCCCCTACTCGGCGGGTTCCTGGCCGTAGAAGACCCGCTCGACGACCGAGCGGGCCTGCCGGGTCGCCCGGCGGTAGTCGTCGACGAACTCGCCGGGGTCGACGTCGGCGGGGTAGCCGCTGGCCCGGGCGACGCCGGACAGCTCCAGCCCCGGCCGG
Organism: Klenkia terrae; assembly: GCF_037083865.1. Taxonomy (NCBI): domain Bacteria; kingdom Bacillati; phylum Actinomycetota; class Actinomycetes; order Geodermatophilales; family Geodermatophilaceae; genus Klenkia; species Klenkia terrae. The sequence continues at coordinate 165,608 of NZ_JBAPLV010000007.1, read as the reverse complement.
GGCAGCTGGTCACCCGGGCGGCCGCGGACCAGGAACACCGCGTTGCGGGCACGGCTGGCCCGCTCCCAGGCCACCCGCAGCGCCACCGCGTCCTCGGCGTCCAGCAGGCCGGCGTCGGCCAGGCCGGTGAGGGCGTCGGTGGTGGCGGTGACCCGCAGTGCGGGGTGGTCGTGCGCGTGCTGCAGCTGGAGCAGCTGCACGGTCCACTCGACGTCGGCCAGCCCGCCGCGGCCCAGCTTGGTGTGCGTGGCCGGGTCGGCGCCGCGGGGCAGCCGCTCGCTCTCCACCCGGGCCTTGATCCGGCGGATCTCGGCGACCTGGGCGTCGGTGAGCCCGGCGGCCGGCCAGCGCAGCGGGTCGACCAGGTCGCAGAACTGCCGGCCCAGCTCGACGTCGCCGGCCACCGGCTCGGCGCGGAGCAGAGCCTGCACCTCCCAGACCGACACCCAGCGCTCGTAGTACTCCCGGAACGCCGACAGGCTGCGCGACATCGACCCCTGCCGGCCCTCCGGGCGCAGGTTGGCGTCCACCTCGAACGCCGGGTCCGGGGCCGGCTCGGCGAGCAGCCGGCGCAGCGCGTGCGCGATCTGGTTGGCCGCGCCGACGGCCTTGGACTCGTCGGCGCCGGGCCGCACCCGGTGCACGAAGAGCACGTCGGCGTCGGACCCGTAGCTCATCTCGCGCCCGCCGAGCCGGCCCATGCCGATGACGGCGAGGTCGACCGGGACCTGGTCCACGGGCACCTTGGCGTCGGCGGCCCAGCTGCGGACCGCCGCGGCCAGCCCGGCCTCCAGGGTGGCCACCGCGACGTCGCGCAGGGCGACCCCGACGGCGACGACGTCGAGCAGGCCGAGCAGGTCGGCGCAGGCGATCCGGAGCAGCTCGGTGCGCCGCAGCCCGCGCAGCACCCGCACCCCGGCGGCCGCGTCGCCGGCCCGGGCCACCGACTGCAGCCAGGCCGAGCTCAGCGATGCCGCCGGGCGGGGCACCAGCTCCTCGTCCTTCGCCAGCAGCCGCAGCGCCTCGGGGGTGCGGGTGAGCAGCCCGGCGACGTACTGCGAGGAGCCCAGCAGGCGGGCCAGCCGCTCGGCGACCTGGCCCTCGTCGCGGAGCAGCCGCAGATACCACTGGTTGCCGCCCATGGCCTCGGACACCTGCCGGTAGGCCAGCAGGCCGGCGTCGGGGTCCGCGCACGAGGCCAGGGTCTGCAGCAGCACCGGCAGCAGGTACCGCTGCATCGACGCCGACCGCGACACCCCGCCGGTGAGCGCGGCCAGGTGCCGCAGGGCGCCCTCGGGGTCGGCGAAGCCCAGCGCGCGCAGCCACACCCCGGCGGCCTGCGGGCCCAGCGCCAGCTGCTCGCCGGGCACCCGGGCCACCGCCGACAGCAGCGGCCGGTAGAACAGCTTCTCGTGGATCCGGCGCACCTCGCGGGTGTGCAGCGCCAGCTCGGCCCGCAGCACGGCGACGGCGTCCCCGCGGTGGTCGGGCTTGTAGCCCAGCGAGCGGGCCAGCCAGCGCAGCTGCACCTCGTCGGTGGGCAGCAGGTGGGTGCGCCGCAGCCGGAGCAGCTGCAGGCGGTGCTCCACCGTGCGGAGGAAGCGGTAGGAGGCGGTCAGCGTGGCGGCGTCCTCGCGGCCGACGTAGCCGCCGGCGGACAGCGCCAGCAGGCCGGGCAGCGTGCCGCCGGTGCGCAGCGTGGTGTCCACCCGGCCGTGCACGAGCTGGAGCAGCTGCACGCTGAACTCCACGTCGCGCAGCCCGCCGCGGCCGAGCTTGAGCTCGCGGCCGGCCTGGGCCGGGGGGATCAGCGACTCCACCCGGCGGCGCATGGCCTGCACCTCGCCGACGAAGCCCGGCCGGTCACCGGCTTTCCAGACCAGCGGCCACAGCGCGTCGACGTACTCCCGGCACAGCGACGGGTCGCCCGCCACGCCGCGCATCTTCAGCAGCGCCTGGAACTCCCAGGTGCTGGCCCACTGCTCGTAGTAGGCGACGTGGCCGGCCAGCGTGCGCACCAGCTGCCCGGCCTTGCCCTCCGGGCGCAGCGCGGCGTCGACCTCCCAGGCGGCCTCGTGGCAGACCCGCATGAGCGCCGCGCACACCCGGGCCGCGGTGGCCGTGGCGGCCGCGTCGTCGGCGCCGTCCAGCGGCTCGGCGACGAAGACCACGTCGACGTCGCTCACGTAGTTGAGCTCGCGGCCGCCGCACTTGCCCAGGCCGATGACCGCGATCCGGCAGGGCGTCGCGCCCGGCGGCTGGTCGGCCACGGCGATGGCCAGCCCGGCGACCAGCACGGCGCCGGCCAGGTCGGCCAGCTCGCCGGCGACCTCCTCGGCGGTCAGGTTGTCCCCGAGGTCCCGCCCGGCCACCGCGAGCACCGCCCGCAGGTAGGCCCGGCGCAGGTCGCGGACGCGGGAGACGTCGGAGTCCGGCGCCGGCGTGCCCAGCCCCACGCCCCACGGCGGGTCGTCGGGGTCGGCGCCGACCGCCCGCAGCATCTCCTGCTCCAGCGCCAGCGGGGTCGGCCGGACCGGGCCGTCCTCGCTGTCGAGCACGGTCCAGTCCTCCGGGTGGGCGACCAGGTGGTCGTCGAGCCCGGCGCTGGCGCCCAGGACGGCGAGCAGCCGGGCGCGCAGCGTCGCCGACCCCCGCAACCGGGCCAGCAGGTGCGCGGCCAGCTCGCCGCCCGGGTCCTCCCGGTCGAGCGCCTCCACCAGGCGGGACAGCGTGAACAGCGCCAGGTCGGGGTCGCCGGCCCGTGCGAGCGCCGAGACCACCGGGGCGGCCTCGGGGTCGGCCGGCTCGTTGCGCCCGAGGTCCCACAGGCCCAGCTGCGGCGAGGACAGCAGCCGGGCGGCCTGCTCGCCGTCCTCGAAGCCGAACCGGACCAGCCGGACGACGGCCGGGCGCGGGACCGGGCCCCGGTCGAGCGGGGTCACGTCAGCGGACGGCGGCGCGCGAGCGGACCAGCTCGGCGAACCGGCCGGCGAACGGCGCCCACACCTCGGCGAGGTCCGGGTGCGCGGCCGCGGCCAGGGCGCTGACCACCTCGACGTCCAGCCCGGTCGAGGCGACCCCGACCGGGTCGTGCTCGGCCCAGGACGCGGCGATCTCCGGGGTGGTCTCGATGTGGAACTGCAGGCCGTAGACCGCGCTGCCCACCCGGTAGGCCTGGATGTCGCAGACCGGGTTGGCGGCGAGCACCACGGCACCCGAGGGCAGCCGCTCGACCTCGTCGTGGTGCCAGGCGATGACGTCCGGGGACAGCGGCAGACCGGTGAACACCGGGTCGGTCTCGGCGGCGTCCCGGCGGGCGACCAGGGTGGCCCCGACCTCGGGGCCGTCCGGGCGCACCCGGGTCGCGCCACCGGTGGCCTGGGCCAGCAGCTGCGCGCCCAGGCAGATCGCCAAGGTCGGCACGTCGTCGGCGGCGGCGCGGGCGAGCAGGTCGCGGACCGGGGCGAGCTCGGTGGCGGTGTCGTCCAGCGAGGACTGCGGGCCGCCCAGGACCAGCAGCCCGTCGTGCCCGGACAGGTCGGCCGGCACCGGGTCACCGGCGTCCAGGTGCCGCTCGTCGAGCTCGAGGCCGGCCGCCGTCAGCCACTCCCCCAGCCGGGCCGGCGGGTCGGTGTCGGACGGGACGACGACGAGCAGACGGGTCACACCGCCCACCTTATGGAACGGCCCCCTCGCAGGGACCCGCGGCGTGCGGAGCACGTCGTGGGGGGCGAGGGGGTCCTTCTCACAGCCCCGGGAGGTAGCGGCGGAGCTCGAAGGGGGTGACGTTCTGCCGGTAGGAGTTGAACTCCTCCCACTTGTTGCGCAGGAAGAACTCGAAGACGTGCTCGCCCAGGGTCTCGGCGACCAGCTCGCTGCCCTCCATCGCGCTCAGCGCCTCGCCCAGGCTGACCGGCAGGTCGACGTAGCCCGCGGCCCGCCGCTCGGTGTCGGTGAGCGACCAGACGTCGTCCTCGGCCTCCGGCGGGAGCTCGTAGCCCTCCTCGATGCCCTTGAGCCCGGCGGCCAGCAGCACCGCGAAGGTCAGGTAGGGGTTGCAGGCGCTGTCCGGGGACCGGACCTCGACCCGCGCCGAGTTCGCCTTGGACGGCTTGTAGGAGGGCAGCCGGACCAGCGCCGAGCGGTTGGCCTTGCCCCAGGTGGCCGCGGTCGGCGCCTCGGTGCCGGCCAGCAGGCGGCGGTAGGAGTTCACCGTCTGGTTGGTGACCGCGGTGACCTCGCGGGCGTGGGTGAGCAGCCCGGCGATGAACTGCTTGCCGGTGGTGGACAGCCGCATCGGGTCGTTCGCGTCGTGGAAGGCGTTGCGGTCACCCTCGAACAGCGACAGGTGCGTGTGCATCGCCGAGCCGGCCAGGTCGGTGAACGGCTTGGGCATGAAGGTGGCGTGCACGCCCTGGGCCAGCGCGACCTCCCGGACGACGTGCCGCAGCGTCATGATGTTGTCGGCCATGCTCAGCGCGTCGGCGTAGCGCAGGTCGATCTCCTGCTGGCCGGGGGCGACCTCGTGGTGGCTGAACTCCACCGAGATGCCCATGGCCTCCAGCGCGAAGACCGCCTCGCGGCGGAAGTCGTGCGCCACGTTGTGCGTGGACAGGTCGAAGTACCCGCCGGTGTCGGCCGGGGTGGGCGGCGTCCCGTCGTCGGGCAGGTCCTTGAGCAGGAAGAACTCGATCTCGGGGTGGGTGTAGAAGGTGAACCCCATGTCCGCGGCCTTGCCCAGCGCCCGGCGCAGCACGTGCCGCGGGTCGGCCCAGGCGGGGCTGCCGTCGGGCAACGTGATGTCGCAGAACATCCGGGCGGTCTCGCTGGCCCCGCCCTTGGCCGAGGGCATCACCTGGAAGGTGCCCGGGTCGGGCTTGGCGAGCATGTCGGACTCGTAGACCCGGGCGAAGCCCTCGATCGCCGACCCGTCGAAGCCGATGCCCTCGGCGAACGCCGCCTCGATCTCGGCCGGTGCCACCGCGACGGCCTTGAGGTAGCCCGAGACGTCGGTGAACCAGAGCCGGACGAAGCGGATGTCGCGCTCTTCCAGGGTGCGCAGGACGAACTCCTGCTGGCGGTCCATGGTCGGCATCCTGTCCTCCGCGCGTGTCCGGCTGGTTACGACACCCGGGAGCCTGCCCGGTCGGGGTGCCGGACTACACGCCGGGGTGGAGCGCGGAACCGGCCAGCCACTCGTCCCAGCTGACGTTCCAGTCGCCGAAGCCGTCGGTCTCGGCCAGCCGGGGGCCGGCACCGGCGACCTGGACGACGTCGCCGCGGCCGAAGTTGTCGTAGAACCAGCCGGCGTTGGCCGTGGAGACGTTCAGGCAGCCGTGCGAGACGTTGCGGCTGCCCTGCTGGCCCACCGACCAGGGTGCGGCGTGCACGAAGATGCCGGAGTTGCTGAGCCGGGAGGCGTACTCGACCTCGGTGCGGTAGCCGGCCGGGGCGTCGATCGGGACGCCGTAGGTGGAGGAGTCCATCGTGTAGCGCCGGGACTGCTGCATGACGACGTAGGTGCCCGACGGCGTGGGGCTCGACGACTTGCCCAGCGAGGTCGGCATCGACTGCACGAGCTGGTCGTCGACGTAGAGCCGGAGCACCAGCTCGGAGGCGTCCACGACGCCGACCCGCTTGGGCCCGATGTCGAACTCGACGTGCTTGCTGGCCTGGCCGTGGACGCCGCCGCCCACGTCCACCCCGTAGAGGTCGGCGTCGACGGCCACGTGGGTGCGGGCCGGCCAGAAGTCGGCCGGCCGGTAGTGCACGGTGCGGTCGGACAGCCAGGACCAGGAGCCGTCGACGTGCGGGGTGGTCACCACCGACAGGCGGCGCTCGACGGCGGCCCGGTCGGTGACGTCCTCGTCGAAGGTGATCGAGATCGGCTGGCCCACGCCGACGACCGGGTTGTCCGCGTTCGGGAAGACGGTGGGCATGGTCAGGGTGCGCGGGGAGACCGTGCCGACGGTGCCCGTGCTGGTGGTGGTCCGGCCCGCGGCGTCGGTGGCGGTCGCGGTCACCGTGTAGGTGGTGCCGTAGCCCAGGTCCGTCGACGCGGTCCAGGTCGCCGAGGCCGGGTCGAGCGCGCCGGCCAGCGGCGTGCCGGCGTCGTCGGTCACCGCGACGGCGGACAGCGTCCCGTGCCCAGCGAAGACCCGCAGCGGGGTCACCGGGTCCACGTCGACCGAGCCCAGCGGCGGGTCGATGCTGATGACGGCGGCGTCCACCTCCTGGGCGGCGGCCGGGGTCGGGGCGCTCGACGTCGTCGGCGCGGCTGCCTGCCCACCGTCGACCCCGGACTGGCAGCCGGCCAGCACGACGAGCAGCAGGGCGAGCGGGGCGCAGCGGCTGCGGACCACGGACATGGGGACCTCGGGATCGGGACGGGACGTCGGTGGGCTGATCCAAGCAGCGACCACCGACACGCGGGGCCCGCAGTGCGGTGTGGATCGACGACGTCGGGGCCCGGCACTGGCAGGTGTCCACCGACGGGCCCGGGTGCAGGATGTCGGCGTGACCAGCCCGTCGTCCTCGCCGTCGTCCGAACCGGTCCTGTACGGCGGGGGCTCCCCCACCGCCCGGGTCCGCATCCACCACCTGCAGCAGGCGAAGGCCGACGGGGACAAGTGGGCGATGCTCACCGCCTACGACACCTACGCGGCGCGGGTGTTCGAGGAGGCCGGCATCCCGGTGCTGCTGGTCGGCGACTCCGCCGGCAACGTGGTGCTGGGCCACTCCTCGACCGTGCCGGTGACGGTGGAGGACCTGCTGGTGTTCACCAAGGCGGTCACCCGGTCGACGTCGCGGGCGCTGATCGTGGCCGACCTGCCGTTCGGCTCCTACGAGGCCTCGCCCGAGCAGGCCTTCGGCACCGCGGTCCGGATGATGAAGGAGGGCGGGGCCCAGGCGGTGAAGCTCGAGGGCGGGGCACGGGTCGCGCCGCAGGTGAAGCTGCTGGCCGACAACGGCATCCCGGTGATGGGGCACGTCGGGTTCACCCCGCAGTCCGAGCACGCCCTGGGCGGGTTCCGGGTGCAGGGCCGCGGGGACGCCGGTGACCAGGTGCTGGCCGACGCCCGTGCGGTGGCCGACGCGGGCGCGTTCGCCGTCGTCCTGGAGATGGTGCCGGCCGACGTGGCCGCCCGGGTGACCGCGGAGCTCGCCGTGCCCACCGTCGGGATCGGCGCCGGCGTCGACTGCGACGCGCAGGTGCTGGTGTGGCCGGACATGGCCGGGATGAACGGCGGCCGGGTGCCGAAGTTCGTGAAGAAGTACGCCGACCTGCGCGGCGAGCTGCTGCGGGCGGCCCAGGAGTACTCCGCCGAGGTCCGCGGCGGGCAGTTCCCGGGGCCCGAGCACAGCTTCTGACCCGACCGGGTGAAAAGTTCGCGATTGAGCTGAACTGGATCGTCCGTATTGCCGATCCCCTGGGCAACCACCCGGAGAGGATCGACCATGAAGTTCGACCGTACTGCCGTCGTCGGCGTCGCCTCGGGCGTCGTCTTCCTGGCCGCCGTGATCGGTGGGGTCGCGGCCAACGCCGCCCCCGGCGACCCCGGTACCGCCCCCGCTGCCGAGGTCGCCGCCACGGCCCCGACCGCCGCTGTCGGCGTCCCGGCCGCGACCGCGGCCGCCGCGCCCACCGCCGAGGTCGGCACCACGGCACCGGTCGCCGGCACCGCCGCGGTGGCCGGCACCGCGCCCACCGCGTCCCCCGCCGCCACCGCGAGCCAGGGCACGGTCGGCGTCACCGCCGGCGTCGGCGCCACCGCCGGGCTCGCGGCGACGGCCGGGGTCGGCGTGGCCGCCCCCACCGCCACCGCCGGGGTCGCAGGGGTCGCCGGCGTGGCCGGGGTCGCCGGCGTCGCTGCTCCCACCGCCTCGGTCGGCGTCACCGGCACCGCCGGGGTCGCGGCACCCACCGCCGCGACCGCGGACATCGCCATGCCGCCGAGCGGCACGTGCCCGGCCGGCACCACGGTCGGCGTCGGCCTCCTCGGCATCCCGATCTGCATCCGCCTCTGAGCCTGCGCTGACCGGCCGCCCCACGGGGCGGCCGGTCAGCGGTCGAGCGGTGCCCCGTTCAGCTCGATGCCGCCCGTGCCCCCTGCCCCCGGGAACGACGCGGCCACCTGGTCCAGGAACTCGTCCACCCCGGCCTCGGCGTAGCCCCGCTTGCCGATCGGCGGCTTGCGGAAGACCACCCGGCGCACGTCCTCGGTGTCCATCCCCGGCGGGCGCCCGGCGGCCAGCGCGTCCAGCGCAGCCGCCGCCCGGTCGAGGAATGCGTCGACCTCGTCCGGGGCGTAGCCCCGCTTCCCCCAGCCCGGCTGGGCGAACGTCACCGCCCGCACGTCGTCCCCGCTGAGCCGAGCCATCAGACTCCGGTCACCCGGACGCCGGCATGGGTCTTGTACCGCCGGTTCACCGACACCAGGTTGATCGTCAGCGCCTCGACCTGGCGGGCGTTGCGCAGCCGCCCGGCGTAGACCCCGCGCAGGCCGGGCAGCAGGCCCGCCAGCGCCTGCACCAGGTCCATGGCCGCCCGGTCGTCGCCGACCACCATCACGTCGCCGTCCAGCGTGGGCTGGGACAGGTCCTCCAGCGACACCGCGGACAGGTGGTGGAAGGCACCGACCACCCAGCTGTCGGGCAGCAGCGCCGCGGCCTGCTGGGTCACGCTGCCCTCGGCGACGTCCAGCACGTAGGCGCCCAGCTCGTCCCAGCCCATCGGGACGACGCAGTCGACGACCACCTTGCCGGCCAGCGCCGGGGCCAGCTCGGCCAGCAGCTCGGCGTGCCCGGCGAACGGGACGGCGACCACGACCAGGTCCGCGGCCCCGGCGACGTCGGCGTTCGACCCGCCCTGCACCGAGACCTCTCCCCCGCCGGCCGCCGCGCTCGCCCGGGCCGCCACCGACGCGGCGACCTCGACGGCCCGGTCGGCGTCCCGGGAACCCAGCAGCACCCGCTGACCGGCCGCCGCCCAGCGGACGGCCAGCCCGCGACCCTGCGGTCCGGTGCCCCCCAGGATCCCGACGAGGAGGTCGCCGACGGGGCGCCCCCCGCCGGCCACTGCACTGCTCTCGCTCACGTCGTCTCCCCTGGTCCGCGGGCGCCGGGTCGACCCACGGCGCGGTCCTGCCCGTTCAGCGACGCTCGCCCTGCTCCCAGGCACGGTCGGCGGCGTCGGCCTGCTCGTTGCGCTCGGCCACCTTCTCCAGGGCGGCGGCTGCCTCCTCCTGGGTCGCGAAGGGCCCGAGGCGGTGCCGCTCGGCGCAGCCCTCCGGACCCTCGACGGTGTGGTGCTTGATGCAGAAGAACCACGGTCCCTGGCTCATCCCGCCCCCTCCTCGTCGGGCCGCGCCCCGGTGGTGCACGGCGCCGACAGCCTGGCACCCCCGCCCCGACCCCGCCCGGCGGCCGGTCGCGGCACACGGAGCAGCCGGGGCGCCCGCCGGTGCGGCACACTGCCCGGGTGCCCGCCGCCGAGCGTCGACCCCACCGGGATGCCGGCCGGGTCGCGGACGGGCGCGGCGCCGACGGGCAGGTCGCCGCCCGGGTCCTGGCCGTGCTGATCCTGGTCGGCGCCGGTCTCGGGTCGGCCAACCTGCCCGTGGACGGGGTGCTCCGACCGGGTGCCGGCCGGGCGGCCTACGCCGCCACCATGGCTGCCCTGGTGGTGATCGGCGTGGTGCTGCTCGTCCGGCGGCGGGTGGACCGGCCGGTCATCGGAGTGCTGGTCGGCGTGGGCGACCTGGTCTACGTGGTGGTCGCGCTGTCGATCACCGACCCGATGCTCTACGCACCCCCGCTGATGATGCTGTTCGCCGCGTTCGCCGCGGCCTGGTTCCTCGACGGCTGGATGCTGGGCCTGCACCTGCTGGTGGTCCCGGTCGCCTGCTGGGTGGCGCTGGCCGGCAGCTTCGCCGACCCGGCCGCGCTCGCCGTCCAGGTCGTGGTGCAGTCCGTGGTCCTGGACGTCGCCTCCGGCGGGGTCTACGTGCTGCGCCGGCGCGTGCAGCGGCTGCTGACGGCCACCGAGCGGCTGTCGTCCACCGACCCGCTGACCGGGCTGGCCAACCGGCGCTCGATGGCCGTCGGCGCCGAGCGGCTCTGGCGCCAGGCGCAGCGCGAGGGCGGGTCCGTGGCCGCCTTCCTGCTCGACCTGGACCGGTTCAAGCAGCTCAACGACGAGCACGGGCACGCCGCCGGGGACGCCGTCCTGCTCGCCGTCGCCGACTCGCTGGCCGGGGCCGTGCGGCCGGCGGACGTGCTGGCCCGCACGGGCGGCGAGGAGATGGTGGTGCTGGGCCTGGTCCACGACCACCACGACGCCCGCCAGCTGGGCGAGCGGCTGCGCGCCGCGGTGCGCCAGGCCGGCCACGCGCAGCTCCCGGTGACCGCCTCGGTCGGCGTGGCGCTGACCTCCCCGGTGCCCGGCGAGGACCCGCAGGACGCCGTGTGGCGGCTGATCGACCGGGCCGACCTGGCGATGTACACCGCCAAGCAGGCCGGCCGGGACCGCCTGGAGGTCGCCGTCCCGGTGGTGCCCCGGCCCCGCGTCGGCGGCACCCCCGCGGGCGCCGCCTGACCCCTCCTGGTCGGATGGGGGCATGACGTCCACCGTGCCCCTCCCGCTGCGCGAGCAGGCCGCCGTCCGCGACGGGTGGTTGGACCAGCGGATCGACGAGCTGCTGCCCGGGTTCATGGACGACGCCGGCATCGACCTGTGGGTGGTGGTCGGCCGGGAGTACAACGAGGACCCGGTGCTGCCGACGCTGCTGCCGGCCACCTGGCTGTCGGCCCGCCGCCGCACCGTCCTGCTGCTGCACCGGACCACCGGGGGCGTGACGCCGATGGCGGTCGCCCGCTACCCGGTCGGCCGGTTCGTGCAGGCCTGGGACCCCGCGGACGACGACCCGGCGCTCGGGCAGGAGCAGGCGCAGTGGGCCGCGGTGCGGCGGGCGGTGGACCGGGCGCAGCCGCGCCGGATCGGCGTCGACGTGTCGGCGACCTTCGCGCACGCCGACGGCCTCTCCCACACCGACGCGACCGCGCTGCTGGCCGCGCTGGGGCCGTGGGCCGACCGGGTCGTGCACGCCGAGCAGCTCGTCGTCCGCTGGCTGGAGACCCGGCTGCCGGCGGAGATCGACGCCCTGCACGCCATGAACGCCCTGTCGCACGCCACGATCGCGACCGCCTTCTCACCCGCCGTGGTCACCGTCGGGCAGACCACCGCGCTGGACGTGGCCTGGTGGGTCCGGCAGCGGTTCCACGACCTCGGCGTCGAGCCGTGGTTCCAGCCGACCGTCGGCCTGCAGCGGGCCGGGGTGCCGCTGGGCGGGGTGCCCGAGGACGCCGTCGTCGAGCCCGGCGACCTCCTGCACTGCGACGTCGGGCTCAAGACGCTGGGCCTGACCACCGACACCCAGCGCAACGCCTACGTGCTGCGGCCCGGCGAGACCGCTCCCCCGGCCGGCCTGGTGCACGCCCTCGCCGTCGGCAACCGGATGCAGGACCTGGTCACCGCGGCGATGCTGCCCGGTCGCACCGGGGACGAGGTGCTGGCCGCCGCTCGCGCCGCCGCGGCCGCCGAGGGCGTGGACGGCGACGTCTACAGCCACCCGGTCGGCTTCTACGGCCACGGCGCGGGCCCGGCGATCGGCATGTGGGACGCGCAGGGCGGCGTGCCGGGCACCGGTCAGGCACCGGTCCGCACCGACACCACCTGGGCGCTGGAGCTGTGCGTGCGGGTGCCGGTGCCGGAGTGGGGCGGGCAGGTGGTCCGGATGGCCCTGGAGCAGGGCATCGCGCTGACCGCCGACGGTGTCTCCTACCTGGACGCCCGGCAGACCGGGCTGATCACCCTCTAGCGTCCCGGGTGGCCTTGTCGTTGGCCTTCTGCAGGGCGTCGGCGAGCTCGTCCTTGGTCATCGACGACCGGCCCTCGACCCCGGCGTCCTGGGCGAGTTCGTACAGGTGGGCCTTCGAGGCGTTCGCGTCGACGCCGCCCTTGGAGTCCAGGTCGGTGTCCCGGTTCCCCTTCGCCGACTGCTCGTCGGAGGGGCCCTTGCCGCCGTCCTCCTTGGGCTGCCAGTGGTCGCCCACCTTCTCGTGGGTGTGCTTGACCGCCCCCCACGCCACCCGGTTGGCGGCCTGCTCGTCGCCGTCGTAGGTCTCGACGGCGCTGTCGTGGGTCTTCGCGTACGTCTCCTGCGCCTTGGCGTCCGAGCGCTGCAGCGTGCTGGGCAGCTCGTCCTCGATCGGCTTCCCGCTCTTCGTGGTCTTCGGCATGCGGGGGTGGTTACCCGGCCGGCTCCTCGAGGAACACCGACCACGCGGCCCGCTCGGGCCCGGTCAGCGGCCGCGGGGTCCCGCCGTCGACCACGACCAGGACGGCGACCACGGAGATCGCCACCTCGCCGTCCTGGTGCAGGTCCTGGCGGGTGGTGACCGAGCTGGTGCCCAGGCGGGTCACCCAGCTCTCCACCCGCACCTGCTCACCGGGCCGGTAGAGCAGCTGGCGCCGGTAGTCGACCTCCAGCCTGGCCAGGATGACCGGCGGGGCCGGGTCGCCGTCCGCGACGCCGGCCGCCATCGTCAGCCGGGCGTCCTCGAGCAGGCTCAGTGCCCGGGCGTGGTTGACGTGGCCGTAGACGTCGGGGTCGGACCACCGGAGCTGGACGGCGTGCTGGTGCCGCACGCGCTCAGACGGTCTCGTCGGAGCCGCGGTGGCCGCCCTCGTCGGCGTCCGGGTGCAGGGTGCGCTCCTCGGACTCGGCGAGGATCGCCTCGGCCTGGGCCTCGGGGTCCGCGCTGCCGCCGGTCGAGGTCTCCTCCGGGAGCAGCTCGGCGCGGGTCTCCACGTTGTGCTCGGTGACGTTGTCGCGGGCCTCGGGGCTGGGCGGCTGGCTGGTGGTCATGGGTCCAACCTAGGGCCGGGCAGCTCAGCCCATCAGGTCGCCCAGGTTCATGAACGCCGGCCCGAGGACGACGATGAGCAGCGCCGGGAGGATGCAGACCATCAGCGGGAAGGACACCTTGACCGGCACCTTCATCGCCTTCTCCTCGGCCCGCTGGCGACGCTTGATCCGCATCTCGGCGGCCTGCACGCGCAGCACGTCGGACATCGCGATGCCGTAGGAGTCGGCCTGGTTGACCGCGGCCACGAACCGGCGGAGGTCGTCGATCTTGGTGCGCGCCACCAGGGCCTCGTAGGCCGCCCGGCGCGGGCGGCCGACGTTGACGTCGGCCAGCGTGCGGCGGAACTCCTCGGCGAGGACGCCGGTGCCGTTGGTGGCGACCCAGGTCATGGCCGCCTCGAAGCCCAGCCCGGCCTCCACGGCGATCGTCATCTCGTCCAGGACGTCGGGCAGCTCGCGGGTCAGCTGGGTCTGCCGCTCCGTGGCCCGCCCGTCCAGGACCGCGTCGGGCAGCCAGTAGGAGCCGACGGTGGCCGCGACGCCGATCAGCGCGGTCAGCAGCCCCGGGTGGGTCTCCACCACGACGAACGCGACCAGGCCCACCACCGCGACCAGCAGCGGCTTGGCGGCCAGCACCCGGGTCATCGTCAGGCCGGCCGGGTAGCCGGCGGCCTGCAGCAGCCGCCGGGCGCGCCGGGCCTCCCGCTCGGGGGTGACCGTGCGCAGGAACGACGTCCAGCCGTTGCCCCGGGACTCCAGCGAGCCACCGGTCGGGGTGCTCGTGCTCAGGCCGCGGGTCAGGTTGCGGTGCGCGATGGCCAGCGGGCGCCGCGAGGTGCCGGCGACGAGGTAGACCACGACGGCCAGCGGCAGCGCGACGGCGAACGAGGCGCCCATCAGCAGTCCGGACATCAGAACCTCACCTTCACGATCGACTTGAGCCAGAGGGCGCCGACGACCATGAGGCCCAGCGCGACGAGCAGCAGCACCAGGCCGGTGCCGGTGGTGTAGAGCGGCGCGAGGTAGCCGGGCGCGGTGAGCGACATGATCAGCGCGACCGCGAAGGGCATGGCCAGCAGCACGATGCCGGAGGTGCGGCCCTCGGCCGAGAGCGACCGGGCCTGGCGGAACAGCTGGGCGCGGTCGCGGAGGGTCTCGCCGACCCGGTCCAGCACCTCGGCCAGGTTGCCGCCGACCTCGCGGTGCACGCCGATGGCCTGGACCAGCCAGCGGAAGTCGTCGCTGCCGGTGCGGTCGGCGACCTCGGTGAGCGCCTCGGTCACGTCGCGGCCGACCCGCACCTCGTTGACCACCCGGGAGAACTCCTCCGACATCGGCGCCGGGGTGTCCCGGGAGACCGCGTCGATCGCCCGCAGCAGGCTGTGGCCGGCCCGCAGGCTGCTGGCCATGAGCTGCAGGGCGTCGTCCAGCTGCTCGGCGAAGGCCTTGCGGCGGCGGCCGACCCGCACGGTGAGGAAGGCCCAGGTCCCGGCGGGGGCCGCGACGAGGAGCAGCAGCCCGAGCAGCAGCCCGCCGATCAGGCCGCCCAGCAGCAGCCCGGTGAGGGACCCGACCGCCACCACGACCAGCAGGTCGGCGGCCGACGTGCCCATCCCCGCCAGCTCGACGGTGGCGGCGAGCCGGCCGCGGGGGTCGACCCGCAGCAGCAGCCGCTCGGCGACCGCGACGGTCTCGTCGGCCGTCGTCGCCCGCCGGGTGGGGGCGGCGTTGCCGCTGACCTGCAGCCGGCCGATGTCGACCCGCTGCGGGCGGGCCAGGACGGCCACCGCGGCGAGCGCGAGGGCGATGGCCAGCGCGGCCACCGCACCCCAGACGAGGGCGGGCATCAGACCCGTCCGGTGACGAGCGGACGGCGGCCCGCGGCCGACGGCGGGGGGGCGAAGACCCGGGAGGAGACCGTGACGCCGAGGTCGGCGAAGCGGTCGACGAAGCGCGGCCGGACGCCGGTGGGCACGGCCTTGCCGAGCAGGCGGCCGTTGAGGTCGGCGCCGGCGGAGTGGTCGAAGAGGAAGGCGTCCTGCAGGGTGACGGTGTCGCCCTCCATGCCCTGCACCTCGGTGACGTGGGTGATGCGGCGGGTGCCGTCCCGCAGGCGGGAGATCTGCACGACCAGGTCGACCGCGGAGGTGACCTGCTCCCGGATCGCGCGCAGCGGCAGGTCCATGCCGGCCATCAGCACGAGGGTCTCCAGCCGGGCGATCGCGTCGCGCGGGGTGTTGGCGTGCACGGTGGACAGCGAGCCGTCGTGGCCGGTGTTCATCGCCTGCAGCATGTCCAGGCTCTCCCCGCCGCGGACCTCGCCGACGACGATCCGGTCCGGGCGCATGCGCAGCGAGTTGCGGACCAGCTCGCGGATGGAGACCTCGCCGCGGCCCTCGATGTTGCGGGGGCGGGACTCCAGCCGGACGACGTGCTCCTGCTGCAGCTGCAGCTCGACGGCGTCCTCGATGGTGATGATCCGCTCGGACTCCGGGATGAAGGAGGACAGCACGTTGAGCAACGTGGTCTTCCCGGTGCCCGTGCCGCCGGAGACGATGATGTTCAGCCGGGCCTCGACGCAGGCGCGCAGCAGCTCGGCCATCTCCGGGCTCAGCGTGCCGTAGGAGATCAGGTCGCCGATCCCCAGCGGGGTGCGGGCGAACTTGCGGATGGTCAGCGAGGACCCGCCGAAGGCCAGCGGCGGGATGATCGCGTTGACCCGGGAGCCGTCGGCCAGCCGGGCGTCGACCATCGGCGAGGACTCGTCGATGCGCCGGCCCACGCGGGACACGATGCGCTCGATGACCCGGCGCAGGTGCTCCTCGGAGGTGAACGTGGACGCGGTGCGGACCAGGCGGCCGCCGCGCTCGACGTAGACCGACTCGGGGCCGTTGACCATGATCTCGGTGACGTCGGGGTTGTCCAGGTGCGGCTGCAGCGGGCCGTAGCCGAGCACCTCGTCGGTGACCTCGGTGATCAGCCGGCGGCGGTCGGCGTCCGACAGCGGCGTGGGGTCGTTGGCGACCACCCGCTGCAGCTCGGAGTTGACCAGGCGGTGCAGCTGGTCCTCGGGGATCTCGCTGCTGGACAGCTTGCTGCCCAGCCGGTCGAACAGAGCCTGGGTGGCGCGGGCCCGCAGCTGGGACAGGCCGTCGCCGACGATGACCGCGGCCTCGGGCTGGACCAGCCGGGTCAGCGAGTCGACCTCCGCGTGCACGGACGAGGCGCGCGCGGCGAGCGAGATCTGCTCCACCGCCTGCTCCACGTCGTCGGCCGCGGCGTGCCGGGCCACCCGGACCGGGTCCGGGCCGAAGGCGTCCTCGCCGCGGGCGGTGGCCAACCGGTCGCCCAGCTTCATCGGGCACCGGCCCGCAGGCGGCCGAGCCCACGACGCGGAGCGGCGGCGGGCTCGGGCAGGAAGCGCTCGACGAGGGTCTGCAGGCCGCGGGCGACCTGGTCGCGACCGGCCGCGGCCATGAGCAGCGGCACGCCGGTGTTCGTCGACAGGGTCACCCCCGAGCTGCGCGGCAGGACGACGTCCAGCGCCGAGCCCAGGGTGGCCTCGATGTCGGCCAGGCTCAGGCCGCCGGAGGTGTCCGAGCCGTTGAGCAGGAGGTGGCGGCCCCTGGGGACCAGGTTGAGCTCGGTCAGGACGTCGAGCTCCTTGCGCATGCCCCGGATGCCGGGGACGTCCATGCTGCTCATGAGCACCAGGTCGGTGGCCCGCTCGAGGGTGGTCAGCGTGTGGTCGGACAGGCCGGGGGCGGTGTCCACCACGACGTAGCGGAACTCCTGGCGGAGGGTGTCGACCAGCCGGGCGACCTGCTGCGCGGTGACCGCGTCGCCCGCGGCCGGCGACTCGCTGCCGGCCACGACGTAGAGCCCGCTCTCGTGCCGGCTGAGGAAGCTCTTGAGCACCAGGGGGTCGGTGGAGGCGGCGCCGTGCACGGTGTCGGGCAGCGTGTACTCGGGCACCAGGGCCAGCGCGCTGGCCACGTCGCCGAACTGCACGTCCAGGTCGACCAGCACGGTGGAGCCGGTGCCCGAGCGGGCGAGGCCGACGGCCAGGTTGGTCGAGACGGTGGTCTTGCCGACCCCGCCCTTGGCCGAGCCGACCACGATGACCCGCTGACCGCGGTCGCCGGTGGTCTCCCGCAGCGCGTCGCGGCGGGCCTCGGCCCACTCGGCGCCGCGGGCGACGACGCCGTCCACGTGGTCCTGGTGCGCGTCGGCGGTCAGCAGGTCGCGGACCCCGGCGTGCATGGCGCGCATCCACAGGTCGGGGTCGGTCGAGCTGGTGGCCATGACGATGCAGGTCGGGGCGGCCACCACGTCGGCCCGGGTGGCCAGCGCCAGCGCCCGCTCCTCGGGCACGTCGGGCCCCAGGACGGTGACGCCGGGCGAGCCGGCCTCGGCCACCCGGGCGAACAGCCCGCCGTCGGCGTCGAGGGCCTCGACGCCCAGGGCCACGACGTCGCCGCCGCAGGCCAGGGCGAAACGGGCGACGAGGTCGGCGCCGACGCCGACGGTCAGGACGGTGCTCATGAGGTGCCCCCGTTGGAGGAGTTGGTGGTGGTGGAGGACGAGGTGTCGTCGGTGCTGCCGTCCGAGCCGGCGCCGGCCAGGCCGGAGACGGAGCCGGAGTAGAGCTCGCCGGCCGAGGTGCCGGGGGCCTGCAGGGTCAGGTAGGTGGTGCCCTTGGTCTGGGCCGAGGAGACGGCGACCGCGGCGTCCGGGCTCAGGGCCAGGGTCACCGTGTAGACGCCGTCGGGGTCCGAGGGGTTGGCGACCCGGGTGACCAGCACCCCGTCGAGCTGGAAGGCGACGTCCGGGCCGTCGTTGATCGTGCTGGCGGTGCCGAACACGCCCACCAGGTCACCGGGGACCAGGACACCGCCGACCGCGCGTTGCCGCTCGAGGGTGACGCTGACCTCCTCGGTGCCGTCGGGCGCCGGGAGCGAGCCGTCGGCGCGGGCCGCGGTCGGGTCGCCGAAGCGGCCGCCCTGGACCATGTCGCCGGGCAGCAGCGTCGTGGTGGTCACCAGGCCGCCGACGCCGGACAGGTCGCTCAGCGTCCCGGGGGTCACCAGCCGGGACGGCACCTGCTCCAGGGAGACGGCGGTGCCGAGGTCGGCCACCGGGGTGCCGGCAGGGACCTCGGACCCGACCACGAGGACGGGGACGAGCTCCTCGGCGGCCTGGGCCCGCGCGTCGGCGGTCCGGACGTAGCCGAGGACCACCCACGCACCGGCGGCGGCGACCAGGACGGCCACGACTGCGGCCACGAGACGGCGGTTCATCGGGTCCTTCTCTCTCGGTGGGGGGGGATGGAGGTAGTGAGCGGGGGCGGGAGCGGGGTCAGCACGGGCACCGGGTGCCCTGCCAGTCGGCGGGGTCCCAGAGGAAGACACCGCGGGCGCCGAGGTCCGGCACGGTGGGCATCGCGGTCGGCGTGTCGATCTGCCGGGCCGTGTAGGTGAAGTAGCCGGTCACCGTCGACGGGGCGCCCGAGGTGACCGAGGTGACCCGGAAGGCGGCGTAGCCGTAGACCCGGACCGAGGTCGGGCTGCTCTGGTCGTAGACCGGCAGGACGACGTCGGTGCCGACCAGGCCGGCGAGGTAGCCGGCCGTGCAGGCCGGCGCGGTGGCGACCGTGGCCGTCGTCGTCCCGGCCGTCGAGGCGGTCCGGCAGGCCGAGCCGGTCTGCTCGGTCAGCGCCGTGGCACCCCGGACGGCCGTGCCGTCGGGCGTGGTGCAGGACCCCGTGGTGACGGTGCTCAGCGACAGGGTGGCCGTGGCCCGGTTGGAGGCGAGGTTGCCGGCGTTGAGCGCGGTCCGGTAGCTGCAGTAGGAGACGGCGAGGGACAGCCCCGACGTCGCCTGCGGCAGGCCGGCCCAGCGGGCCATGGTCTCCACGGTCAGCTCGACCTCGGGGACGCCGAGCACCCCGCCGAAGTAGTGCCGGATCGACCAGGTGCCCTGCCCGCGGGTGGCCCGCTGGGCGGGGTCGGTCTGCAGCCAGCCGGTGCCGGGCTGCAGGGAGGCGAGCTTGGCGCCGGAGTTGTTGGTGATGCCGTAGTGGCTGATCATCGCCTCGCCCTCCTCCTTGGTCGGGCAGTCCTGCTCGGCGCAGTCCATGGCCGCGGCGAGCGCGAAGGCGTCGACCGAGGAGAAGACCTGGGTGCGGGCGTTCCACACCGCCGCGGTGTCCACGGCGAGCGCGGCGGCACCGAACAGCAGCGGGAACAGCAGCGCGACGGCGACGGCCACCGCGCCCCGCTCGCCGTCGGCCCCGCGGACCCACAGGCGGCGGCGCCACCGGGCGGCGGTCATCGACCGCACCGGTACAGGGCGCGCGCGGTGATCGGGAAGGCCACGCCGCCGGAGAAGCTGCCGGCGGGCTGGAAGGTGTAGGTGATGGTGACGGTGACGTCGGCGCCGCGGCCGGCCGTGGCGCAGGACGCCGGGCTGATCGACACGCTGGACGACGACAGGGTCACCGCCGAGGTGGTGGCGGCGTTGACCGCCTTCGTCCGGGCCGAGGCCAGGTCGTCGTTGATGGCGAAGTCGCGGGCCGCCTCGCGGGCGGCGCCGGCGAGGGTGGACTGCACCTGGAAGGCGCGGCTCACCGAGATGATGCTGAACAGGAACAGCAGCAGCAGCGGGACGACGAGGGCGAACTCGACGGCGGACGCACCGCGCTCACCGCGCGGGCGGCCGAACCGGCCGGTGCGGCGGGTGCGGGTCATGCGGTGCTCCTCTGCTGGTGGGTGGGTGCGGGGTGCCGCCGGTCGGGCCGGTGGGCGGAGGGGTGCTCCGCCCACCGGGCCCGGACGGACGTCGTCGGGGCTACTTGCCGTTGACGTTGATGCTGGTGAACAGCGCGTTGAGCTTCGGGCCGAAGAGGGCCACGGCGCCGACGACGGCGGCCGCGATGGCCCCGACCAGCAGGGCGTACTCGACGGCGCTGGCGCCGGTCTCGCGCTGCTTGAGGTCGCCGAGGCGGCCCTCGATGCGGTCGCCGAGGGTGACGGTCATGGCGAACAGGGTCTGGAACAGGGCGGTCATGAGGTGCTCCTCCGGGTCACCGTCACCCGGGTGGACCACGATGGCCCTGGGTGCGGTTGCAGGAGCGACATCGGGTTGCGGACAACCGGCCCGTAGCCCAACCCGCCCGCACTCCCCCCGAGGGGTGAGACCCTGGTGCGTCGTGGTTTCGGTACCCGACGGTGCCGAGGTAGGGCGTCAGGCGGCGGCGAGCAGCCCGACGACGAGGGTGCCGGCCAGCAGGGCCGGACCGAAGGCCAGCTGGGTGTCCCGGCCGGCCCGGCGCAGGACCAGCAGGACGACGGCCACCACGGCCTGCAGCACGAAGCCGAGGACCACCCCGGCGAGCACCTGCGACCAGCCCAGCCAGCCCAGGTGGAGCCCGAGCACCAGGCCCAGCTTCACGTCGCCGAGCCCGAGCCCGGCCGGGTTCACCCAGGCCAGGACCAGCAGCCCGGCGGCCAGCGCCAGGGCGGCGAGCACGGCCCGGCCCAGCGCCGTCCAGTCCCCGGTGGTCGCGGCGACGACGCCCAGGAGGGCGAGCGACCCGACCCCGGTCGGCAGCAGCACCCGGTTGGGCAGCAGGTGGTGCTGCAGGTCGACGACCACCAGCACGACCGCGCACCCGGTGAGCCACAGCCAGGCCGGCATCAGCGGGACCGGGCCGAGGACGGCCGCGACCAGCGCGAAGGCGGCCGCGGTGCCCAGCGGTACCCACGGCCCGCCGACGGCGACCGGACGGGTGCGGAGGGTGCCGGGCAGGAGCTCCGCGGCGTCGGGACGGCGGGCGACGACGCGCTGGGCGACGACGTCCAGCGGGCGCCCCAGCAGCAGCCCCAGGACGGCTCCGCCCAGGCCCAGCATCACCGACTCGTCCACGCCCGGGAGGGTCGCACGCAGCAGGGGGGCCGGCCGGGAGGCGAGGCGGACGTCGTGCGGGTGTGCCGAGCAGCCGCGCCGGGTTTCGTCACATCTGGCACCGGATCGACCGCCCGGCAGGCGGGTGACCTGCTGCACGTCCTGCCTACCGTGGAGCCATGCCTCGCACCCAGCTCTCCCCGGCCGACCGCGGTCTTGCCGCGCGCGTCCGCCAGCTGCACCTCATCGCCGCCGCCCGGGTCTCCGCCGCCCGCGCCACCTCGCCCCAGCAGGTCGCCGACATCGTCCGGGTCACCGTGGACGACGAGGTCGACACCCGCACCTTCGCCGCCATCGTCACCGACTGCTCGGCCGGCCTGCCCCGCCGCTGAGCGACCCCTGTCGCCGGCGCCCCGCACCCGCCACCATGGGCCGGTGCCCGACGTCGTCGACGAGTACGTCACCGCCCGCCCGCCGGGGCCGCACCTCGCCGCGCTGACCGGCTGGGCCCAGGCCGGCACCGCACCGCAGGTCCACCGCGGGCTGCCCTCGCCGTGGCTGACGTTCATCGTCACGCTGGCCGACCCGCTGGTCGTCGCGGCCCACCCGGACCCGGCCCAGCAGCCCGGGCGCTACGAGACCCTGGTCGGCGGCCTGCACACCCGGCCGGCGCTGATCACCCACGACGGCCGGCAGTCCGGCGTCCAGCTGTCGGTGCACCCGCTCGCCGCCCGCGGGCTGCTGGGGATGCCCGCCGGTGAGCTGGCCGACCGGGACGAGCACGCCGTCGACGTCCTCGGTCCCTGGGTGGACCGGCTGCAGGACCGGCTGCGCGCGGCCCCGGGGTGGTCCGGCCGGTTCGCGGTCGTCGCCGACGAGCTCGCCGCCCGGCCGCACCGGCCGGTGGCCGCCGAGCTGGTGCGCGCCTGGCACCTGCTGACCCGGACGGCCGTGCCGGTGGCCGCGGTCGCCGCGGACGTCGGGTGGAGCGCCCGGCGGCTGCACGCCCGGTGCCGGGCGGAGACCGGGCTGTCGCCCCAGGAGCTGCGGCGGGTGGCTCGGTTCGACCGGGCCCGCCGGGCCCTGGCCACCGGCACCCCGCCGGCCGTGGTCGCGGCCGAGCACGGCTACACCGACCAGCCGCACCTGACCCGCGACGTCACCCGGTTCGCCGGGCTGCCCCCGCGGCGCTGGCTGGCCGCCGAGCGCCGATCCGTGCAAGACACCGACCCGGGCCCGGCGGCAGGATCGCCGGCATGACTGCACCCGCACCCCAGGTCTGGCCCACCCTGCGCGCGACCGACGCCCCGGCGCTGATCCGCTTCCTGGTCGAGGCGTTCGGCTTCATCGAGGTCGCGGTGATGGCCGAGGGGGACACCGTGCACCACGCCGAGCTCGCCTGGCCGCTGGGCGGTGGCCTCATGCTCGGCTCGGCCCGCCCGGCCGACGGCGACCGCTGGCCGCTGCGCCCGGGCACCTTCGGCGCCTACGTGGTGTGCGACGACGTGGACGCCCTGTTCGCCCGGGCGGTCGCGGCCGGGGCGACCGTGGGCAGCGAGCCCGCGGGCACCGACTACGGCTCGCGGGAGTGCCTGCTGCTGGACCCCGAGGGCAACCACTGGTCCTTCGGCACCTACCGGGGTGAGCCCCGGCCCTGAACGGACCGCTCGACGCAGGTCGGGCAGGCATCCGGGTCACCGGCGTCGAAGGCGGCCCCGGCGGTGGCCCGCACGGAGTGGTTGCACAGCGAGGTGACCAGCTCCAGGTCCTCGGCTCCGGGCTGGACGGCGTGCACCGGGCCGGTCATCTGCTCCCCGGCCCGGTCGCCGTCGGGACCCGGGACGACGACCGGGACCGTCTCCCGTCCGGTGCCGAGCTCCGGGGGTGCGGCCTGGTCGGGGTGCGGGGGCATGCCGCAGCACTGCCCACCCGGCGAACCGCCCAACCCGGTCAGCCCGCGGCGACGACCCGGTCCAGCCACTCCGCCAGCAATCGCCGCTCGGCGCCGGTGAGCGCGGTCAGGTGGTCCACGCCGGCCCGCAGGGCGACCGCAGCCGGCCGCAGCCCGCCGTCCGCGGGCGCCGCGGGGTCCACCAGCACCTGGGCGAGGATGGCGTCCAGCATCGAGGTGGACAGCGCCGGGTCACGGTCGCCGGGAGGCACGGCCAGCAGGGCGAGGACGGCGCCGGTGCCGGCGGCGTGCACCAGCTCGGCGGCGTGCCGCTCCCCCACCCGCAGCCGGCCGGCCAGCGCGACCCGGTGCACCCGGGCGGCCAGCACCTCCCGGCCCGACCGGGCCGCGGCCGACCGGGCCGCGCGGGCCGGGTCGCTGAGCAGTGCGAACACCGCCGGGTGGGTCAGGCCGAACTCGACCTGCCGGTGCCAGCCGGCGCGCAGGTCCTCGACCGGGTCGT
Source organism: Klenkia terrae (assembly GCF_037083865.1). Taxonomy (NCBI): domain Bacteria; kingdom Bacillati; phylum Actinomycetota; class Actinomycetes; order Geodermatophilales; family Geodermatophilaceae; genus Klenkia; species Klenkia terrae. Next base: position 142,360 of record NZ_JBAPLV010000007.1, on the reverse strand, counting down.
CCTCGGCCTCGGCGGCGGCGCGCACCTGGGCCGCCTTCGCCGCGACGAAGGTGGCCAGCTCGTGCTCGACGACGGCCTCGAGCAGCCCGTCCTTGTCCCCGAACAGGCGGTAGAGCGTCGGCGCCTGGACGCCGGCCGCCTCGGCGACCGCCCGGGTGGTGACGGCGTCGCCGCCGGCGTCGCGGAGCAGCCGCGCCGCGGCCTCGACGACGGCGGTGCGGGTGCGGTCCCGGGTGGGGGCGCTGGGAGCCATGACCCGACCCTAGCGCGGATCCGCCCGTCTTGTTAGCGTCGATAACACCATCGGGCTACCAGCGATACGAGGTCACCATGATCACCGTCACCGGCGCCACCGGCGCGCTCAACGGCGCCACCGTCGACCACCTCCTCCAGCACGTCCCGGCCAGCGAGCTCACCGTCGTGGTCCGCGACCCCGCCCGGGCCCAGCGGTTCGCCGACCTCGGCGTGGCCGTCCGCCGGGCCGGCTACGACGACCCCGCCGCGATGCGCGCGGCCTTCGAGGGTGCCGACCAGCTGCTGCTGGTCTCCTCCAACGACCGGGGCGCCGACGCCGTGGCCCTGCACCGGTCGGCGCTGGACGCCGCCGTCGGCGCCGGGGTCGGCCGGGTGCTCTACACCAGCCACCAGGGCGCCCACGCCGACTCCCCGTTCGCCCCGGCCCGGGTGCACCGGGCCACCGAGGACCTGCTCGCGGCGTCGGGGCTGCCGTGGACCTCGCTGCGCAACGGCTTCTACGCGCACAGCCTGGACTGGCTGACCGGCCCGTGGCGGGAGACCGGCGTGGTCACCGTGCCCGCCGACGGTCCGGTGTCCTGGACCGCCCGCGAGGACGCCGCCGAGGCCGCCGCGGCCGTGCTGCTCTCCGCCGGCCGGTTCGACGGCCCGGTGACCCTGACCGCGACGGCGGCACCGACCTTCGCCGAGGTCGCCGACCAGGCCGCCGAGGTGGCCGGGCGGCCGGTCGGGCTCGCCGTCGTCGGCGAGGAGGCGTGGCTGGACGCGCAGCGGGCCGCCGGGCAGCCGGACCCCGTCGCGCAGTTCACCCTCGGCATCTACCGAGCCGCGGCGCAGGGCCTCTTCACCGGCACCGATCCGCTGCTCGCCGAGTTGCTCGGCCGCGAGCCGCGGACCGTCCGCGACCAGCTGGCCGGCTGACTCACCATGGGACGACGTCGGCCCGGTGGTCGAGGAACTGCAGCCCGGGCTCGCCGGCGTGCGCCTGGATCGTCGTCACCAGCCCGGCCACGCTCTGCTCCACGGTCAGCGGCGCCCCCGCTCCCCCGAGCTCGGTCTGCACCCACCCCGGGTGCAGGCAGAGCAGGGTGTGGCCGGTCGCCGCGCGGGTGGCGTAGCTGCGCATCAGCTGGTTGAGGGCGGACTTGCTGGCCCAGTAGACCTCGTGCCCCCCCGCGCGTGTTCAGCGAGATGCTGCCCTGCCGCGAGGACATCACGGCGATCGTCCCGTTGTCACCGCGCGATGGTGCGCCGAGGGTGGTGGACGACGGATGAGTCGGCCTGAACGCCGAAGATCACGAGCCCAGTCGTTGGCCTCCGAAAAGCCGAAGCAGCTCATTTCGAGGGGGCCCACCACCTGAGGCGGCAGCCGATGCTGCGGGCACGGCGATACCTCAAGTCCGCTGGAGTGAAGCGGGACCCCAGAAGGAGACCTGCCGAGTGCTTGAGCCGGTGACCGGGTGGCCTGCGACGGAGACACCTGGTTGCACTCAGATCGATACCCTCGGCGCATGCCGAGCAAGGGGGAGATCAACAGGTCGGGAGCCGTCCTGCGCCGCCTCTGGCTCGGCGATGCCGAGGACGTCGACGGGGACACGTTGGTGAGCGCTCTCGACGCCCTCCGCGAGTTCCGCAAAGGGCACCAGAACCCGATGAAGAAGACGGCCGTGGGAGTTCGGCAGTTCGTCGGCTACGAGGCGCAGACCATCATCGTGGCTCAGAGGCTGAAACGAGTTCCGCAGATCATCCACAAGCTCGGTCGGATGCCGGACACGATGCTTGCTCGGATGGAGGACATCGGGGGATGCCGAGCCGTGCTCGCCGACCGAACTGAGATCGATGGGGTGCTGCTACGCATCAACAAGAACTGGGACGTGAAGCGCGAGCGCGACTACATCGCCGAACCGAAGTCGTCGGGCTACCGCGGTGTTCACGTCGTGATCGAGCGTGACGCCCACCGCATCGAGATCCAGCTGCGCACACGCGGTCAGCAGGACTGGGCCAACACGGTGGAACGGTGGGCCGGGCGCTACCGCATCGGCCTCAAGGATGAACAGGGTCCTGACGAAGTCCTAGAGTGGTTCCGTCTGGCAGGCGAGGGCATCGCCCACGACGAGTTGGGGGAACCGCTCCGGTCGGGATTCGCGACCGACATGCGGGAAGCGCGTCGCAGGGTGGTGCGTTGGCTGAGCGAGAGGGATGGGAGCACCGAATGAGCAAGAGCATGGTCCATTTCCTGCTGGTCTTCGACCACGCCAAAGGCGAGCTCGTCAGCCAGGAGCAGTTTCGCGAGGCCCCGCGTGCTGCCGACGCCTACAGCGCCGCGGAGCAGAAGTACCGCGACGAGAAGGACCTGGAGATCGTCCTCGTCGGCGCCGACTCCATCGAGACCATTCAGATCACCCACGGTCAGTACTTCTCGGCCAGCCCGTTCGCCTCGAAGTACCTGTCGCTGACCTGATCAACGCTTCGACAAGGCCCCCACCCACTGGGCGGGGGCCTTGCTGCACTCTCGGCAGCGTCGGCCGGACCCTGCCAAGCGAGAGCTGACGCAGATGCGATGGACGACGGCACACTCGGTTGTCCTCATGCATCCCGAGGAGCCACAGGTGGCTTCCACGCCTGCAGCAAAGCCGCTGAAGCACAGGAGCTTGCTCCGCTGTCGCCGGAACGTTCGGTGAGGGGACCCGGCTGAGCGATGTGGACGACGGACGAGTCGGCCTGTACGCCGGGTTCTGTCCCCGGGTGCCTCGCGGCGGTCCCGGTGGGCGGTCATCCATCTAGGCCTGTCGTTGCCGGCAGGCTCGAGCGGTCTACCCGGAGACTCGGGCGGGCAGCCCTCGAACGCCTCCGCGGGTCGGCGGCGGACCGCCGTCCCTTCCTGACCTTGCTCCGGGTGGGGTTTACCGAGCCGCACCGGTCACCCGGTGCGCTGGTGGTCTCTTGCACCACCGTTTCACCCTTACCAGTGCGAGCACTGGCGGTCTGTTCTCTGTGGCACTGTCCCGCGGGTCACCCCGGGTCGCTGTTGGCGACCACCCTGCCCTGTGGAGCCCGGACGTTCCTCGGCGACGGGGTCTCCCCCGCCGACGCGACCGCCCAGCCGACTCGTCCGTCGTGCCCGGGAGCCTACCGGCCCGCCGCGACCAGCCGCGGCAGGTCGGCGAAGACCGCATCCAGCGCGGACCGGCCCGCCCCGATCAGCCCGGCGCGGGGGCCGGTGCGCCCGACCACGACCTCCAGGCCGTCGGTGACCAGCGGCGGGCTCTGCGCGTACACCGCGGACCGGACGCCGGCCACGAACGCCTCGGCCTGGCTCAGCCACCCGGCCAGCACCAGCCGGTCGGGGTTGACCAGGTTCACGATGGTGGCCAGCACCGTGCCGGTCCGGTAGCCGGCCTCCCGCAGCAGACCGGTGGTCTGCGGGTGAGCGTCGCGGGCCAGGTCCAGCATCGCGTCCACGCCGTCCACGGGGACACCGTCCTCGCGCAGCCGCTGGGCCAGGGCCGCCCCGCTGGCCACGGCGTCCAGGCAGCCGACCCGGCCGCACGAGCAGGGCACCGGCTCGGCGTCGGGCACCGTCACGTGGCTGATGTCGCCGGCGAAGCCCCGGGCACCCCGCTGCAGCACCCCGTCGACCACCATCCCGCAGCCGATGCCCGACCCCGCCTTGACCAGCAGCAGGTGCGCGGCGGTGGGGTCGCTGGCGTGCTCGCCCAGGGCCATGAGGTTCGCGTCGTTGTCCACCACCACGACGGCGCCGGGCGGCAGGTGCGGGCGGGCCAGTGCGGCGACGTCGGCGCCGTTCCACCCGGGCATCCGGGCCGGCGAGGTGACCGTCCCCTGCGGGTGCGACACCGGGCCGGGCACGCCCAGCCCCAGACCCAGCAGCGGACCGGCGTCGGCCCCCTGGGCGGCGAGCAGCTCGTCGAGCACCCCGGTGACGACGGCGAGCACCGCCTCGGGTCCGTCCCCAACCTGCACCGGCACCCGGCGCTCGGCCAGCACGGCGCCGGTGGCGTCCAGCACCGCGCAGTCGGCGTGCCGCTCCCCCAGCCCGACCGCGCCCACGACGCCCAGCCCGGCCCGCAGCGCCAGTCGGCGCGGCGGACGCCCGCTGCCGGTGGCCGGCCCGACCTCCTCGACCAGCACGCCGTCGCGCACCAGCTCCTCCACCCGGGCGGCGACCGTGGTGGGCGACGCCCCGGTCAGCCGGGCCAGCTCGGCCCGGGACACAGCGGCCCCGGTGCGCACCAGGGCGACCAGCGACGTCGGGGATCCGGGGCGGGCGGTCATGCCGGGCAGTACAGCACGAGGCGGGTCGAATGTCCCCCTCGTTAAAACTATTCTGGATTAACTCGTAACCCTTTTGCGTGGAACTCCCGGGTGCTTACTGTTCGCGGCGTCACACCCACCGCCCACCGACAGGAGCCCGCCGTGCCCGACGCCGACCGGCCGCCCATGGTCAGCCTGCGCGCCGTCGACAAGCACTTCGGCGACCTGCACGTGCTGCAGTCGGTCGACCTGGACGTCGCCGCCGGCGAGGTGGTCGTGGTCATCGGCCCCTCGGGCTCGGGCAAGTCCACGCTGTGCCGCACCATCAACCGGCTCGAGCCGGTGGACTCCGGGCAGGTGCTGGTCGACGGCGTCCCCGTCCCCGCCGAGGGCGCCGCGCTCGCCCGGCTGCGGGCCGACGTCGGCATGGTCTTCCAGTCCTTCGACCTGTTCGCGCACAAGACCGTGCTGGACAACCTCTGCCTGGCCCCCACGATGGTGCGCGGCACCCCGAAGGCGCAGGCCCGCCGGGAGGCGATGGCCCTGCTGGAGCGGGTCGGCATCGCCGACAAGGCCGGCCACTTCCCCGCCCAGCTCTCCGGCGGCCAGCAGCAGCGCGCCGCGATCGCCCGCGCGCTGGCCATGGCGCCCAAGGTGATGCTCTTCGACGAGCCCACCTCGGCCCTGGACCCGGAGATGGTCGCCGAGGTGCTCGCCGTCATGACCTCCCTGGCCGAGGACGGCATGACCATGGTCGTGGTCACCCACGAGATGGGCTTCGCCCGCCGGGCCGCCGACCGGGTGGTCTTCATGGACGCCGGGCGCATCGTCGAGGTCGCCCCGCCCGAGGAGTTCTTCGCCGGCGGCGGCAGCGACCGCACCCGCAGCTTCCTGTCCGCGGTGCTCACGCACTGACCCAGCTCCGGCGCCCGGGCCCCCGCGCGCCGGCCCTCCCCCGCACCGACCGCGGGGCACGTCGAAAGGCAAGGAATGAGCCGCACCCTCCGGCGACGCTCCACGATCGCCGCCTCCCTGGCCCTGGTGGCCTCCCTCGGGCTGGCCGCCTGCGGGAGCTCCGACTCCGGCTCCTCCGCCGTCCCGCCCTCGGCGAGCGGTGGCGGGGAGGACGCACTGCAGGACGTCTACGACAACGCCCCGGTCGCCGACGCCGCCGCGCTGCTGTCGGACTCGACGATGGCCGCCATCCGCGAGCGCGGCGTGCTGCGCGTGGCCGCCGCGCTCGACGCCCCGCTGCTGAGCCAGCAGGACCCCAGCAACCCCGACGACATCCAGGGCTTCGACATCGACCTGGCCAAGATGCTGGCGATCTACATCATCGGCGAGCCCAACATCGAGGTCGTGCCCCCGGCGTCGGAGACCCGCGAGGCGCTGCTGACCAACGGCACCGTCGACGTCGTGTTCAACACCTACACGATCACCGAGGAGCGGGCCGAGCAGATCTCGTTCGCCGGCCCCTACTTCGTCTCCGGCCTGGCCGTCGCGGTCCCGTCGGACAACGAGGACATCACCGGCATCGACGACCTGGGCGGGCGCACCGTCATCGTCGGGGCCAACACCCCCGCGGTGACCGCGGTGCCCGAGCAGCAGCCGACCGCCGAGGTGGTCAGCTTCGCCACCGACCCGCAGTGCGTGCAGGCCCTCACCCAGGGCCGCGGCGACGCCTACGTGCAGGACTACACGCTGCTGGCCGCCGACGCGCAGTCCAACCCCGGCATCAAGGTGGTCGGGCAGCCGTTCACCGAGGAGGCCTACGGGATCGGCCTGCCGCCGAACGACCCGGACTTCAAGGACTTCGTGAACGACTGGCTGGAGCAGATCTACGCCGACGGCTCGTGGGCCCAGGTCTTCGACGCCACCCTGGGCACGGTCGGCGACGGCAGCACGCCCGAGCCGCCGACCATCGGCTCCGTCCCGGGTTCCTGACCTGACCAGCAGCAGCGCCCGCCGGAGGATCCGTTGAGCGCCCTCGTCGACGCCTGGCCCCAGCTCCTCGCGGGCCTGGGCACCACCGTGTTCGTCCTCGTCACCTCCGCCGTGGGGGCCCTCGTCCTGGGCACCCTGGTGACGGTCGCCCGGGTCAGCCCGGTGCCCGTCCTGCGGGCGGCGGCCTTCGGGTACGTCCAGGTGCTCGTCAACGTCCCCCTGCTGGCGCTGCTGCTGCTGGCCGTCTTCGCCCTGCCCGACGCCGGGCTGATCGCCCCGCTGGTGACCACGGCGATCATCGTGCTCACGGTCTACGAGGCCGCCTACGTCGCCGAGGCCCTGCGCAGCGGGATCAACACCGTCCCCCGCGGCCAGGTCGAGGCCTCCCGCGCACTCGGCTTCACCCTGTCCCAGACCCTGCGGCTGGTCGTCGTGCCGCAGGCCGCCCGGGCCGTCGTCCAGCCGCTGGGCAACGTGCTCATCGCGCTGCTGATGAACACCGCGCTGACCGCGACCGTCGGGGTCGTGGAGCTGACCAGCGCGACCAACAAGGTCAACCTGGTCCAGGCCCAGCCGATCCCGATCTTCGGCGCCGCCGGGTTGGTCTACATGGCCCTGGCGCTGGTCATCGGGCTGGGCGCCGGCCGCATCGAGAAGAGGGTGGCGATCCGCCGATGAGGCAGCCCGAGACCGCCTACCTGTACGACGAGCCCGGCCCCCGCGGCCGGCGCCGCATCCGGATCGCCTCGGTGGTCAGCGTGCTGGTCCTCGCCGCCCTGGTCGCCCTCATGCTGCGCCAGTTCGCCTGCCGCGGGCAGCTGGACGCCGACCGCTGGACGCCGTTCCTGTCCTGGCCCATCTGGGAGTACCTGCTCGTCGGCCTGCGCGGCACGCTGCTGGCCGCCGCGGTGGTCGCCGTCCTCGGCGGGGCGCTGGGCGTGCTGCTGGCGCTGGGTCGGCTCAGCCCGCTGCGGCCGCTGCGCTGGCTGTGCACCGGGTTCATCGAGGTGTTCCGCACCCTGCCGGTGCTGCTGCTGATCTACCTGATGCTCTTCGGGCTGCCGGCCTACGGCATCAACCTGCCCGTGCTGTGGAAGCTCGTCGTCCCGCTGACCATCGCCAACGCCGCCGCGTTCGCCGAGATCGTCCGGGCCGGGGTGCTCAGCCTGCCGCGCGGCCAGACCGAGGCCGGCTACTCCCTCGGCATGCGCCGCCTGCAGGTCATGCGGGCCGTCGTGCTGCCGCAGGCGCTGCGCGCGGTCACCCCGTCGCTGGTCGTCCAGCTGGTCAGCCTGCTCAAGGACACCTCGCTGGGCTACGTGGTCGCCTTCACCGAGCTGCTCTACCGCGCCCAGGTGCTCAGCGCCTACAACCGCCTGCTGGTGCAGACCTTCCTCGTCGTCACCCTCGTCTACCTGGTGGTCAACGGCCTGCTGTCCGCGCTGGCGTCCCGGCTGAAGCGCCGGACGACGCGGACCGCCGCCCCGATCGCCCCCGCCACCCCGGCCCAGCCGGGCGCACCCGCCGTGGAGGCCTCCCGTGCCTGACCCCGTGCTCGCCGAGCTCGCCGTCGTCGTCCGCTCCGGCCTCGTGGAGAGCCGCCACCTCGGCTCCCTGGTGGCGCTGGCCGCCGACGGGTCGACCGTGCTCGAGCTGGGCGACCCGGACGCCGTCGTCCTGCCGCGGTCGACGACCAAGCCGCTGCAGGCCCTGGCCTGCCTGGAGGCCGGCGCCCCGCTGAGCGGACCCGCGCTGGCCATCGCCGCCGGGTCGCACACCGGGGAGGACCGGCACGTGGACGTCGTCCGGGCGATCCTCGCGCAGGCCGGGCTGGACGAGTCCGCGCTGCGCTGCCCGCCGGACCTGCCCGAGGACGAGGAGACCCGGCTGCGGCTGCTGCGCGCCGGCGAGAGCGCCTCCCGGGTGCGGATGAACTGCTCGGGCAAGCACGCCGCGATGCTGCTGGCCTGCACCACGAACGGCTGGCCCACCGAGGGGCACCTGCACCCCGACCACCCGCTGCAGCGCCTGGTGCGCGACGTCGTCGCCCGGGAGACCGGGACGCCGGTCGGGCACACCGCCGTCGACGGCTGCGGCGCGGCCCTCTTCGGGACGACGGTGCGCGGCCTGGCCACCGCCTTCCGATCGCTCGCGCTGGCCACCGACGGCCCCGCCGCGCAGGTCGCCGCCGCGATGCGGGCGCACCCGGAGTTCGTCGGCGGCCGCGGGCACGTCAACACCCGGCTGATGGCCGACCTGCCCGGCGTCGTCGCCAAGGGCGGGGCCGAGGGCGTGATCGGCGTGGCCGGGCCGGACGGCCAGGCGGTCGCCATGAAGGTGGTCGACGGCAGCCCGCGGGCCACCACCGTCGTGGCGCTGGCCGTGCTCCGCGGCCTGGGCGTGGACACCACCGCCGTCGCCGACCTGACCACCGTGCCCGTGCTCGGCGGCGGCGTGCCGGTCGGCGAGGTCCGGCCCGGCGCGGCCCTGGCCGCCTGGTGACCGCCGTCGAGATCTGCGTCGACGACGTCGAGGGCGCCCTGGCCGCCGGGTCGGCCGGCGCCGACCGGGTCGAGCTGTGCGCCGCGCTGTCCGAGGGCGGGGTCACCCCGAGCGCGGGCACGCTCGCCGCGGTCGGGTCCCGCGCGCCGGCGCTGTCGGTGACCGTGCTGGTCCGCCCGCGCGGCGGGGACTTCGTGCACTCGCCGATCGAGGTGTCCGTGGTCTGCGCCGACATCTCCGCCGCCCGCAGCATCCTGCCGGTCCTCGGGGTCACCGTCGGCCCGCTGTCCCCGCGCGGCCGGGTCGACCGGCGCGCCCTGGACGCGATGGTCGCCGCCGCCGGCAGCGCCCCGGTCACCTTCCACCGGGCCTTCGACACCCTGGCCGACCAGCCCGGCGCGCTCGAGGAGCTGGTCGACGCCGGGGTCACCCGCGTGCTCACCTCCGGCGGCGCGGCCACCGCGCTGGCCGGCGCCCCCGCCCTGCGGGCCCTCGTCGATCAGGCCGGCGACCGGATCGAGGTGATGGCCGGCGGCGGGGTCCGCGCCGACCACGTCGCCGAGCTCGTGGCCGCCACCGGGGTGCCCGCGGTGCACCTGCGCGCGCCCCGGACGGTGCCCTCGCTCGGCCACCGCAGCGCGACCGCCGTCGGCTACGACACCGGCACCCGGACGATCACCTCGACCGAGCAGGTGGCCGCCGTGGTGGCCGCGCTGGCGACCGGGCGGCCCGGGTGAACGCCGTCCTGGGGCTGGACGTCGGGGGGACGACGACCAAGGCGCTGGTGGTCGCCACCGACGGCACCGTGCTGCACGAGGAGCGCCGACCCACCGCGCACGCGACCGACCCGCTCCCCGGGCTGGCCGCCGAGCTCGACCGGCTGACCGCGCTGGCCGCCGACCGCGGTGCCGCCGTCGTCGGCGCCGGGGTCGTCACCCCCGGGCTGATCGAGGAGTCCACCGGCACGGTGCGGTACGCCTCCAACCTGGGCTGGCGGGACCTGCCGCTGCGCGCGGGGCTGCAGGAGCGAGTCGCCGTCCCGGTCACCACCGGCCACGACGTCCGGGCCGCCGGACTGGCCGAGCAGCTGCTGGGCGCCGCCACCGGGGTGGCCGACGTGCTGCTGCTGACCATCGGCACCGGCATCGCCTCCGCCCTGGTCAGCGGCGGGCGGGCGCTGACCGGCGGGACCGGGGCCGCCGGCGAGGTCGGGCACGCCCCGGTCCGCCCGGGCGGCGAGCTGTGCCCCTGCGGGCAGCGCGGCTGCCTGGAGGTCTACGCCTCCGGCGCCGGGGTGGCCCGCCGGTACGGCGCCCGGACCGGGACGGCGTTCTCGGCTGCCGAGGTGGTCGGCCGGCTGGGGTCCGACGCCGTGGCGCGCGAGGTGTGGGCCGACGCCACGTCCGCCCTGGCCGACGCGCTGGTCACCGCCACCCTGTTGCTGGACCCGTCGGTCGTGGTGCTCGGCGGCGGGCTGACCGCGGCCGGGGCGGACCTGTTGGACCCGGTCCGCGCCGGGCTGGCCGCCGGTCTCACCTGGCGCCCGCCGCCGCCGGTGCACCTGACCGGGCTCGGCCCGCTGGCCGGGTGCCTGGGCGCGGCGGCCCTGGCGATGACCCACGCCGGGCTCGGCGACCACCTAGCCGGGTGGGCCCGCGGCCGGCGGCCGGTCCCGACCGGCACCGGCTGAGCGGCGGTCAGTCCCCGGTCGTCGAGGTGTCGGCGTAGCGGAGCACGGCGCCGACCGTCTGGCCCGGAGGCATCGCGTCGGCCGGCAGGAGACGACGTCGACGTCGGTGGCCAGTGCGGCCCGCACCAGCACCCGGTCCGCCGGTGCCAGCACCCCGTCGCCGACGCCCAGGCCGGCCAGCTCTTCGGCGGTGGCCCCGATGGCGACGGGGTCCGCGCCGGTGGTCAGCTGCTCGTCGGTCGGCTGGTCGCCGAGGACGAGGGTCTCCACCTGCCCCTTGCGCAGGGCGTCGAGGACCGGGCCGACGCCCTGCACCGCCAGCCCGTGCGCCCCGGCGGCGTCCAGCTGCTCGCGCAGCTCGGCGGCCCGGCGGGCCTCGTGCTCGGCGACCACCTCGTCGGCCCGCAGGGCCACGCCGGACAGGTCGGCGCCGTCGCCGCGGCCGCCCGCGTCGGTGGTGACCACCAGCGGGCCGACGTCGGTCGGCAGCTGGTCCAGCACCAGCCGGCGCGCCCGTTCGTCCCCGGCCACCAGCACGAACGCGGCGCCGGTCTGCCGGGCCCGCCGGCCGACCCGGTCCGCCACGGCCTGCGCGTTGGACCGCCACACGTCCTCGGTGCTGTGCTGCACCGACAGGTCGCCGATGCCGCCGACCTTCACCTTGTGCAGGAACAGCGTCTGGCCCTCGATGCTCTCCTCGCGCTCCAGGCCGGGCGCGCCGGGCGACCGTGACGTCGGCCCCGAGGCGGTCGACCACGACCACCACGTACGGCACCCGGCCGGGCAGCTGGCGCAGCAGCGGCAGCAGGTCGGGCAGCGGGGCGAGGTCGACCACCTCGCGGACCGGCGGGCCCACCAGTGCGGTGTCGGTGACCACGGAGCCGTCGCCGGCCACGACCAGTGCCCGCCCGGTGCGCGAGCCGTCGTCGTCCAGCAGCCGGGTGCGGACGGCGTCCACCACCGCGTCGGCGGCACCCAGCTCGGCCAGCCGCTCGGTCGCGGCCCGGACCCGCAGCTCGAGCTCGGTCTGCGCGGACTCGCCGGTGTGCGTGACGTCCAGGGCCACGGTGGCGAAGGGGCCGGGGGCGGCCAGGACGGGCTGCAGCATCGACACGTTCACGGGGGACCTCCAGGGAGGGTTCGTCGGTCGTGCCGGGCTACCCGACGCCTCCGGGCCGGTACACCTGGACCCGGCGGCACCGTCACGATCGGGCATCGATGCTGGTCCGGGCGCTGCGCCCGGTCCTACGGTCGGCCGATGCGACGCACCTGGTGCCTGCTGCCCCTGACCGCCGTCCTGCTCGCCGGCTGCTCGGGCAGCGGTTCGACCAGCGACTCCGGCAGCTACTCCGCGGCCGCCCCGGGCGCGGAGCTCGCCACCCCGGACGACGCGGCCGAACCCCGGCAGGTGGTCACGACCGCCTCGGCCTCGCTCGTGGTGGACGACCCGCGCGCCGGTGCCCAGCAGGTCAGCGAGCTGGTCGAGGACGCCGGCGGCCGGGTCGACCAGCGGTCGGAGCAGGCGGGCGCGGCCGGCGGGCCCGGGGACCTGCCCGGGGAGAGGCCCGGGGACGTCGCGGACCTGGTCGTCCGGGTGCCCGCCGACGAGCTCACCGACCTGCTGCGCGACCTGGAGGACCTCGGCGAGGTCGGCAGCGTCTCGATCACCCGGGACGACGTCACCGGCACCGCGCTGGACCTGGACGCCCGGATCTCCGCCCTGCAGACCTCGGCCGACCGCCTCGAGTCACTCATGGCCGGGGCCACCACCACCGAGGCCCTGCTCGACGCCGAGCAGGCGCTGTCGGAGCGGCAGCAGGAGCTGGAGTCGCTGCAGTCCCAGCGCACCGCGCTGGCCGACCAGGTCGAGCTGTCCACGCTCGCGGTGCACCTGGCCCAGACCGAGGCGGCCGCCGACCCGGGGCGCAGCGGCTTCCTCGGCGGGCTGGACACCGGCTGGCAGGCGCTCACCACCGCAGTGGGCGGGGCGGTCGTCGTCCTGGGGGTGCTGCTGCCCTGGCTGGTCGTCGCCGGGCTGGTCGGCCTGGTCGCGCTGGTGGTGCACCGCCGACGCCGCCGGCCGGCCGGTGCCCCGGTCGGGGACGAGCTGCCGGCTCAGCCCCAGTAGAGCCGGAAGCCGACCCGCCGTCCGCCGTCCTCGGTGAGCGTGGCCTGGTCCACCACCTGGCGGGCCTGCTCCTCGACCGGGACGTCGGGGCTCAGCACCTCCAGGTAGCGCCGGTGCTCGGTGAGCGAGGCGACCGCCGCCTCGACGCCGGAGGTCACGTCCACCGCGTGCGGCGGCTCACCGATCGTCTGCACGGCCACGTACTGCGTCCCCGACCAGGGCTCGTCGACGAGGTCCGGGAAGATCCACTCGTTGCCGGCGTCGGCGACGGCGTCCAGCACCGACCGCGACAGCGCCCGGTGGTCGGCGGAGTTCCAGGCCGCGGGGGTCACGTCGGGCCCGGTCCAGGTGTCCCCGCCGTGCAGGGTGACGACCAGGTCGGGCCGGTGCCGGCGGATCGCGCCGGCCAGGTCGCGGCGCAGCTGCGGGCCCTCGACCACGGTGCCGTCGCGGTGGTCGAGGAACTCCACCTCGGTGACCCCGACGACGGCGGCCGACCGCCGCTCCTCCTCCTCGCGCAACGGGCCGGCCTGCGCCGGCGGCATCCCCGCGATGCCGGCCTCCCCCCGGGTGGCCAGCAGGTAGTGCACCTCCTTGCCGGCCGCCGTCCAGACCGCGACGGCGGCGGCCACGCCGTACTCGATGTCGTCGGGGTGCGCGGCGACGACGAGCGCGCGGGACCAGTCGGCGGGGAACGGGGCAGGCATGCCGCCGAGTGTGCCGCGCCGGTCAACGGACCGGCGCCGCGTCCCCCTCGGGCAGGTGGTCGGGGGTGTGCGGCGCCTCGTGCCGACCGGCCCCGTGCTCGCCGTCGGCCCCGTGCTCGCCGTCGGCCTGGTGCCGGCCGCGGGCCGCGGCGCCGTCCTGCGGGCTCGGTCCGCGGACCATGAGGACGACGAGCACCGCGCCCACCAGCCCGGCGGCACCGGCGACCAGCAGCACGTCGCGCAGGCCGTCGGCGTAGGCGGCGGCCAGCAGGTCCGAGAGCCCGGCCCGGCGGTCGGCCGGTGCCGAGGCCAGCAGCTGCTGGGCCTGGCCGCTGGACAGCGCGGACTCCGTCGCCGCCGGGTCGGGGGCACCGGCGTCGGTCAGCGCGCGGGTGGTGCCCGCGGCGAACACCGACCCCAGCACGGCGACCCCGACGGCGAAGCCGAGCTGCCGGGCGGTGTTCACCGCGCCCGAGGCCATCCCGCCGCGCTCGCGGGGCACCGAGGCCAGCGCGGCCGAGGTGACGACCGGGTTGCAGATGCCGACGCCCAGGCCGAGGACCGCGAGGCCGGGGACCAGGATGCCCCAGCTCGCGCCGCCGTCGACCCGGGCCATGAGCAGCGCGCCGCCGCCGATCAGCGCCAGGCCCACGGCCAGCACGATGCGCGGGGAGCGGTCGGTGAGCGTCTTGCCGACGACGGCCGCGGTCACGAAGCTGACCGCCGACAGCGGGATGAAGACCAGGCCGGCCTGCAGCGGGGTGAGGCCGAGGATCGACTGCAGCCACAGCGACAGGTAGATGCTGTTGGCGAACGCGGCCAGGTTGAGCAGCAGCGAGCCGATCATGATGCCGCTGAACCGGCTGGTGCGGAACAGCCGCAGGTCCAGCATCGGGGCCTCGCGGTGCAGCTCGAGGAACACCCAGCCGACCAGGACGACGACGCCCGCGGCGATCGGCCCCCAGGACCCGACGGTGGACCAGCCGTTGGACGCCGCCTCGACCAGGCCGTAGACCACCGCGCCGGCGCCGAGGGTGAACGTGGCGATGCCCGGGACGTCGGGGTGCGGGGCACCGGACTGCCGGGACTCCTCCACCACCGCGATGGTCAGCACGACGGCGAACAGGCAGATCGGCAGGTTGACCAGGAAGATCCAGCGCCAGGAGATCCCGGTCAGCAGCCCGCCCAGGATCGGCCCGGCCGCGGCGGCGGCGCCGACCACGGCGCCCCAGATGCCGAACGCGGTGCCGCGGTCGCGGCCCCGGTAGATGGCGTTGAGCAGCGCGATGGTGGTGCTGAACATGGCGGCCGCGCCGATGCCCTGCACCGCGCGGGCGGTGATCAGCAGCTCGGCGTTCGGGGCCAGCCCGCAGGCCAGCGAGCTGACCGCGAAGAGCACCAGCCCGCCCAGGTAGAGCCGCCGCCGGCCGTACAGGTCGGCCAGCGACCCGGCGCCCAGCACCAGCGCGGCCAGGCCGAGGGCGTAGATGTCGACCACCCACTGCAGCTGGTCGAACGACGTCCCCAGGGACGTGGCGATGTCGGGCAGCGCGACGTTCACGATGGTGACGTCGATCAGGAGCATGAACGTGCCGGCACAGACCGCTATCAACGGCCACCACTTGCGCATGACGCCCACCATGCCCGGTGGTTGCCCCCCTCAACCTCCCGGGCCTGCGGAAGCGCTGCTGGTCACACTCCGCGGGCGACCCGCAGGGCGACGGCGACCATCGGCACCTGGAACGGCAGCCGGGCCAGGGCGACCGCCCGCCGGCGTCCGTGCAGCACCCGGACGGTGTGCAGGTGGGCCGGCACGAAGGCCGCCAGCAGCCCGGCCGCGGCCCAGCCACCCAGCGACCGGGTCGCCGGGACGGCGAGCAGGCCGGCGGTGGCCAGCTCGACCACCCCGCTGCCGGTCACCCACGGCCGCGCCGGGCCCAGCTCGGGCGGCACCATCCAGTCGAAGGTCGTCGGTCGGACCAGGTGCAGCACCCCCGACCCGCCCAGCGCCACGGCCAGTCCTGCTGCTCGCACGTCGATCCCCATCCCGGAACCGTAGGCTCGCCGCTCGTGTCCGTCGTCGACCTGCTCATCGCCGCCGGGGTGGCCCTGCTCGCCGGGGGGATCAACTCCGTCGCCGGCGGTGGATCGCTGATCCTCTTCCCCACCCTGGTCGCCCTCGGCCTGCCCACCGTGGCGGCCAACGTGACCAACTCCGTGGCCCAGTGGCCCGGCTACCTGGGCGCGGTGGTCGGGTTCCGCGACCACTACCGCGGCCAGCGCACCCGGCTGATTGGCATGTCGGTGGTCGCCGTCCTCGGCGGGACGGCGGGCAGCATCCTGCTGCTGACCACGCCGTCCTCGGCCTTCGACACGATCGTGCCGGTGCTGGTGCTGCTGGCCAGCCTGCTCATCGGGTTCCAGCCGCTGCTGACCAAGCGGCTGAAGGCCAACGAGACCGACGGCGAGCGCCGGGACCCGGTGTGGCTCTACGTCGTGGTCTTCCTCGCCTGCGTCTACGGCGGCTACTTCGGCGGTGCGCTGGGCGTCATCCTCACCGCGGTGCTCGCGGTCGGGCTGGGCCGGCTCAAGCTGGCCAACGCCATCAAGAGCCTGCTGGCCCTGGTCACCGCCAGCACCACCGTGGTGGTGTTCGGCATCTTCGGCCCGGTCGACTGGCAGCTCGTCGCCGTCTGCGCCCCCGCGGCCCTGGTCGGCGGATACCTCGGCGCCAAGGTCGCCACGCGGATCCCGAGCACCCCGCTGCGGGTGTTCATCGTCGTCTTCGGCGTCGCGGTGGCGGTCTACCTGTTCCTCCGGTCGTGACCGTCGACGCGGTCGCCCTGGTGGTGGCCGGGGTCATCCTGGTGGCCGCCCTGGCCGCCGCCGTCGTCGACTCCCCCCGGCTGCCCGCCGCGGCGGTCGCCGTCCCCGGGGCGTTGCTGCTGGCCGCGGTGGGCATCGTCGGATGGCCGGAGGCCGAGGACACCGTCCGGGAGGTCGCGCCCACCGTCGGCTTCCTGGTGGTCATCCTGCTGCTGAGCGACCTGGCCGACCGGGAGGGCCTGTTCACCTGGTCGGCCGCGGTCACCGCCCGCCGGGCCGGCCGCTCGTCGCAGGCGCTGCTGGTCCGGGTGGTCGCGCTGTCCGCGGTGGTCACCGCGGTGCTGTCCCTGGACGCGACGGTGGTGCTGCTGACCCCGGTCGTGCTGGCCACCGCGGCCCGGATGCGGGTCCCCGCCCGCCCGCACGCCTACGCCGCCGGGCACCTGTCCAACTCGGCGTCGCTGCTGATGCCGGTGTCCAACCTGACCAACCTGCTGGCCTTCGCCGCGACCGGGCTGACCTTCCTGCACTTCACCGCGCTGATGGCCGGGCCGTGGGTGGTCGCCGTGCTGGTCGAGTACGCGGTCCTGCGCCGGGTGTTCCGGTCCGACCTGGCGGTCCCGGTGGGCGAGCCGGTGGACGACGTCCCGCCGCCGCCGGTGCTGGCGCTGGTGGTCGTCGGGCTGACCGTCGTGGGCTTCGGGGTGGCGTCGCTGACCGACATCGCCCCGGTGTGGCCCGCGCTGCTCGGCGTCCTGGTGCTGGCCGGCAAGCAGCTCGTCCGCCGCCGCACCCGGCCGGCCGAGCTGGTGGTCGCCGCCAACCTGCCCTTCGCGCTGTTCGTGTTCGGGCTGGCGGTCGTCGTCCTGGCCCTGCAGGTCAACGGGCTGGAGCGGCTGCTCACCGCGGTGCTGCCGGCCGGGGACGACCTGCTGGCGCTGCTGGGCGTGGCGGCGGTCTCCGCGGTGCTGGCCAACGTGCTCAACAACCTGCCCGCCACCCTCGCCCTGCTGCCGGCGGCCGCGGTGGGCGGCCCGCCGACGCTGCTGGCGGTGCTGATCGGGGTCAACGTCGGCCCGAACCTGACCTACGTCGGGTCGCTGGCCAACCTGCTGTGGCGCCGGGTCTTCGCCGCGACCGGGGAGCAATCCCCCAGCGCGGCCCGCTTCAGCCTCGTCGGCCTGGCGACGGTCCCGCTCACCCTGGTGCTGGCGACGGTCGCCCTGTGGGCGGCCCTCCAGGTCTAGGCCTCCCGCCACCGGGCGCGGCAGGCATGGGAGCCCATGCACCCACCTCCAGACACCGTCCCCGGGTGCATGGGCTCCCATGCCGGGGTGGGTCGGTGCGTGAGGCAAAGGAACCTCTGCACCCCCTATCCGCGCGGATAGGGGGTGCAGAGGTTCCCTTTGCCCGCCGTGGGCGAGGGTGTAGCGCCGGCTATTCGCCGCCGCGGCCGGGGTCGCCGATGGCGATCATCGCCTCGACGGCCTTGCGGGCGCGGGCGGCGATGTCGGCGGGCACCTCGATCGCGCCGGAGCCGGTCTGCAGGGTCCGCAGCAGCTTGGCCGGGGTGATCATCTTCATGTAGCGGCAGGCGGCGCGGGAGTTCATCGGCAGGAACTCGGTCGTGGAGTTCAGGTTCCGCAGCTGGTGCAGGATGCCGATCTCGGTGGCCACCAGCACCTGCTTGGCCGTGGTGGCCGCGGCGGCCTCGGCCATGCCGCCGGTGGACAGCACCCGGGTGCGGTCGGCGGGCAGGTCGCCGTTGCTCACCAGGTCGAGCACCGAGGTGGTGCACCCGCACTCGGGGTGCACCAGGATCTCGGCGTCGGGGTGGGCGGCGACCTGGGTGCGGACGTCCGACGGTGAGATGCCCGCGTGCACGTGGCACTCCCCCGCCCAGATCCGGATGTTGTCCCGGCCGGTGACCCGCTTGACGTGCGCACCGAGGAACTGGTCGGGGCAGAAGAGGATCTCGCGGTCGGCCGGGATGGACCGGACGACGTCGGCGGCGTTGGACGACGTGCAGCAGATGTCGGTCTCGGCCTTCACCGCGGCCGTGGTGTTGACGTAGCTGACGACGACCGCGCCGGGGTGCTCGGACTTCCACTCCCGCAGCTGCTCGGCGGTGATCGAGTCGGCCAGGGAGCAGCCGGCGTCCAGGTCGGGCAGCAGCACGGTCTTGTCCGGGGACAGGATCTTGGCGGTCTCGGCCATGAAGTGGACGCCGCAGAACACGATCTCCCGGGCATCGGTCTGCGCGGCCACGCGGGACAGGTAGAGCGAGTCGCCGGTGTGGTGGGCGACGTCCTGGATCTCGGGCACCTGGTAGTTGTGCGCCAGCACGACGGCGCCGCGCTCGTCGGCCAGCCGGCGGACCTCGGCGGCCCACTCCTCGTACTGCGCCGGGCTCAGGGTGCGCTCGTCCCCGGTCGGAGCTGCGGTCACGGGCGGGGCTGCGGTGGTCACGTCAGGTTCTCCTCGGTCGGCGACGGTGACGATGATCCCCCGTCGCCGCCACCCGCCGGTGCGCAGGTGGGCCTTACGATCTGCAGGTTCCCGTCGGTCAAACTCTCAAGGACCTCTCCGTGCGCCGTCGCCCCCTCGCCCTCGCCGTGCTCGCCACCGCTGCCCTCGCGGTGTCCGCGTGCGCGCCGCAGGAGTCCTCCTCCGACGCCTCCGGGTCCGGCTCGTCCGGTGGGTCGTGCACCCCGGAGGACCTGGGCACCGTCACCGCGGACACCCTGACGATCGCCACCGACGAGCCCGCCTACGAGCCGTGGGTGGTCGACGACGACCCGACCTCGGGCGACGGCTACGAGTCCGCGGTGGCCTACGCGGTCGCCGAGCAGCTCGGCTACTCGCAGGACCAGGTCGAGTGGACCCGGGTGCCGTTCAACACGGCCATCTCCCCGGGTGACAAGGACTTCGACTTCGACATCAACCAGTTCACGATCAACGACGAGCGCCGCCAGGCCGTGGACTTCTCCTCGCCGTACTACACCGCGACGCAGGCCGTGATCACCACCGGCGGCTCGGCCGCCGACGGCGCCACCTCCCTGGAGGACCTGCGCGGGCTGCGGCTGGGTGCCCAGGTGGCCACCACCAGCCTGACCGTGCTGACCGACGTCATCGACCCGACCACCGACCCCCAGGTGTTCAACACCAACGACGACGCCAAGCTCGCGCTGCAGAACGGCCAGGTCGACGCCATCGTCGTGGACCTGCCGACCGCGTTCTACATCACCAGCGCCGAGCTGGACGACGGCGTCATCGTCGGCCAGGTCGCGGACTCCGGTGAGTCCGGCGACCAGTTCGGCCTGCTGCTGGCCAAGGACTCGCCGCTGACCGACTGCGTCAGCCAGGCCGTGGACGCCCTGGACGAGGACGGCACGCTGGCCGACCTGCAGCAGCAGTGGCTCTCCGACGCCGCCGACGCGCCGGTCCTCAACTGACCGCCTCCCTGACCGGCGGCGCCCCGGGTCTCCCGGCGCCGTCGCAGCTCGAGCTGGACCGGCGGGCCTTCCGGACCCGCCGGTCCCGGCGCTCCACCGGCGTCGCCCTGCTGTCCACGCTGGTGTTCGCGGTGGTCGCCTACCTCGTCGTGACCCGCTCGCCGGGCTGGCCCCGGGTGCAGACGACGTTCTTCTCGCTGTCGGCCGCCCGCGACGCCTTCCCCGACATCCTGCGCGGGCTCTGGCTCAACGTGCAGGTGCTGGTCATCGGCGGGCTGCTCGTGCTCGTGCTGGGCCTGGGCATCGCGGTGCTGCGCACCCTGCGCGGCCCGGCCTTCGCACCGCTGCGGCTGCTGGCCACCGGGTACGTCGACCTGTTCCGCGGCATGCCGCTGATCATCACGCTGTACCTGGTCGGGTTCGGCCTGCCCGCGCTGCGGCTGCAGGGCGTGCCGAACTCGCCGTTCGTGCTGGGCACCCTGGCGATCGTGCTGACCTACTCGGCCTACGTCGCCGAGGTGTTCCGCGCGGGCATCGAGTCGGTGCACCCCAGCCAGCGGGCCGCCGCCCGGTCCCTCGGGCTCACCCACCGGCAGACCACCCGGATCGTCGTGCTGCCCCAGGCGGTCCGGAACGTGACGCCGGCGCTGCTCAACGACTTCGTGGCGCTGCAGAAGGACGTCGGGCTGATCTCGGTGCTCGGCGCGGTCGACGCCGTCCGGGCCGCGCAGATCCAGGTCGGCCAGACCTTCAACTTCACCCCGTACGTGGTGGCCGGGCTGCTGTTCGTGCTGCTCGCCGTCCCCTCGGCCCGGATCGCCGACGGCGTCGCCGCCCGCGCCCGCCGCCGCCAGCAGACCGGGAGCGTGCTGTGAGCGCCGTCCTCGACGTGCGGGGCGTGGTGAAGTCCTTCGGCGAGAACGTGGTGCTGCGCGGGGTGGACCTCTCCGTGGACGAGCACCAGGTCGTGGCCCTGATCGGCGGGTCCGGGTCGGGCAAGTCGACCCTGCTGCGCTGCGCCTCGCTGCTGGAGACCGTGGACGACGGCCAGGTGCTCCTGGACGGCGAGGACGTCACCGACCCCCGGGTGGACGCCGACGCCGTCCGTCGCCGGCTCGGGGTGGTCTTCCAGACCTACAACCTCTTCCCGCACATGACCGTGCTGGACAACGTCGTGCTGGCGCCCACCCGGGTGCACGGCCGGTCGCGGTCCGACGCCCGGGACGAGGCGCTGGCGCTGCTGGAGCGGATCGGGCTGGCCGACAAGGCCGGCGAGTACCCCGACCGGCTGTCGGGCGGTCAGCAGCAGCGGGTGGCCATCGTCCGGGCACTGGCGGTGCACCCCCGGGTGCTCCTGCTGGACGAGATCACCTCGGCGCTGGACCCCGAGCTGGTCGGCGAGGTGCTGCGGGTGGTCCGCGAGGTCGCGGCGCAGGGCATGACCATCGTGATGGCCACCCACGAGATGGGTTTCGCCAAGCAGGTCGCGGACACCGTGTGCTTCCTGGACCAGGGCGTCGTCCTGGAGTCCGGGCCGCCGGAGCAGGTGCTGGGCGACCCGGTCGAGGCCCGCACCCGGCAGTTCCTGTCCCGGATCATCGACGCCGGACGGTTGTAGGGCCTCTCAGGCCCGCAGGTGGCCGGTGTCGTTGACCAGCCGCACCGACGATGACCCGTCGCTGCCCCAGCTGACCGTAGACAGCGACGCCGCCTCCAGGAACACCTTGTAGACGACCTCGTCGCCGACGCCGAGCCCGGCGGCGAGCATCAGCTTGATCGGCGTCACGTGGGTGACCAGCAGGACGGTCTTCCCGGCGTGCCGGTCGAGGATGCGGGTACGGGCGGCCGCGACGCGGGTGGAGACGTCGACGATCGACTCCCCGCCCGGCGGCCGGACGTCGGGGGCGGTGCGCCAGCGCCGGAAGGCCAGCGGGTTGGCCGCCAGCGCCTCGGCCGCGGTGAGGCCCTCCCACCCGCCGAAGTCCAGCTCGCGCAGGTCCCGGTCGACCTCGATGTCCTGGTCGAGCACCTCGGCCACGGCCCCGGCGGTCTGCCGGCAGCGCTTGAGCGGGGAGGACACGATCACGTCGATCCCCAGCCCCGCGACGGCCTGCGCGGCCGCCGCGGCGTCGGCCCGGCCCAGGTCGGACAGGTCCAGGTCGCTGCTCCCGGAGAACCGGCGCTCCGGGGTGTGCGCCGTCCGGCCGTGCCGGAGCAGGTGGGTCGTGGTGGTGACGACCGGCGCGGGCGGCTCTGTCGGGGCGTCCGGCTGGGGCTCCACCTCGACGGGCGCGACCCCCAGGTCGCGGTGCACCGGCTTGCCGTCCATGGCGGAGTTGGCCAGGGCGTCGGCGGCGGAGTTCTGCGCGCGGGGGATCCAGGTGTAGCGGACCGAGCCGATCAGGCGGGCGAGGTCGCGGGCCTGGACGGCGAGCTTCTTCATGTCCGGGTGCTTGATCTGCCAGCGGCCCGACATCTGCTCGACGACCAGCTTGGAGTCCATC
Organism: Klenkia terrae; assembly: GCF_037083865.1. NCBI lineage: Bacteria > Bacillati > Actinomycetota > Actinomycetes > Geodermatophilales > Geodermatophilaceae > Klenkia > Klenkia terrae. The sequence goes on along the minus strand of NZ_JBAPLV010000007.1, from coordinate 120,074 downwards.
CGCACCTCGACCGACGCGGTCGGGTCGATGGTGAGCACGGCCTGCAGTCCGGCGACCAGCCCGCCGTACTCGGCGACGTTGTTGGTGGCCCGGCCGACCGACTCGGCCCGCTCGGCCAGCAGGGCGCCGGTGTCGGCGTCGCGGACCAGGGCGCCGTAGCCGGCCGGACCCGGGTTGCCCCGGGACCCGCCGTCGGCCTCCACGACGAGGCGGCGGCTCACAGCCCGGACTCGGCGGTGCGGACCAGGATCCGGTTGCAGTTCTCGCAGCGCAGCACCGTGTGCGGGTCGGCGTTGCGGGCGGCGGCAAGCTCGGTGCCGTAGAGCTCGATCCGGCAGCCCTCGCAGCGGCGGGCGTGCAACGCGGCCGCGCCGGTGCTGCCGGTCTGCGTGGCGACCCGGTCGTACAGCGCCAGCAGCGGGGCGCTGATCGTGCCGGCGATCTCGGCCCGCTTCGCGGTGTGGGTCTGCTCGCCCTCGGCGATCTCGGCCAGCGCGACGTCGCGGCCCTCCTCGGCCCGCGCCTGGTCGGCCTTCGCCCCGTCCAGCCCGGCCTGCGCCGTCGCCAGGGTCGCGTCGGCGGTCTCCCGGCGCTCCATCAGCTCGAGCACCTGGTCCTCCAGGTCGCCCTGGCGGCGGGCCAGGGAGGCCATCTCCTGCTGCAGGCTGGTCATCTCCTTGGGCGTCGCCGCTCCTGAGTCCAGCCGCTGCTGGTCCTTGTCCGACCGGGCACGGACGGCGTCCACGTCGGTCTCCAGCCGCTTCTGCTCCCGGTCCAGGTCGCGGACCACGGTCTCGGCCCGGACGACGTCGGCGGTGAACTCCCGCTGGGCGTCCTCCGCGGCGGTGACCGCGGCGTTCTCGGGGAGGGTGCGCCGGCGGTGGGCGAGCTGCGCGAGCGCGACGTCCTCCGCGGCCAGGGTCAGCAGCTTCTGCTGGTCGAAATGGTCTGCCTGCACGCCGTCAACCTACCCGCGCCCGGAGCCCTCCCCCGCCGTCGTCGGCGTCTCGCCGAGCGGATCGGGCAGGTCGCGCACCGACGGGTCCTCGCGCTCGGCCGTGTAGTCGGTGTCCGCGGTGCCGTCCACGCCGTCGTCCACCTTCATCGCGCGCAGCACGAACGTCACCAGGACGACGACGAGCAGGTTGGCCGCCACGGCCAGGAAGCCGGCGTAGACGGTGGTCGTGGTGTCGAAGCCGAGCTTGCTCAGGGAGAACGCCGACCCGGCGAAGTGCTCCTTGACCACCGTGCCGTCGGGCCCCACCCGCTGGACGCTGTAGAGCATCAGGAAGCCGGCGACCATGCCGACCACCCAGCCGGCCACCAGCGCGCCGCGGTGGAACCACCGGGTGTAGAGCCCGATCCCGACCGAGGGCAGCGTCTGCAGGATGATCACGCCGCCGATGAGCTGCAGGTCGATGGAGAACTGCGGGTCGATGAAGATGATCGCGGCGACCGCGCCCAGCTTGACCACCAGCGAGGCCAGCTTGGCGACCTTGGCCTCCTGGGTCGGGGTGGCGTCCTTCTTCAGGTACTCCTTGTAGATGTTGCGGGTGAACAGGTTCGCCGCCGCGATGCTCATGATCGCCGCGGGCACCAGGGCGCCGATGCCCACCGCGGCGAACGCCACCCCGGCGAACCAGCTCGGGAACATCTGCTGGAACAGGGCCGGGACGATGGTGTTGTTGTCGGCCCCGATCGGCTCGGTGCCGGCGGCGATGGCCATGAAGCCCAGCAGCGCGATGAAGCCCAGCGCCAGGCTGTAGATCGGCAGCAGGGACATGTTCTTCTGCAGCGTGCCGCGGCTCTTGGCGGCCAGCACCCCGGTGATCGAGTGCGGGTAGAGGAACAGCGCCAGCGCCGACCCCAGCGCCAGGGTCGCGTACTGCACCTGGCCGGTGCCCGGCAGCAGCAGGCCGCCGGTGCCCGACAGGCTGAACTTCTCCTCCGCGGCGCCGAAGACGACGTCCCAGCCCCCGAGCTTGGTGGGGATGACGATGACCGCGACGATGATCGTCAGGTAGATCAGGATGTCCTTGACGAACGCGATCAGCGCCGGGGCCCGCAGGCCCGAGCTGTAGGTGTAGACCGCCAGGATCACGAAGGCCACGATGATCGGCAGCTCACCGGTGACGCCCATCGTCTTCAGCACGGCCTCGATGCCGACCAGCTGCAGCGCGATGTAGGGCATCGTCGCGACGATCCCGGTGATGGCCACCAGCAGCGCCATGGTCGGGCTGTCGAACCGGGACCGGACGAAGTCCGCCGGCGTCACGAAGCCGCGGACGTGGCTCACCGACCACAGCCGGATGACCACCAGGAAGATCAGCGGGTAGACCACGACGGTGTAGGGCACCGCGAAGAACCCGGCCGCGCCGGCCCCGAACACCAGCGCCGGGACGGCGACGAACGTGTAGGCGGTGTAGATGTCCCCGCCGATGAGGAACCAGGTGATCCAGGTGCCGAAGCTGCGCCCGCCCAGGCCCCACTCGTCCAGGTGCATGAGGTTCTCCGCCCGCCGCCAGCGGGCGGCGCCGAACCCCAGCGCGGTGACGACGACGAAGAACGCGATGAAGACCGCCAGCTCGACGGTGTTGATGCCCTCCACGCCTCAGCCCCGCTTCCCGCGCTGGTGGGCGCGGTGGACCAGGGAGGTGGTGACCACGCCGACGACGACGAAGGCCAGCTGGACCCAGTAGAAGAACGGCCAGCCGAAGAGCTCGGGCTCCGCGCGGTTGAACACCGGGACCAGCAGCGGCAGCACGATCGGCAGCAGCAGCAACCAGTTCCACGGGTTCTTGTCGCTGCGCCGGGGGGCCAGGTCGGCCGCCCTCCGGCTCGTGGTCGGTGGCTGGTCGGTCACGGTGCTCCCCCTCCGGCTGACCCGGAGGCGGGTCAGCCCTGCGTCGTCTCCGTCCGCTCCCCTGCTGCGCGGACGCTGCGTGCGGCCCCCGGGTCGGCGATGTCCTCCACGCGCTGGGGCACGTGCATCGTCCACGGATCGGTGCTCAACCGCGAGACCGCGACGCCCACCCGCGCACGGAGGTCACGGTGCAGGACGTCGGCGGCCACCGACAGCCAGGGCCACTCGCTGGCGAAGTGTGCCACGTCACAGATGGCCGGTCCCGGCACCTCCCCGGCCTCCACGGCCGGGTGGTGCTTCACGTCGCTGGTGAGCAGGACGTCGGCGCCGGCCTCGGCTGCCCGGTCGTACAGCGAGCTGCCGCTGCCGCCGCACACGGCGACGGTGCGGACCATGCGGTCGGGGTCACCGGCCACCCGGACACCGCCGGCGGTGGCCGGCAGCACGGCGGCCGCCCGCTCGGCGAACTCGCGCAGCGTGATCGGGTGGGTGAGCTCGCCCAGCCGGCCGAGCCCGGCCCGGCTGGGGGTCGAGGAGTTCTCGAACACGGCGTAGCCGGGGTCCTCGTAGGGGTGCCACTCGTGCAGGGCGCGCAGCACCTCGGCCTGGGCCGCGCGCGGCACGACCATCTCCAACCGGGTCTCGGGCACCCGCTCGAGGCGGCCGTTCGACCCGATCGACGGGTTGGCCTCGTCGCCGGGGATGAACGTGCCGGTGCCGACGGTCTGCCAGGCGCAGCGGGTGTAGTCCCCGATCACCCCGGCCCCGGCCGCGCTGAGCGCGTCCACGAGCCGGTCGCTGTCCTCGACCGGGGAGAAGACCACCAGCGTGTTGGTCTGGGGTGCGCCGACGGACTCCAGCGGCACGGTGTTGCCCACGCCGAGCGCGGCGGCCAGGGCGTCGTTGACACCGTGGTCGGCGGCCCGGTCGGCGTTGGTGTGCGCCACGAACAGGCCGATGCCGGCGCGGATCAGCCGGTGGACCACCCGGCCCTTGGGGTCGTCGGCGGGCACTCCGTGCACCGGGGTGAGCAGCAGCGGGTGGTGGGTGACCACGAGGTCCACGCCGCGCTCGATGGCCTCGTCGACCACCGCGTCGGTGGGGTCGACGGCGAACAGCACGGAGTGCACGGCCTCGGTGGGGTCCCCGCACACCAGGCCGACGGCGTCCCAGTCCTCGGCGAGCGCCGGGTCGTACCGGGCCTCGAGGGCCGCGATGACCTCCGCCAGCGGCGCGCCGGGCAGGGGGAGGGCATGCACGTTCCCCTGCTGCTCGGGGAAGCCTTCGTCCATCGGTAGAGCCACGATTTCGGACTGTAGGTGGGGTCGCTCCAGTCCGCCTGCCCAGCCGGCAGCACCTCCCCCCTCGGTCCTGGGGAGGTGCTCAGCGGGCTCATGGGCAGCGGTGGTCATCGCCCGGTGTTCGTGGGCAGTGCACCTCCTGGACGGGTCTGCGCGGTCGCGACCGGCGTGGCGGACCTCACGGTCGGCTCAGTCCACCAGCGCATCGGCGGCGTAGGCCGCCCAGAGCACCGCGTAGGGGCCCTCGACCCCGATCAGCTCGTCGTGCGGACCGGCCTGCACCACGCGGCCGTGGTCGAGCACCACCACCCGGTCCGCCCGGGCGGCGGTGGTCAGCCGGTGGGCCACCACGACGGTGGTCCGCCGCCCGGCGACGGCGTCGGCCGCCCGGTTGACCGCGGCCTCCGACGCCAGGTCCAGGGACGCGGTCGCCTCGTCGAGCAGCAGCACGTCGGGGTCCACCAGCTCGGCCCGGGCGAGGGCCAGCAGCTGGCGCTGGCCGGCCGACAGCGACCGGCCGCGCTCGCCCACCCGGGTGCGGTAGCCCTCGGGCAGCGCCGCGACCATCTCGTGCGCGCCCACGGCCCGGGCCGCGCGCTCGACCTCGAGGTCGGAGGCACCGGGTCGGCCGTAGGCGATCGCGTCGCGCACCGTGCCGTCGAACAGGTGCGCCTCCTGCGGCACGACCCCGAGCCGCGCCCGGTAGGCGGCCAGGTCCAGCCCCCGCAGGTCGTGGCCGTCGACGCGCACCGCGCCACCGGTCGGGTCGTAGAACCGGGCGATCAGCTTCACCACCGTGGACTTGCCGGCGCCGGTCTCCCCCACCAGCGCCACGGTCTCGCCGGGGGCGATGCGCAGGTCGACCTCGCGCAGCGCCGGCGTGGACGCGCCGCGGTAGGCGAACGTGACACCGTCGAGCACCACCTCCCCGCGCAGCTGGCCGACCGGCTGCGGGTCGGTCGCCGGCGGCGTCGAGGTCGGGGTCTGCAGCAGGTCGCGCAGCCGGCGCAGGCCCACCGCGGCCTGCTGGTAGCTGTCGAAGACCTGGGACAGGGACTGGACCGGGGAGAAGAACGTGCCCACGTAGAGCAGGAAGGCGACCAGCACGCCGGCGGTGATCGTGCCGGTGGTCAGCCGGGCGGCACCGACCACCAGCACGGCCGCGACGGCGAGCTCGGAGAGGAACTCGACGAACGGGAAGTAGGTGGCGATGTAGCGCTGGGCCCGCAGCCGGACGTCCCGGTAGGCGGTGGCCTTCTCCCGGAAGACCTCCAGCGAGCGCTCGGTGCGGACGGCGGCCTGGGTGACCCGCACGCCGGCGACGTCCTCCTGCAGCCGGGCGTTGACCGCGCTGACCCGCTCCCGGGCCTCGGTGTAGGCCGGCACCGAGCGCCGCCGGAACCACCAGGTGGCCACGGCCAGAACCGGCAGGAAGGCCACCATCACCAGCGCGAGCTCGACGTCGAGCAGGGTCAGCGCGACCAGCACGCCGACCAGGGTGAGCAGGCTGACCACGGCCGTGGTGAGCCCGGTCTGCAGGAACGCCGACAACGCGTCGACGTCGGTGGTCATCCGGGTCATGATCCGGCCGCCGAGCTCGCGCTCGTAGTAGTCCAGCCCCAGCCGCTGCAGCTGGGCGAAGGTCTTGACCCGCAGCGTGTAGAGCAGCCGCTCGCCGGTGCTCCCGGTCAGCCGGGTGGACCCGATGGTGACCGCCCAGTCGACGAGGACCACCAGCAGCGCCAGCCCGCTGATCGCCATCAGCACCGCGGTGGACCCGGCCGACACCCCGCGGTCGATGCCGCTGCGGACCAGCGCGGGCACCGCGATCTGGGCGGCCGCGTCGGCCGCGGTGAGCAGCAGGGCCAGCGCCAGCACCCAGCGGAAGGGGCGCAGCAGCCCGGCCAGGGTGAACCCGGGGTCGGCGGCCCGGGCGCGCTCCTCGGGCACCCGCGGGTCGTCGTCCGACGGCGGCAGGGCAGCGACCAACGCCCGCAGCTTGGGCGTGGGCGCCGCGTCGGCGGTGGCGGACCCGCGGCCGCCGATCGCGGTGGACACCCCGCGCAGCGGCTGGTCCTCGGTCTCGGCGGTGGCCACGACCGGCCACGCGGCCGGGTCGGTCCGCTGCCCCGACCAGGTCTCCTCCGCGGGCACCGGCAGGCCGTCGGCGGCGGGCTCGGTGATGCCAGAGACCAGCAGCCGGAACTCCGCGCTGCGCTCGGTGAGCTCGTCCACGGTGCCCACGTCGACCACCCGGCCGGCGTGCAGCACGGCCACCCGGTCGGCCAGGGCGAGGGTGGAGGCCCGGTGGGCGACCAGCAGCGTGGTGCGGTCGGCCCGGCCGTCCTCGCGCAGGCCCTGCTGGATGCGGGCCTCGACGGTGGCGTCGACGGCCGAGGTGGCGTCGTCGAGCACCAGCACGCGGGGGTCGGTGAGCAGCGCCCGGGCCAGGGCGACCCGCTGGCGCTGGCCACCGGACAGGGTCAGGCCCTGCTCGCCGACCACGGTGCCGTAGCCCTCGGGCAGGTCGGCGATGAAGCCGTCGGCCTGCGCGGTGCGCGCGGCGGCCGCGACCTCGGCGTCGGTGGCGTCGGGCCGGCCGAAGGCGATGTTCGCCCGCACGGTGTCGGAGAACAGGAAGCTGTCCTCGAAAACCACGCCCAGCGCGCCGCGCAGCTGGTCGGTGTCCAGCTCCCGGACGTCGGTGCCGCCGATCCGGACGGCGCCGGACCCCACGTCGTAGAACCGGGGCAGCAGGCCGACCACCGCGGACTTGCCCGAGCCCGCGGTGCCCACCAGCGCCAGGGTCTCCCCCGGCGCGACGGACAGCGAGACGCCCTGCAGCGCCGGGGCCCCGCCGGCGAAGGCGAAGGTGACGTCGTCCAGCTCGACGGACAGCGGGCCGGCGGGCACCGGCGTGCTGCCCGACCGGAGCACCGGCTCGGTGTCGACGATCTCCAGCACCCGCTCGACGCCGGCGCGGGCCTGCTGCCCGATGACCAGCACCGCGGCGAGCTGGCGGACCGGGGAGACCAGGGCGGCCAGGTAGGTGGCGAAGGCCAGGAAGGTGCCCAGCGTGATGCTGCCCTGCAGGGCCAGCCAGCCACCGAGGGCGAGCACACCGACCTGGCCCAGCGCCGGCACCGCCTGCAGGGCCGGGTTGTACCGGGCGGTGAAGGCGACCACCCGCATCCGGGCACCGAACAGCCGGCGGGCGCCGGCGTCGAGGCGGTCGAGCTCGCGGCCCTCCTGGCCGAAGCCCTTCACCACCCGGACCCCGGTGACGGCGGCCTCCACGTCGCCGACCACCGCACCGGCCTGCTGCTGGGCGGCCCAGTTGGCCGGGAACAGGTCGCGGCGGGAGCGCAGCGCCAGCCACCACAGCGCCGGGCCCACGGCCAGCGCGACCACGGTGAGCACCGGGGACAGCCAGGCCATCACGGCCAGGGAGACGACGAACAGCAGGGCGTTGCCGGCCAGGTTGGGCAGGAAGGCCAGCAGGCCTTGCACCAGGGTGATGTCGGAGATCGACCGGCTGACCACCTGGCCGGTCTGCAGCCGGTCCTGGGCCGGGCCGTCCAGGCGGGACAGCGCCCCCGCGACGTCGTTGCGCAGGTCGTACTGGACGTCCAGGCTCAGCCGGCCGGCCAGGTAGCGCCGCACGAACCCGGCGCCGAACCGGACGACGCCGGCCACCACCAGCAGCCAGACGTAGGGCGCCACCGAGCTCGTGCCCCCGGCGACGACGTCGTCGACGACGGCGCGCACGACCAGCGGGACGCCGGCGGCGATCACCGAGCCGATCAGCGCCGCGGCGAACGCACCGACCAGGTCGGCGCGGTGGCGCAGGCAGTAGCCGACCAGGCGGCGCAACCACCCGCCGCGGTCGGGATCGGGGGTGGAGGGGCGCGGCACGCCCCCCAGTCTGCGCCGGGGGTCCGACAGCCCGGGGTGGGAAGCTCCTGCACGTGGCGGACAGGGGGTTGCGGGCACCGGCCTGGCTGGAGGAGCTGGTCCGCACCGGTCGCCCCGCCGTCCCCTGGGCCGACGTCGTCCGGTTCGCCGTCGCGATCTCCGGTCCGCTGGTGCTGGTGGCCCTGCTGGGCCGCCTCGACGACCCCGCCGGGCTGGGTGCCGGCGTGTTCGGCACCACCGGCGCCCTGGCGGTCACCCTGGCGCCGCAGGGCGGGCCGCTGCGCACCCGGATGCGCCGGGTGGTGGCCGCCGGCGGGTTCGGCGCGCTGGGCCTGGTGGCCGGCGAGGCCGCGTCGGGCGAGGGCTGGGGGCCGGTCCTGGTGATCGGCCTGCTGTCCGCGGTGGCCGCGCTGGTCAGCTCGATCGACGCCGCGCTGTCCCTCGGCGCCCTGCAGCTGCTGGTCTACACCGCCCTGTCGTCCGGGCTGCAGACCACGCTCCCGCTGCCGGCCGAGATCGGCTTCTTCGTCGCCGGCGGCCTGTGGGCCACCGTGCCCGTGCTGCTGCAGGCCCGCACCGAGGCCGCCGACCCGGACCGCACGTCGGTCGGTGCCGTGTTCACCGCGATCGGCGACCTGCTGGCCGCCGTCGGCACCCCGCGCACGGAGGACGCCCGCCGCGCGCTGACCCTGGCGCTGAACACCGGCTACGACCGGGTCATCCACAGCCGCAGCACCTCGGCCGGGCGCAGCGCCGAGCTGGCAGAGCTCGCCGGGCTGCTCAACGCCGCGGCGCCGCTGGTGGAGGGTGCCGTGGCCACCGCCCGGGCCGGGGTCACCGCCGACCCGGTCGACGTCACCGCCGCGCACGCCCTGGGCGCCGCGGTGGTCGGCCGTCGTCCCCTGGTGGGCGACCGGCCGCCCGCGCTGGAGGACGGTCCGACGACCCGCCGCGCGGTGCGGCACGGCGTCCGGCTGGTCTGGAACGTGGTCGGCGACCCGGAGGAACGGGCCTCGGCGGCGGTCGTGCGCGAGACGCTGCCGTGGCGGTTGCGGGTGCGGGACCTGGTCGACCGGACGACGGGCAACGCCGACTCCCGCGCCTTCGTCGTCCGGCTGACGCTGTGCATGGTGGTCGCGGAGGTCGCCCGGCAGCGGCTGCCCATCGAGCGGCCGTACTGGGTGCTGCTGACCGTGGCCGTGGTGCTCAAGCCCGACTTCGGGTCGGTGTTCTCCCGGGCGGTGCAGCGCGGTGCCGGCACCCTGCTCGGGGTGCTGCTGGGCTCGGCGTTGCTGGCCGTGCTGCCCCGCGGGGCGCTGGTGGTGCTCGCGCTGGCGCTGTTCGCCGCCGTGCTGCCCTGGGCGCGCAACGCGAACTTCGGGCTGTTCTCGGTGTTCCAGACCCCGCTGGTGATCATGCTGCTCGACCTGGCCGCGCCCACCCCGTCGGACCTGGTGGGGCCGCGGCTGGTGGACACCCTGATCGGCTGCGCGATCGTGCTGGTGTTCGGCTACCTGCTGTGGCCGCAGACCTGGCGGGCGCCGCTGGACGACGCGCTGCACGGGGCCTCGGTGGCCCTGGACCGGTTCGTGGACGCCGCGTTCACCGGGACGCCGGAGGAGACCCGCCGGGCGCGCCGGGGCAGCTACCGGGCACTCACCGAGCTGCAGACCCAGCTGCAGCGCCGGCTGGCCGAGCCGCCGCCGATCAGCACCCGGGCGGCGGCCTGGTACCCGGTGATCGTGCAGCTGGAGCGGACGTCGGACGCGGTCACCGAGGCGGTGATCGCCATGCGGGCCGGCGCGGAGATCCCGCTGCGCGGCCAGGTGCACGTGCTGCGCCGGGCCATCCGCGAGCTGGACGACGACCTGCGGCTGGACCGCTTCCCCGACGACACCGAGATCCACGCCGAGGGCGTGCTGGCGCCGGTGGCCCGCGAGGTGGACGCCGCCCGGCGGCTGGTCCGCGCGCAGGCACCGGGTCGGAGCTGACCGGTGGGCGCGACAGGGATCGAACCTGCGACCGCTCGCTTGTAAGGCGAGAGCTCTACCGCTGAGCTACGCGCCCGGGAGCCGCCCCACCGTAGTGGGGCGGGTCCGGGATCAGGCGGCCAGCGCGGCGACGGCGTCCTTCCAGCCGGTCTGCGCCCGGGCGTCGCCGGGGCCGTTGACCTCGGCGAAGGCGATCTTCCCCTCGGCGTCGACCAGGAAGGTGCCCCGGTTGGCCATGCCGGCGACGTCGAAGAACGCGTCGTAGGCCTTGGCCACCTCGCCGTGCGGCCAGAAGTCGCTGAGCAGCGGGAACTCGAAGCCCTGCTGGTCCTTCCACGCCTTCAGCGTCGGCGCCGGGTCGCAGGACACGGCGACGACCTTCACGCCGGCGTCGGTGTAGGTGGCCAGCTCGTCGCGCAGCTGGCACAGCTCACCGGTGCAGATGCCGGAGAAGGCGAACGGGTAGAAGACCACGAGCACCGGCGTCCCCCGCTGCTCGGACAGCGTGAAGGGCTGGCGGTCGGAGTCGTTCAGCGTGAAGTCGGGGGCGGTGTCGCCGACGGAGAGGCTCATGCCCGCGATCGTGCCGTACCCCTCAGCGCTTGGAGCGGGCGGCCTTCGGGGTGACCAGGCGGATCCCGGCCCACTCCTTGGCCGCGGAGATGCTGCTGGTCTGCTGCAGGCCCGCGGTCGGCGCGGCCTCGGTGACCTCGCCGGGCTCGACGTGGCCCGGGCGCCCGGACTTCGGCGTCAGCAGCCAGACGACCCCGTCGTCGGCCAGTGCGGCGAGGGAGTCGACGAGGGCGTCGATCAGGTCGCCGTCCTCCTCGCGCCACCACAGCAGGACGACATCGGCGACCTCGTCGGAGTCCTCGTCGACCATCTCGCCGCCGGAGAGCTCGACGACGGAGTCGCGGAGGTCCTCGTCGGCGTCCTCGTCCCAGCCGAGCTCCTGCACGACCATGCCCGGCTTGATCCCCAGCCGGGCCGCCATGCTGGCGCTGCCCGAGTCGACGCTCATCCCCGCTCGTCCTCCATGTGCTCGACGTACCCGGTGCCGGTGGCCGCCGTGGTGCGGCGCACCCGGGTCGGTGCGTCAGTGTGTCCGACGCACGCCCGGAGCGGTAGCCGACGGGTCCGATCCGTGCCCGGAACGTGTCCCGACCGGCGAACTCCACGACCAGAACGTGAGGCGGCGTGACGTCGGCGGGGGCGGCAGGAGACGATGTCCCCATGAGCGCCACGCAGCAGTCGGACGGAGACCCCGCCCGAGAGTCCGGCACCCCCCGCGCGGTCATCACCGACGGCCTGCCGAGCCAGTTGATCGACAACGACCCCGACGAGACCGGTGAGTGGCTGGAGTCCTTCGACGCCGTCGTCGACCACGCCGGCAAGGGCCGCGCCCGCTACCTCATGCTCCGCATGCTGGAGCGCAGCCGCGAGCAGCAGGTCGGCGTCCCCGCCCTGCGCAGCACCGACTACATCAACACCATCGCCCCCGAGCGGGAGCCGTGGTTCCCCGGCGACGAGCACGTGGAGCGGCGCATCCGCGCCTACATCCGCTGGAACGCCGCGATCATGGTGCACCGCGCGCAGCGGCCCGGCGTCGGCGTCGGCGGCCACATCTCGTCCTACGCCTCCTCGGCGTCGCTGTACGAGGTGGGCTTCAACCACTTCTTCCGCGGCAAGGACCACCCCGGCGGCGGCGACCAGATCTGGTTCCAGGGCCACGCCTCCCCCGGCATCTACGCCCGCGCCTTCCTCGAGGGCCGGCTGACCGAGCACCAGATGGACGGGTTCCGCCAGGAGGTCAGCCACCCCGGCGGCGGGCTGTCCTCCTACCCGCACCCCCGGCTGATGTCGGACTTCTGGGAGTTCCCGACCGTGTCGATGGGCCTGGGCCCGATCAACGCGATCTACCAGGCCCGGTTCAACCGCTACCTGCACGACCGCGGCATCAAGGACACCTCCGACCAGCACGTCTGGGCCTTCCTCGGCGACGGCGAGATGGACGAGCCCGAGTCGCTCGGCGCGATCGGCCTGGCCGCCCGCGAGGAGCTGGACAACCTCACCTTCGTCGTCAACTGCAACCTGCAGCGCCTCGACGGCCCGGTGCGCGGCAACGGCAAGGTCATCCAGGAGCTGGAGAGCTTCTTCCGCGGCGCCGGCTGGAACGTCATCAAGGTCGTCTGGGGCCGCGGCTGGGACAAGCTGCTGGCCGCCGACCGCGACGGCGCGCTGGTCAACCTGATGAACACCACGCCGGACGGCGACTACCAGACCTACAAGGCCGAGGACGGCGCCTACGTCCGCGAGCACTTCTTCGGCCGTGACCCGCGCACCCGCAAGCTGGTCGAGGGCATGACCGACGACGAGGTCTGGGCGCTGCAGCGCGGTGGCCACGACTACCGGAAGGTCTACGCCGCCTACAAGGCCGCGATGGACCACAAGGGCCAGCCGACGGTCATCCTGGCCAAGACCATCAAGGGCTGGACGCTGGGCAGCCACTTCGAGGGCCGCAACTCCACGCACCAGATGAAGAAGCTGACCGCCGAGGACCTCGCCACCTTCCGCGACCGGCTCTACCTGGACATCCCGGACTCCGCGCTGGAGGACAAGTACCTCCCGCCGTACTACAAGCCGGACCCGGACTCCGACGAGATGAAGTACATGCTGGAGCGGCGCCAGGCCCTCGGCGGTGCGGTGCCCCGGCGGCACGTGGCGGCCAAGCCGCTCAAGGCGCCGGAGGAGAAGGCGTTCGACGTGCTCAAGCGCGGCTCGGGCAAGCAGGAGGTCGCCACCACCATGGCGTTCGTCCGGCTGCTCAAGGAGTTCCTCAAGGACAAGGAGCTCGGCCCGCGCTTCGTGCCGGTCATCCCCGACGAGGCCCGCACCTTCGGCATGGACTCGCTGTTCCCGACGTCGAAGATCTACTCCCCGCACGGCCAGACCTACACCGCGGTCGACCGCGAGCTGATGCTGGCCTACAAGGAGTCGACGACCGGCACGATCCTGCACGAGGGGATCAACGAGGCCGGCTCCACCGCGTCGTTCACCGCGGTCGGGACGTCGTACTCCACGCACGGCGAGCCGATGATCCCGATCTACATCTTCTACTCGATGTTCGGGTTCCAGCGGACCGGTGACGCCTTCTGGGCCGCCGCCGACCAGATGACCCGCGGGTTCGCCCTGGGCGCCACCGCCGGTCGGACGACGCTCAACGGCGAGGGCCTGCAGCACGAGGACGGGCACTCCCTCCTGCTGGCCGCCACCAACCCGGCCGTGGTGTCCTACGACCCCGCGTTCAGCTACGAGCTGGGGCACATCGTCAAGGACGCCCTGGCCCGGATGTACGGCGAGGACCCGGGTGCGCCGCTGGGCGGCTCGCGCAGCGCCGACGTCTTCTACTACCTGACGATCTACAACGAGGCCTACCAGCAGCCGGCCGAGCCCGAGGACCTGGACGTGCAGGGTCTGCTGGCCGGCATCTACCGGCTCAACCAGGGCCCGTGGATCGACGACGCCAAGAAGGCGCAGATCCTCGCGTCGGGCGTCGGCGTGCCGTGGGCGATGCGGGCGCAGGAGCTGCTGGCCGCCGACTGGGGCGTCTCGGCCGACATCTGGTCGGTGACCTCCTGGACCGAGCTGCGCCGCGAGGCGGTCCAGGCCGACGAGTGGAACCTGGACAACCCGGCCGAGGAGCCGCGGGTGCCCTACGTGACCCGCGCGCTCTCCGACGCCCCCGGCCCGCTGGTCGCGGTGTCGGACTGGATGCGGGCGGTGCCGGACCTGCTGGCCCCGTACGTGCCGGGTCTGGTGTCGCTGGGCACCGACGGGTTCGGCCTGTCCGACACCCGTCCGGCGCTGCGCCGGCACTTCCGGGTGGACGCCGAGTCGATCGTCGTCCGGGTGCTGGGCGAGCTGGCCAAGCGGGGCGAGATCGAGCGCTCCGTCGTCGCCCAGGCGGTGGAGAAGTACCAGATCACCGACCCGTCGAAGGCGCCGGTCGACCTGACCCAGGACACCCCCGCCACCTAGCCCCTGGGCTTGGATCAGCTGGGTTCAGCAGAGTTCGTCCTGGCTCACCGACGCCGGTGAGCCAGGACGGACTCTTGCGTTCCGGGCCCGATGATCCACAGGCCGCGGCCCCATCCACAGATCCGTCGCGGTCCTCCCCCCGGGGCCGGGCACAGGCCACAGTCGGCCCGTGGATCCCCTGCTCACCGCTGCCATGGCCCGGCACGGCGACGTCTTCGCGACAGCGGACGCCCGCGCCGCCGGCCACGACCGGCACGCGATCGCGGCCGAGGTGCGGACCGGCGCCTGGCACCCCGTGCGCTACGGCGTCTACACCGACCACGACACCTGGTGGGCCTACGCCGCCAAGGGCGAGACGCACCACCTCGAGGCCGCCGCGGTCGTGCTCCGCCTCGGCCGCACGGGGTCGGTGCTGAGCCACTCCTCGGCCGCCCGGTTGCACGGGCTCGTGCTCCCGGCAGACGTGTCCACCGAGGTCGAGCTCACCGATGCCGAGCAGTTCCGCCGCGGCCGCGGCTACCGCGTCCGCCGGGCCTCACTGCCGCCGGAGGACGTCACCACCATCGGCGGGCTACCGGTGACCACCCTCGCCCGCACCCTGGCCGACGTCGGTCGGGAGTGGGATGTCGTGGACACGGTCGTCGCCGTGGACGACGTCCTGGCCGACGGTCGGTTGACCCCCGCCGACCTGACGGCGACGGCGCTGCGCCACCGGCACTGGCCCCGGGCCGGGCGGATGGCGCGCGCCTTCGGCTTGGCCCGGGTGGGCGCGCACTCCCCGCACGAGACCCGCACGCGACTGGCCTTCGTCGCGGCCGGGCTGCCGGAGCCGGTGCTGCAGGTCGCGGTCTACCGGGGACGGCGACTGGTCGGCGTGCTGGACATGCTGTGGGTCGAGCCCGCCGCCTTCGCCGAGGGCGACGGCAGGGTCAAGGTCAGCGAGCCGTGGAACGGGCGTACGCCCGCCGAGGCGGTGTGGGCGGAGAAGTGCCGGCACGACGACCTCGTGGACCTCGACCTGCGCGGGGTGCGGGTCAAGCCGGCGGACCTGTTCGACCCGTTCCCGGCCAAGATCGCCCGACTGCGGCACCTCATCGCCAACCCGCCGCCGGGACCCCGTCGGTACCGGGTCGAGCAGCGCAACGGCGGGCTCCGGCTCCGGCCCCGGGTCGGCGGGACCGCCGAGGGCACCAGCGTGCGTCCTGGCTCACCGGCGCCGGTGAGCCAGGACGCACGGTCGTGAACCCAGCTGATCCAAGCCGCGGCCGACGGCTAGGGGGTGAGGGCGGCGAGGGCCATCGCGGTGTACATCGCGACACCTGCCGGCAGGGCGGCCTCGTCGAAGACGACCAGGTTCGAGTGGTTGCCCGGGGACTGGTCGGGCACCAGGTCCGGCGGGCAGGCGCCGAGGAAGGCCATCGCGCCAGGCACCCGCTCCAGCACGTAGGAGAAGTCCTCGGCGCCCATCAGCGGGTCGACCATCGGCAGGCTCATCGCCGGACCGAGCAGCCCGGCGGCGACGGACTCCACCTGGCCGGCGACGACGGCGTCGTTGACGGTCACCGGGTAGCCCTCGACCCGCTCGAACTCCGCCACCAGCTCGTGCGCGGCCGCGACGTGCTCGGCGACCCGCTGCACCCGGGCGACCACGTCGGCCCGGCGCTCTGCGGACAGGGTCCGGATGGTGCCCTCGAGGAACGCGGTCGCCGGGATGATGTTGTTCGTCGTCCCGGCGCTGATGTGCCCGACGGTGACCACGGCGGGGTCGAAGACGTCGACCCGGCGGGTGACCATCGACTGCAGCGCCAGCACGATCTCCGCGGCGACCGGGACCGGGTCGGCGGTCACGTGCGGGGTCGAGGCGTGCCCGCCGGCGCCGCGCATCGTGATCCGGAAGTGGTCGGCCGCGGCCATCATCGGGCCGGGCCGCACGTTGATCGTCCCGGTCGGGAACGACGTGCTGATGTGCAGCGCGAACGCCCCGCTCACCGGCGCCTCCGGGACGGCGTCCAGCAACCCCTCCTCGAGCATGAACCGCGCGCCGTGGTGGCCCTCCTCCCCCGGCTGCACCATGAACACGACCTGCCCGGCGAGCTCGTCGCGGCGGTCGGCCAGCAGCCGCGCGGCGCCCAGCAGCATGGCCACGTGGGTGTCGTGCCCGCAGGCGTGCATCGCGCCGGGGATCTCGGAGGCGAAGTCGAGACCGGTGTCCTCCTGCAGCGGCAGCGCGTCCATGTCCCCGCGCAGCAGGTAGGTCGGCCCCGGCCGGGCACCCCGCAGCACCCCGACCACCGAGGACGTCGACCGCCCGGTCGTCACCTCCACCGGCAGGTCGGCGAACGCCTCCAGCACCATCGCCTGGGTCTCGGGCAGCTGCAGCCCCACCTCGGGACGGCGGTGCAGCCGGCGACGCAGGTCGACGGTGCGGTCGGCATCGGCTCGGGCGGCGGCGAGCAGCGCGGTGTCGTCGGTCATCGGGTCAGTCTCCCCCACCTGCTCATCACCCTTGACGTATATGCACTGCCCCTCATATGGTCGACGGGTGGACGTGTTCACCGTGCTGGCCGACCCGACCCGCCGCGCCGTCCTCGACCTGCTGGCCGGCGGTGAGCGGAGCGCCGGCGACCTGGGGCAGGCCGCCCCGGCCCTCACCCAGCCCGCCCTGTCCCGGCACCTGCGGGTGCTCCGCGAGGCCGGGCTGGTCCGGGTGCGGGTCGAGGGCCAGCGCCGGGTCTACCGGCTCGACGCCGCACCGCTCACCGAGGTCGACGCCTGGGTCGACCGCTACCGCAGCCACTGGACGGCGGCCCTCGACCGGCTGGCCGACCACCTCACCGAGGGAGACCCGACATGACCGGCACCTTCTCCGCGATCGCCGACGGCCGGCGCACCGTCACCTTCGTCCGGGTGCTCCCGGCCAGCCCGGAACGGGTGTGGGCAGCGCTCACCGAGTCCGCCGACCTGGCCGTCTGGCTCGCCCCGGCCACGATCGAGCCCCGGGTCGGCGGCGCCGTCCGCATCGAGTTCGACGGCGAGGACTCGCTGACCACCGGCACCGTGCTGACCTGGGACCCGCCGCGCACCCTGGAGCACGGCTGGCACTACCCGGGCGAGGACCGGTCCGTCGTCCGGTACGACCTGGTCGCGGTCGAGGGCGGCACCGAGCTCACGCTGGTCCACCGCCTGCTGCGCACCGACCAGGCGCCCGGCTACGGCGCCGGCTGGCACGCCCACCTGGACGCCCTCGCCGCCCGGCTGGCCGGCGTCGGGCACGACTGGGACGCCGCGTTCGGCGAGCTGCTCCCCCGCTACCGCGCACTCGCGGGCTAGTCGACCGCCCACAGCGGGCGGGCCCGGTCCAGCTGCCAGACGCACACCGTCGCCGGCCCGGTCACCCGGCCCTCGCCCTGCGTGGGCAGCGGGCCGGCCCAGACCCGCTGCCGGGTGGCCACCACCCGCAGGCCCGGCGGCACCGCGACGGTGTCGTCGGCCTGCACCCGGGCCACCCAGAGCCGGGCGTCCGGGCGGCCGAGGTCGACCCAGCCGCGACCCAGCCCGGCTGCCCAGCGCACCGTCCGGTGTCCGGGTTCCTGGCCCGGCGACCGGGTGCGCAGGTAGGTCTGCAGCACGTGCGCGCCGTCGGCGCCGGCCACCTCGTCGTGCACCAGCCCCGTGCCCGCCCGCAACACGCCGACGTCCCCGGCCCGCAGCGTCGCCCGCCCGCCCCAGTTGTGCGCCAGCGACCCGGCCAGGACGACGGCCACCACGTCGACGTCGGCGTGGTGGTGCGCGCCGTAGCCGGCCCCGGGCATCAGCCGGTCCTCGGCGATCCGCAGCAGGGGTCCGCCGGAGCCGTCGGTGGGCTCGACCAGGGGGCGGGAGCTCAGGCCGTCGTCCACCGCACCCCCCGGGCCACGCCGACGACCAGCAGCGTCCAGCCGACGCCGAACGCCCAGCCGGCCACCACGTCGGACAGGTAGTGCACACCCAGCAGCATCCGGGTGGAGCCGACGACCACGACCGCTGCCACGCCCGCCAGCGTCCACCACCGGCGGCCCGCGCGGGAGAGGCCGGGCCAGGCCAGCACCAGCGCCGTGGTCACCAGGCAGGCGATGCCGGCGGAGTGGCCGCTGGGGAACGACAGCGAGTCCACCTGCGCCCCGCCCTCGGCGAAGCCCGGTCGCACCCGGCCGACGAGCTCCTTGAGCCCGGAGTTCGCCACCCCCACCCCGACCACCGACACGGTCACCCACGCGGCGGCCACCCACCGGCGCGCCCGCAGCAGCAGGACGACGACCGGCAGGAACACCAGGAAGCGGAACGCCGACAACCCCGGGGCGGTGAGCACCTCCAGCACCACGGACACCGTGCGGGACCGGTCGTCGCCGGCGTAGAGCGCCCGGCTGACCGCGTCGTCCAGCCGGAGCTGCGGGGCCCAACCGGTGGCCACCCCCACCCCCAGCAGGACGACGACCAGCGCACACGCGGCGACCGGCAGCAGGCGGACCCCGATCGGGTGCACCCGCTGCGCCGTCGTCACGTGGTCAGCCTGCCCCATGACAGGCTGACCACGTGACCACGGCGGGACCCTCCGAGGCGACGCTCCGGCGGTTGGAGCGCGCGTCCGGGTCGCTGGCCACCCAGGCGGTCGCCCGGATGGACGACACGCTGCCCTGGTTCCGGGCGATGCCGGCCGACCAGCGGTCCTGGGTCACGCTGGTCGCCCAGGCCGGGATCGCGTCGCTGGTCGAGTGGTGCCGGCACCCGGGGCGGCCGCCCCGGCTCACCGGCGAGGTGTTCGGCGCCGCGCCCCGCGAGCTGGTCCGCGCCGTCCCGCTCAAGCAGACCGTCGACCTGATCAAGGTGACCGTCGAGGTCGTCGAGGACCGGCTGAGCCAGGTGGTCGGTCCCGGCGAGGCCGACGTGCTGCGGCTCGCCGTCCTGCAGTACAGCCGGGAGGTCGCCTTCGCCACGGCGCACGTCTACGCCAGCTACGCCGAGAGCCGCGGCGCCTGGGACGCCCGGCTGGAGGCCCTGGTGGTCGACGCGCTGGTCCGCGGCGAGCGCTCCGACGAGCTCCCCGGCCGGACCGCCGCGCTGGGCTGGGCGACCACGGCGCCGGTGCTCGTGCTGGTCGGGCGCACCGCACCCGACGTCGACGACCTGCACTCCGCGGTGCGCCGGGCGGCCCGCTCGCTGCGCGCCGAGGTGCTGGTCGGGGTGCACGCCGACCAGCTGGTCGTCGTCCTCGGCGGGCTGCCGGACCTCGACCCGGTGGTGCAGCGGGTGTCCCGGGAGTTCGGTCCCGGGCCGGTCGTCGTCGGCCCGGCCGTGGACTCCCTCGCGCAGGCCGGCGACTCCGCCGCCGAGGCCCTCGCCGGGCTGCGGGCGGCCGTCGCCTGGCCCGGCGCGCCCCGCCCGGTGGCCGCCGACGACCTGCTCGCCGAGCGCGCCCTGGACGGCGACCCGCTGGCCCGCACGGCCCTGGCCGAACGGGTCGCCCAGCCGCTGGAGGCCGCCGGCGGCGGGGTCCCCGACACCGTCCGGGCGGTGCTGGCCAGCGGCGGCAACCTGGAGGCCAGCGCGCGGGCGTTGTTCGTGCACCCCAACACCGTCCGGTACCGCCTCAAGCGGGCCACCGAGCTCACCGGGCTGTCGGCCACCGACCCCCGGGGCGGCTGGACGCTGCAGGTGGCGTTGGCGCTGTCCGCCCTGGACGGTGGACGCTCCCTCTGGTCCTGAGCTGTGGCACACCGCACCACGGCTCACAGATTTGTAGGAACCCTACTGAAGATCACCGGTGTTCTTCGTGGGCCTCGACCGCCCACGAGGAGCCCGCGACTGGCACCGTGGGCCACGTGCTCGCCGTCCTCGCCCCCGGTCAAGGGGCCCAGAAGCCCGGGATGCTCACCGACTGGTTGGAGCTGCCCGGCGCCGAGTCCTTCTTCCGCTGGGCCGGTGCGGTCGCCGACGCCGACCTCCTGACGCTGGGCACCACCGGGGACGCCGAGGCGATCAAGGACACCGCGGTCACCCAGCCGCTGGTGGTCGCGATGTCGCTGTTCGTCGCCCGCGAGCTCGGTGGGCTGCCCGGACCGGTGGCGCACACGCCGCAGACCGGACGGGACGTCGTCATCGCCGGGCACAGCGTCGGCGAGCTCACCGCCGCCGTGCTGGCCGGGGTGCTGTCGATCGAGGCGGCCATCGCGCTGACCGCGGTCCGCGGCCGCGCCATGGCCCGGGCCTGCGCGCAGACGCCCACCGGGATGTCCGCCGTCCTGGGCGGCGACCCCGCCGAGGTGCTGGCCGCGATCGAGACCCACGGCCTCACCCCCGCCAACGTCAACGGCGCCGGTCAGGTGGTCGCCGCCGGGTCGCTGGAGGGACTGGCCGCGCTGAAGGCCGCCCCGCCGGCGAAGGCCCGGGTCATGCCGCTGTCGGTGGCCGGCGCCTTCCACACCGACTACATGGCCTCGGCCCGCACCGAGCTCGAGGGCCTGATCGGTGGCCTGCGGCCCGCGCAGCCCTCCCGCCTGCTGATCTCCAACAAGGACGGCTCCGCGGTCGAGACCGGCGCCGGGGTGCTGAACCGGCTGGTCAGCCAGGTCACCAGCCCGGTCCGCTTCGACGCCTGCCTGGACACCCTGCGCGGCCTGGGGGTCACCGCGGTGATCGAGCTGCCCCCGGCCGGCGCGCTGGCCGGTCTGGCCAAGCGCGACTGGAAGGGCGTCCACGACGTCGAGGTGCTGGCCATCAGCAGCCCGGCCGACCTCGACCGGGCACGCGAGCTGATCGCCGCCGAGCGCGGCCGCGCCGAGGCCGAGTACCAGCCCGACTGGCGCGTGGTGGTCTCCCCCGCCCGCGGCTCCATCTCCCCGGTGGCCATCGAGGAGGGCACCGCGCTGCCCGCCGGCGCCAAGCTCGCCACCGTCACCGGCCGTCGGGAGACCGTCGACGTGGCCGCCGGGTACGCCGGCGTCCTGGCCGAGTGGCTGGTCGCCGAGGGCGACCTGGTCGACGCCGGCGACCCGCTGGCCCGTCTCTACCCGGAGGTCTCCGCATGAGCGCCATCACCCTGCCGACCGGTCCCGCCGGCGCGCAGATCCTCGGCGTCGGGGCCTACCGCCCCCGCCGGCGGGTCACCAACGACGAGCTCGCGCAGAGCATGGACACCAACGACGAGTGGATCCAGAGCCGGGTCGGCATCGCCGAGCGCCGCTGGGCCGAGCCCGACGAGACCGTCGTGGAGATGTCGGTGGCCGCCGGCGGCAAGGCGCTGGCGGCCAGCGGGCTGTCCCCCGAGGACGTCGACCTGGTGGTCGTGGCCAGCTGCAGCCTGCCCACCCAGATCCCCGGCGCCGGCCCCGAGGTCGCCTACCGGCTGGGCATCCCCCGGCCCGGCGGCTTCGACGTCAACGCCGGCTGCGCCGGGTTCTGCTACGCCCTCGCGGCCGCCTCGGACGCCATCCGCGCCGGCTCGGCCCGCAACGTCCTGGTCGTCGGCGTCGAGAAGCTCACCGACGTGGTGGACATGACCGACCGCTCCACCGCGGTGATCTTCGCCGACGGCGCCGGCGCGATGGTGCTGGGTCCCTCCGACGAGCCCGGCATCGGCCCGGTGGTCTGGGGCAGCGACGGCGACCAGCGCGACGCCATCTCCATCCCGGCCCCCGGCGAGCCCGACGCCGGCAACCTGACGATGGCCGGCCAGGCGGTCTACCGCTGGGCCACCACCAAGCTCACCGACACCCTGCAGGAGGCGATGGACCGCGCCGGCGTGACCGCCGCGGACATCGACGTCTTCGCCCCGCACCAGGCCAACCTGCGGATCATCGAGCTGATGGCCAAGCGGCTGAAGCTGCCCGAGTCCACCGTGATCGCCCGCGACGTCGTCCAGGCCGGCAACACGTCCTCGGCCTCGGTCCCGCTGGCGATCTCCGCCCTGCTCGAGTCCGGCGAGGCCAAGAGCGGCGACCTCGCGCTGCTGCT
Source organism: Klenkia terrae (assembly GCF_037083865.1). Taxonomy (NCBI): domain Bacteria; kingdom Bacillati; phylum Actinomycetota; class Actinomycetes; order Geodermatophilales; family Geodermatophilaceae; genus Klenkia; species Klenkia terrae. The sequence goes on along the minus strand of NZ_JBAPLV010000007.1, from coordinate 97,977 downwards.
CGGGTACGGCGCCGGGCTCACCTTCGCTGGACAGGTCGTCCGGCTCCCCTGAACCCCGGGCGGCCCCGCCGCCCGGCCGCACGACCCCCTGACCCGAAGACGAAGAGGAGCCCCCGTGGCCAGCACCGCCGAGATCCAGTCCGGCCTCGCCGAGATCCTGGAAGAGGTCGCCGGCGTCGCACCCGCCGACGCCACCCCCGAGAAGTCCTTCACCGAGGACCTGGACGTCGACTCCCTGTCCATGGTCGAGATCGCCACCGCCGTCGAGGACAAGTTCGGCGTGGCCATCCCCGACGACGAGCTCGGCGGCATCAAGACCGTCGGCGACGCCATCAGCTTCATCGAGAAGCACCAGTAGAAGGACCTCGTCGCCCCCCAGGACGTGCTCCGCACGTCCTGGGGCCCTGCGACGAGGCCGTTCCATCCGCTCACCTGTCCCAGGAGGAAAGAACGTGAACTTCAACAACGGCGACGTCGTCGTCACCGGTCTCGGTGCGACCACGCCCCTCGGGGCCGACGTCCCCTCCACCTGGGACGCCCTGCTGGCCGGCCGGTCCGGGGTCACCCGCATCACCGACGAGTGGGTCCAGCCGTTCCCGGCCCAGCTCGTCGCCCGGCTGGCGGAGGAGCCCGCCGAGAAGATCGACCGGGTCCGCTCCCGCCGGCTGGACCGCAGCCAGCAGGTCGCCGTGGTCGCCGCCGAGGAGGCCTGGGCCGACTCCGGCGCGGGCGACGCCGGCTACGACTCGCTGCGGGTCGCCGTCGTCATCGGCACCGGCATCGGCGGCGCGCTGACCCTGCTCGGCCAGGACGACATCCTGGAGGAGAAGGGCCCCAAGCGGGTCTCCCCCTTCACCATCCCCATGCTCATGCCCAACGGCCCCGCCGCGGCCGTCGGCCTGGCGATCGCCGCCCGCGGTGGCGTGCACGCCCCGGTGAGCGCCTGCGCGTCCGGTGCCGAGGCGATCCGCTGGGGCCTGGACATGCTCCGCCTGGACCGCGCCGACGTGGTGCTGGTCGGCGGCGCCGAGGCCTGCGTGCACCCGCTGCCCATGGCCGGCTTCGCCTCCATGCGCGCGATGAGCACCCGCAACGACGACCCCGAGCACGCCTCCCGCCCCTTCGACGCCGGCCGCGACGGCTTCATCCTGGCCGAGGGTGCCGCCTGCCTGGTCCTCGAGCGCGCGGACGCCGCCAAGGCGCGCGGCGCCAAGGTCTACGGCCGGGTGGCCGGCGCCGGCGGCACCTCCGACGGCTACGACCTGGTCGCCCCGCACCCCGAGGGCGAGGGCGCCCAGCGCGCCATCGGTGCTGCGCTGCGCGACGCCGGCCTGACCGCCGCCGACATCGGCCACGTCAACGCGCACGCCACCTCCACCCCGGTCGGCGACATCGCCGAGGCCGCCGCGATCCTTGAGTCCATCGGCGACCACGCCGCGGTCGCGGCGACCAAGAGCCAGACCGGGCACCTGCTCGGCGCGGCCGGTGCGCTGGAGTCGGTGTTCTGCCTGCTGGCGCTGCGCGACCAGGTCATCCCGGGCACGCAGAACATCGAGCAGCTGGACGACGCCGCCGCGGTCCAGAAGCTGGACATCGTCCGCGGCGAGCCGCGCAAGGCCACCTTCTCCGCCGCGCTCAACGACTCGTTCGGCTTCGGCGGCCACAACATGGCGCTGGTCTTCACCACCGCCTGATCCCGTCCTCCTGCTGCACCCGACCTGGAGGTCGCCATGACCACCGTCCACCCCGCCCCGACCGCGGTCGAGCCGGACCCGCGCGACCCCGAGGACCGGCTCGCCCGGTTCTTCGACCCGGGCACGATGCAGCTGCTGATGCCCCGGGACACCTCCGGTGCGCTGGCCGCGCGCGGTCAGGTGCAGGGCTCCCCGGCGATCGCCTACTGCACCGACGCCACGATCATGGGCGGGGCGATGGGGGTGGACGGCTGCCGGCACATCGTCGACGCCATCGACACCGCACTGCGCGAGCACGTCCCGGTCGTCGGCATCTGGCACTCCGGCGGCGCCCGGCTGGCCGAGGGCGTCACCGCGCTGCACGCCGTCGGCGAGGTCTTCGCCGGGATGATCCGGGCCTCGGGCCGGATCCCGCAGATCTCGGTCGTGCTCGGCCCGGCCGCCGGTGGCGCGGCCTACGGCCCGGCGCTCACCGACCTGGTCGTCATGGGTCCGTTGGGCCGGGTGTTCGTCACCGGTCCGGACGTCGTCCGCTCGGTCACCGGCGAGCAGGTCGACATGGAGGCCCTCGGGGGGCCGGACACCCACGGCCGCCGCTCGGGCGTGGTGCACATCGTCACCGACACCGAGCAGAGCGCGCTGGACACCGCCCGCGAGGCGGTGGACCTGCTCGCCGCGCAGGGCACCTTCGCCGGCACCGAGGGCGAGGCCGACGTCGACCTGGCCGCGATGCTGCCCGAGGCCAAGCAGCGCGCCTACGACGTCAAGCCGATGATCACCGCGCTGCTCGACGGCCCGCCGCTGGAGCTGCAGAGCCGGTACGCCCCCAACGTGATCACCGCGCTGGGCCGGCTGGCCGGCCGCACCGTGGGCGTGGTGGCCAACAACCCGCTGCGCCTGGGTGGCTGCCTGGACTCCCCCTCGGCGGAGAAGGCGGCCCGCTTCGTGCGCATGTGCGACGCGTTCGGCGTCCCGCTGGTCGTGTTGGTCGACGTCCCCGGGTACCTGCCCGGCGTCGGCCAGGAGTGGGACGGCGTCGTGCGCCGCGGCGCCAAGCTGCTGCACGCCTTCGCCGAGGCGGTCGTGCCGCGGGTGACCCTGGTGACCCGGAAGTCCTACGGCGGTGCCTACATCGCGATGAACGCCCGCTCGCTGGGCGCCACCGCCGTCTACGCCTGGCCGGGCGCCGAGGTGGCCGTCATGGGCGCCAAGGCCGCGGTCGGCATCCTGCACCGCAAGAAGCTGGCCGCGGCGCAGCCGGGTGAGCGGGAGGCGCTGCACGCCCAGCTCGCGCTGGAGCACGAGCGGATCGCCGGCGGCGTGGCCCGGGCCCGCGAGATCGGTGTCGTGGACGACGTCGTCGAGCCGGCGCAGACCCGCAAGCGCCTGGTGGCCGCCCTGGCCGCCGCCCCCGCGGGCCGCGGCGCCCACGGCAACATCCCGCTCTGAGGGCGCCCTCCCTACAGTTGATCATCGTCACCTGCAGGTGGGACGCGCCGCCCGCCGGCGTGTCCCGCCTGCGGATCGCGATGATCAACAGCTGCTGACGGGAACAGCACTGCGGCCCGGCACCCTGGTAGGTGCCGGGCCGCGGTGCGTACTGGTCTGGGGTGGGGCCGCCTCCGGGGTCAGGGGGGGACGACGCGGACCCAGACGGAGGGGCTACCCGACAGGCCTAGACAACCTGGTGCAGCCAGCTGATGGGGGCGCCGTCGCCGGCGTGGCGGTAGACCTCGAGGTCGTCGTCCCAGGCCGCGCCCAGGAGCTCGTCGACGCCGTGCCGGAAGGCCTCACCGGAGCCGGCCGTGGCGGCCAGGTGGCGGAGCTGCTGCTCGGTCACCACCAGGTCGCCGTTGGCGGACATGGGTGCGCGGAAGACGCCGTGCCCGGGCACGTAGGCCATGCGCTCGCCGTCGTTGCCCTGGCTGGGCTCCTCGGTCACCTCGAAGCGCAGCATCGGCCACGCCTTGAGGGCAGCGACGAGCTTCGCACCGGTCCCGGTGGCTCCGGTCCAGGCGACCTCGGCACGGTAGGCACCGTGCTGCGCGGGCTGTTCAGCCCAGGACAAACTCACCGGCCCGCCGATGACCCGCTCGAGGGCCCAGTCGACGTGCTGGCAGAGAGCCTTCGGGCACGCGTGCACGAAGACAACACCCTGCGTAGACCGTCGTTGCACAGTGCACCTCCATCGGATCAAGACGGGTCTCGTCTTCCCCAACGGACCTGACTCGGTGATGGCGGTGCGTAGCTCGAACGGGTGGAGCGGAGTGCTCGGGACAGTCTGCCCGACTACCACGCCTCCGCGCTACTGCGGGTTCGAACCGCGGGCCCAGGTGTGCCAGAAGTGGCGGGTGGGGTTCATGTGGCGATGAGCGTGTCCTGCCACGACCACACATGTCGACAAGTGGACTGGGGTGCCGAACGGGGCAGCAGGCAGATGTCGCTGGACGAATCGGGCCCAGGTGACCAATCGGTGGGGCGATTGGGGACCAAGGGTCAGGTTGGCCGAACGTGACTGTGTCGTTACGCCGCGTGCGGTCTGTCGACCCGGTGACCCTGTGTGGAGCTGCCATGGTCGCTGCGTGACCTCGACACAGCGACGCGGCCGGCACTCGGTCCTGAGCCAGGAGACCTTCGTCTGCGGCCAGGCCGCCGTGCAGGTGCTCTGGAACGGCGTCAGCGGGACGCCGATCGTGGACTCCAGCGGCCCCTGGCACGCCTGCGAACCCGGACCCTCCGAGATCGTCTACGCCCTCTGCGGGCGGGAGGTGGCCCGCATCGAGGGGGCCGCCATCTGGCCCGACCAGCGCCGCACCCCCGGGTGCGTGGTCTGCGCGGAGCTGGCGCTCGACTAGGTCCCCGGCACGACAGGAGCCCCGCACCTCGAGCTGAGGTGCGGGGCTCCTTCCGTCGCGGTCAGGCGCGGCGGATCGTCATCGTCGGCGGCACCTTGAGGGTCTGGGCCACCACGCAGTACCGCTCGGTCAGCTTGGCCAGGGTGGCCAGCTTCTCGTCGTCGGCGTCGGTGTCGATCTCCATGACGACCTCGATGCCGGTCATGCCGACCGGGACGTCGCGGGAGACGCCGAGGGTGCCTCGGGCGTCCATGTCCCCGCGGGCGGTGAGCTTCGCGCTTCGGATGTCGATGCTCATCGCCGTAGCCACGCTGCGCAGGGTCACGCCGGAGCAGCCGAGCAGGGCCTGCAGCAGCATGTCGCCGGAGCAGGCGTCCGAGCCGTCGCCGCCGGTGGTCTCGTGGAACCCGGCGCGCTGCGGGCCCGACCAGGTGTCGATGGTCGCGGTGATGCCCTCGTCCCGGAAGTCACCCGCGGCGTGCAGGTGCGCCAGCGCGGCGGCTGGGTCGTCCTTGTACCTCTGCTTGATCGGGGCCTGCATCTCGCGCAGTGCGGCAGCATCCATGGGTTGAACCTTCCTCGAGGGGTCGAGGACCATCCTGCCCGGGGGGCAACCGCCCCCGCCCGGTCACCCAGCGCCGGTAGCCGTCACCTCCGCGGCCCGCGCGCTGAACCAGGCGAGCACTTCTTCCCCGGCCCGGATTCCCGTGGCGGTCAGCGCGGTGACGTGCGGCCGGGTCCAGCCGCGGTCGGCGAGCTCGCCGTGCCCGGGCCGGACGGCCAGGTGCGCGAACTCCAGCAGGTCGGTGTCCAGCAACGAGTCCCCCGCGGCGAGCACGGTCGTGGCCCCGGTCCGCCGCGCCACCTCGGCGACCGCCGCGGACTTGGCAAGCACCACAGGGACCAGGTAGAGCTTGCGTCCCTGCAGCGACACCCCCCACCCAGCTGACGCGCCCCAGGCGCGCAAGGCGTCGAGGCGCTCGTCGGTGAACGCCGGTCGGTCCACGACCGCATAGCAGAACAGGCCGGGCACGGTGTGCCGGCGGGCCGTGGGGTCTCCGGTACACGCACGGGCCAGCGCCTCCTGGGCCTCGGCCAGCGGGGCGACGTTGGTGAGGGCGGCCGCCACGCTCTCCGCCCATGCGGGGTCGGCCTCGCCGTCCTCCAGCAGCACGGCACCGTTGGCCGCCACCGCGTGCCGGGCCGGCGGGCCGGGCAGCCGGATGCGGGCCAGTTGGGCCGGTGTCCGGGTGGTCACCGGGATGACCGGCCAGCGGCGGGCCAGCGCCTCGTACCGCCCGGCCCCCAGGACGGACATGTGCGAGATCGCCCGACCGTCCAGGTGCTCGACGACCACCCACCCTGGCTCGCCGGGACGAGGCTCCCCAGCTGCGGCCAAGGAGTACACCAGCGTGCGGTCCAGGTCTGTGGCGATGAGCACCCCGCCCCTCACGCGACCTCGCCGCCGGGCCGGATGACGCCGATGCAGGAGAACGGCATGCCCTCCCGGGTCTCCACCTCGACCCCGCGGTCGCGCGCCAAGTGCAGCACGTGGGCCAGCTCTGCGGTGCGGTCCGGGCGCACCAGGACCTTCCAGGGCACTCGTCGCAGCAGCACCCGGGTGGTCTCCCCCACCCCAGGCTTGACCAGGTTCAGGTCGGTGATGCCGAACCCGGCCGCCACCTCCTCCACCGCGGTCCAGCCGGCCCAGGTCGGGGTGCGGTCGACCGGCACGGCGAGTGTGCGTGCCACATCGTCGACGACGGCGGCGAAGCAGTCCGACACGGTGTCCAGGAACCGGCCGGACACGTCCTGCGGCGCGAGCTCCCGGTAGAACTTCGCCCCGTGGTAGCCGCCCGGTGGGACCAGGTCCGCCCGCAGCACGGTGCGCGAGACCAGCCCGGAGACGGTGGAGTTCAGGCACGCCGAGGGGATGAGGAAGTCCTCCCGGGTGCCGAACAGACCCGTGCACGCGCCCGGGTCGGCGACGACGGCGAGCTCCGGGCGGAAGCCCCGGGGGCGCGCCTGCTCGACCTCCTGCACAGCGGCGTGCAACTCACGAGTGATCGCGCCCTTGCCGGTCCAGCCGTCGACGAAGACCACGTCGGCCGGGTCGTGGTGAGCGGCCAGGTGGTCCAGGGCTCGCGGGTCCAGCCCGCGGTCGCGGACGATGGAGACGGTCAGGTGCGGCACGTCGACGCCCTGGGTAGCCGCCCACCGGCGCATGAGCACGCCGATCGGCGTCCCAGCGCGGGCCAGCGACACCAGCACCGGCGGACGCGACCGCCCGGCCAGCACGCGCTCGGTGACCACGCCGACCGCCTCGGCCAGCCGCGCCGACGAGGTCGCCAGGGCCTGCTCGAACAGCTCGAGGTAGGCCGGCCCCGGCTGGTACTCCACCGGCAGGGACTCCGAATAGTGCGCACGCCCGGACTGGATCGCCCGCTCGCGGTCCTCCACGGGGGCCTCCAGAGGGACGTCGGAGAGGTCGGTGAGCAGCCACCCCACCTCGTCGGGCGCGTAGGAGCCGAAGTCCGGTCCGCGCAGCGGCTGCGGCGGAGGCCGGTGGCTGGGCACGGTGAGCACCACCACCGGCCCGTCGACGGCCGCGGCCAGCACGGCGGGCAGCGCAGCGGGGTCGTCGTCCGCCCAGTCGTGGGACACGTCGTCGACGACGAGGACGGCGGCGGCGAACGAGGTCGACCCGGCACCCGGCGCGACGTTGTAGGCGAACCGCGGCCCGGGCCCGTCGGCCGGCCGATCGTGGCTGGGGAAGCGCAGCGCGGTTCGGACGGCGTAACCCGGGTCGTCGATCGGTAGGACCGGCGAGCGGGTGGTGCTCGAGACACGGACGTCGAGGCCACGCCGGGCAAGCTCCCCGGCCACCCGCACCGGCAGGTGGACCAGCTCCTCGGTCCCCAGCACCAACACCCGGCCGGCCGGCGACCCCAACGCCCGGTGCGCCTGCTCGGCCACCCGCGGCAGTGCGGCGTCCAGCACTCGGCGGTGCGCCGGGGTGAAGCCGTGCCGCCCGCCGTCGCGGGGGACGTCAGCGTGCACCTCTACCACCGGGCCACCGTGGCGGCCGGTCCGGTCGGGCGCCAGTGCAGCCGTCCGCCGGGCGACCAGCGCGGTCCCCCGGGCCAGCACGTCGGCGGGCAGCCCGACCACCCCGCCGGCCAGGGCCACGACGTCGACCTGCACCCCGAGGTCGGCGGCGAAGCGGTCGAGCTCGTCGCGGGCGGCCCCGGTGCGCAGGTCGACCAGGCTCGCGACGACCCACCGCGGTCGGAAGGCGACGGCCTGGAGTCCGCGGATGGTGTCCATCACGGTGGCCCCGGTCGAAAGCTCGTCGTCGACCAGCACGATCGGCCGGTCCCCCGCGAACAGCGCCGGGTCGTCGGGCAGCAGCAGGTGACCGGTCGCGTGGGAGTGCACCTCCTCGAAGGTGCCGAACGGCGTCATGCCGACCGGTCGCCGGGTGGAGTGCAGGACGTCGGCATCCAGGGCATCGGCAACGAGGTGCCCCAGGCCCGTGGCGGTCTCGGCGAACCCGAGCACGAGCACGTCGCACCGGCCGCGGTCCGCCGTCCACCGGGTGAGCTCGACCAGCTGGGCCGCGGCGGCGCCGTCCCCGCGGAGGGCGGCGGCGAGCAGGTCACCGCCGGTCGCGGCCACACCGCTGTCCACCCCGACCAACCGGTCGGCGACCAGCCGCCCGAGCAGCATCCCGGCGCCGCGGACGACGTCGGGGTCAGCCGGCACGTGCTTGCCGAGCACCCGGCTGACCAGCAGGTGGGCCCGCCGCGGGTTGACCCGCACGGCCATCCCCACCAGGTCGGCGACGTCCAGGGACCCCGCAGCGCCGGTGGTGGTGACCGCGACGTCCAGCTCGCGCTGCACCCACTCCCCGGTCCAGACCGGGCCGCTCACCGGTGCATCCCGGCGCCCAGCAGGTCGACGAAGGATGTCGTGGGACGGGCGACGCCGAACACGTGGGCCCGCTGCACCAGCCTGTGGGCCCAAGCCCGGTGCGGCTTGGACTCGTTCATCTTGTTCCGGTAGGACGACGCGGCCACCCCGCCGCCGGCACCGGTACCGAGGACGTCGAGGGCGTCGGCGTGCTCCTCGTGCGGCACCACCGACAGGGCGTGCACGGCGGCCACGTGCGTCGGGTGGATGACGGTCTTGCCGTTGAGGCCGTTGGCCTGGTCGAGCACCACCTCGCGGATGAGGCCGTCCAGGTCGCGGGCCAGCAGGTTCGCCCGCAGCGGTCGCTCCTCGTGCTCCCGGAACGGGGTCTCGCGCAGCTGCGGCTTGAACACCCGGTCGGGGCTGTTGAAGTACTCCCACACCGGGCCGGTGACGACGTGGCCGGTGCCGTCGGCCCGTCCCAGCACGTTCACCACGTCAGCGATGGCGTCGGCGACGACGCGCACGTCGTAGACGGTCAGCTCGCGGCGCCGCCGCAGGCCGAAGGCGGCCGACAGGTCGGTCGCGCCGATCCGGACGGCGAGGACCTCGTCCCGGTGGTCGGCGAGCAGGTCCCGCACCTGCACCAGCGCGTCGACCCGGGTCTCGGCGTGGGCCATCTCGGGGGACTCAACGACGGGCATGACCCGCAGCGACCGACCGAGCTGGGCCGACGCAGCACCCACCGCGTCCAGGAACGCCGGGCCGGTGGCGCCGCTGAACTTGGGCAACACGAAACCGGTGAGGACGGCGGCGGCCTCCCCCAGCGCGTCGACGAGCTCGCCCACCTGCTCGGCGCGGCGGACCCGGACGAAGACCAGCGGCAGACCCGAGTAGGCGGCCAGGTCGCGGACGTGGTGGACGAGGTTGGCCTGCGCGGTCTCGACGTCGGCGTCGGCGATCGCGTCCTCGAGGCAGAGCACGACGCTGGTCACCCCCGCGGCGCGCTGCCGGCGGACGTCGCCGGCCAGGGTCGGCCGGTCGGCGGGCAGGTAGAGCGTGGCGCCCAGCGACAGGGCAAGGACCTCGGCGTCGCCGGCGGGGTCCACCGGCTGGGGCGGGTGCAGGAAGAGTCGCGCCTCGTCGGCAGGGTCCAGGTGCGCGAAGTGCCGCAGCGGGAGTGCCCGGGCGGGCGCGCTCACAGCACCGGGGTGCGGGCGTCGGCCCAGGTGATGGCACGGAAGCCGTAGGCCTGCGCGACGTCGCGGACCAGCCCCCGTACAGGCTCGAGCTCGGCGCGGACCACCAACTCGCCGTCCACCACGTAGACCGAGGCGACGACGACCGGGCCGTCGTGGGCGGGCAGGTCCAGCGGGATCTCCACCCTGGAACCGCCGTGGGTGGCAATCAGCAGGGTGCCGCCCCAGGCCAGCGAGGACTCCGACGCCGACTGCGCGTAGACGACGAACCGGCGCAGCAACCGGGTCTGCCGGAGGTCGACCCGGATCTGGTCGAACTCGCCGCGACCAGCCTCGAGCACCGGGCGGCGCGAGCGGGGCGGGGCCGTCGGAATGCCCGCGGTGCGGCTCACCACCCCGGAGCTGCCGTCGCCCAGCTGGTGCACCGCGCCCAGTACGAGGTCGCCGACGGCAGGTGAGCAGACCGCGGTCACGGTGAGCGCACCGACGCCGGACTGCACCCGGTCCAGGGTCACCGTGGGCTCGCGGCGGGTGAGGATGACACGGCCACCGGGGGCCACCCGCGGCACCGTGCGGATGACGCGCTCGGGTCGCGGGGCAGGTGCGGGCGAGCGCGCCGGCGGAGCGGTGGGGGGCGCCGGGGCCTCGGGGAACAGGTCCAGGTCCGACGCCGCGGACGGCGGGGCGGCCGGCGGGGTGGCCGGCCGCGGGTCGGACAGGTCGAGGTCACTGGAGGACGGGGCCGGAGCGGGGACCGGCCGGGGCGCCGGCGCCGAGAGGTCGAGCAGGTCCCCGCCCGACGTCCCGAGGTCGAGGTCCAGGTCCAGGTCGAGGTCGAGGTCGAGGTCGAGGTCCAAGCCCACCGGCACCTGCGAAGGCGCCACAGGCTGCGGGGTGGGTGCCTGGTCGGGCTGCCGGCGGGTGGTCCGGCCGGCCAGGAAGTCGACCAACCCGCCCGGCGCGGCGTCGGCGGTCACTGGCTCGGCCGGCGACCCGCGGCGGCTGCGGTGCCGGAGCCAGTCGAGGTCCGGGCGTGCCGGGGCGTCGCCCGGGGCCAGGATCACAACGGCAACCCGTAGTCGCCGGCGATGCCGCTGATCCCGTTGCGGTAGCCCTCGCCGACGACCTTGAACTTCCAGTCGCCCCCGTGTCGATAGACCTCGCCCAGCACCAGGGCGGTCTCAGCCTGCAACACCGGGGCGAGGTCCTCCGAGCGGACCAGCTCGCGGTGGGTGCTGGCGTCCCGGACCACCACCGAAACCGCGCGCAGCTGGCCCAGGGTGCGCCGCTGCGCGGTGCCCTCATTGACGTAGACCACGGCGACCAGCCGGGACACCTCGGCGGGCACCCTGCGCAGGTCGACCTCGATCTGCTCCTGGTCGCCGTCCAGCGCCTCGTCGCGGGCGGCCACGGACTCCTCGGGGGACGTCAGCTGGTTGAAGAACACCATGTGGCGGTCGGACAGCACCCGGCTGTCGGGGCCACAGAGCAGCAGCGCGAGGACCAGGTTCTCCGCGAGCACCCGCTCGCTGCCGGCGTCCCAGGCCACCCCGACAACCAGGCTGGTCAGGCCGGGGATCTCCCGGGTCAGGGCCACGTTGGCCCCGCGGGTCATGCGTGCCACGGTGCTCGCCTCTCAGGTGGTGCTGGTCGGGTCACAGGGCTCGGTTCACAGGTCGAGGTCGGAGCCGGAGAACTTGGTGCGCAGGAAGCTGCCCTGGGTCATCAGCGCATCGACGTCCTGCCGCCGCGCGGCCTGCAGCACCTTTTCGGCGGCCCCCTCGAGCGCCTCCAGCTGGGCGGCGAGCGACTGGGCCGGGGTCACACCCGAGGTCGCCGGGACGTCGACCAGATCGGGGTCCAGCGCCACGAAGCCGCGCACCGTGGTGGGCAGGTAGTCGGTGGCGGTGGCACGCACGGAGATGGCCGCGTAGACGTCGAGCGGGCGGACGTCGGAAGTGCGGACCACCTCCGACAGCAGGTCGGTGATCCGCCGGGCCGCCACCACCGAGGCCACCGGGAGGTCGCCGGCCGCGGCGTTGACCAGGCGGACGACGCCGGCGATCTCGGCGTCCAGTGCGGCCGGTGTGTCCTCCCGGTCCGCCTCGACCGGGGCGACCTCCAGTTCCTCGCTACGCCGGAACCAGGCCACGGTGTCTCTCCCCGGTGCTCACGACCGGCTCAACCCTCGATGGCCTCGTTCGCGCGGACCCGGGCCAGGTAGGGCTGCGCCCGCTCGAGCTGTCCCTCCAGCGCCCGGACCGTGTCGGCCATGGAGGTCACGGCCTGGGCCCGGAAGGTGTCGACGGCATCCATGGTGGCGAACACGTTGTCGAAGGCGGCCTGCAGCTTGGCGACGTCGATGGTCGAGGAGGCCGCCTGCTCGTTGATGGCCGCGCCCTGGATGCGCAGCTGCTCCGACGTGGACTGGATGAGGTCCGAGGTCACCGTGTTCAGCGCGTTGATCTGGTCGAGGACGAGCTTCTGGCGGCTCAGCGCCTGGGACACGATCACCGCGGTGCGCAAGGCCGCCACGGTGGTGGTCTGCGCCCGGTCGACGCCGCGGATCAACTCCAGGTTGTTGCGCCGGATGAGGTCCAGGGCCATGTAGCCCTGCACCGCGACCGCCATCTGGGTGGTGATGTCCTGTCGCCGCTGACGAACCGGGAACAGCGCGTCGGAGCGGACGGTGTTGGCGTCGTCGGTGCGCCCGGCGGCCTCCAGCTCGGCGACCTTGCCCTCCAGCGCTTCGTCGAGGGCCGTGGCCAGCTCGTTGTACTCCCGCAGCTTGGCCATGGTCGTCCACATGTTGGCCTTCTCGGTCTCGATGGCCGCGTTGTCCTTGCGCAGCTCGTCCTGACCGGAGTCCAGCGCCTTGATGATCGCGTTGAGGTGCGACTGGGCGGACTTGTACTTGTCGAAGTAGCGGTCGATCTTGTCCCCGCCGGGCAGCCACTTCAGCACCTTCTTGACCCCGGTGAGGTCCGAGCGCTTGGGGTCCAGGTCGGTGACCGTGCGGCGCAGGTCGATGAGGGTGTTGGAGACCCGCGTCTGCGCGTCGGCGTCCTTCCCCTTGGCCCCCATGGCTGCCGCCGGTCGGTCGAGCATGCGGTTGGAGACCGCCGCCGAAGACCGCATCTCCTTGTCGCCCATCGCCGTGATGGAGCCGACCTTCTGTGCGAAGGCCGGTGACTTGGTGTCCAGGGAGACCAGGTCGGTGACGAACGCGGTGGCCTTGCTGCGCAGCTCCACCTGCTTGGCCGTCTCCAGCGTCACCGCACCGGCGGCCTGCTCGGGCGCCACCAGCACCACGGGGGCCGGGGGCTGGAGCACCAGCGCGCCCCCGGCGGGTGCGCTCGGCCCAGCGGCGGTGGGCGTGGACGAGGAACCGAGGTCCAGCTCGGACATGGTGGCTGTCTCCTGGGTGCGGTGGTGTGGTGTGGGACTACAGGGAGCCGGCGATGGCCGGGAGCAGGTCGCGGAAGGTGCGGCCCGAGGCCGGGACACCGAGCGCGGTCATTGACCAACCGGCGCCGTCGCGGGAGACCTTGGCCATGATCTGGGCGTTGTGCCGACCCGAGCCGCTGAGCTCGTAGCGAGCGATTTCGGTCTCGGTGGTCTCGTCGATCAGCCGGCAGAAGGCGTTGGCGATCTGGGAGAAGTCCTGCCCGGTGAAGGAGTTCACCGTGCAGACCAGCGTGGTGACCGCGGCCGGGAGCTTGGTCAGGTCCACCTTCACCGACTCGTCGTCGCCGTCCCCGGCGCCGGTGCGGTTGTCGCCGGTGTGCTGCACCGAGCCGTCCTTGCTCCGCAGCTGCTGGAACCACACCTGGTCGACCAGCTGGCCGGCGGCGTCGAACATCAGCACCGAGGCGTCGAGGTCGATGGACTGGTCCCGGCTGCCGAAGAAGCCCTTCTTCTTGATCGCGTCCCAGCCCAGGCCCATGCGGACCCGGGTCAGCTGGCCGCCGTCGCGCTTAGCCAGCGAGACCTTCTGGCCCTTGCTCAAGTTGACGCTCATGCGGGGACTCCTCGTGTCGGGGGGCGGTGCGTCGTCAACGGTCGGGATGCCTTGTGCATCCCCGGGCTACTTGCGGGCCGAGCTCCACCGGATGCCCCACCCGTAGGCGGCGTCGAGCTGGGGTTGTGCTCCGTCGACGTAGCGGACCTCGCGGCGGACCGCGAGGTCCCCCGCCGAGGGTGCGAGCAGGGCCACGGCGCAGGTGGTGGCACCGGCGCGCGGCTCGTCGAGGGCCACCTCGATCTGCGGGCCGTCGGGCGGGGTCAGGGTCACCAGCGCCCGGGCCGCGGCCCAGTTCGGCACCCCCTCGTAGATGTAGGCGAAGACCAGCACCCGGCTGATGTGCGCGGCGTACTGCAGGTCGACGAACAGGTTCTCCCCGCCGGAGTTCGCGCCCGAGCGGTCGTCGCCGTCCAGCCAGATCGCCGGGGACGGCGCGCCGGGCAGACCCGCGCGGAAGGAGTTGCCGAGCGCCTGGACGACGCCCTTGGTGCCGTCGGTGAACTCGAACAGGCAACCCAGGTCGAGGTCGATGTCGGGCTCGCGGCGGGCGAAGAACCCGCCCTGCTGACCGGGCGGGCGCGCCGTCCAGTTGAGGTTCACCCGTAGCACCCCGCCGGCCGACGCCTTCTTGGTCAGGGAAACCGTGGGCGCGGACTTGGTTAGCGTGACCTTGCGCGGGGGTCCCGGCGGGGGCCCGGCGGGCGGAGGCCACGACGGGCCGTCGGAGGGGGGGACGGCCGGGCGCTTCGTGTAATCGATGGGCACGGGATCAGCCGACGTCCACGCCGAAGTCACGGGCGATGCCGGCGAGCCCGGAGGTGTAGCCCTGGCCCACGGCGCGGAACTTCCAGTCACCCGAGTGCCGGTAGATCTCGCCGAAGATCATCGCGGTCTCGGTCGAGGCGTCCTCGGAGAGGTCGTAGCGGGCGATCTCCACGCCGTCGGCCTGGTTCACCACCCGGATGAAGGCGTTGCGCACCTGACCGAACGATTGTCCCCGGTTCTCGGCCTCGTAGATCGACACCGCGAACACGATCTTGTCCGCGGCCGCCGGGACGGTGGGCAGGTCCACGGTCAGCGCTTCGTCGTCGCCGTCGCCCTCGCCGGTGAGGTTGTCACCGGTGTGGGTCACCGAACCGTCCGGCGAGGTCAGGTTGTTGAAGAAGACGAAGTGCGCATCGCTCAGCACCTTGCCCCCGGCGTCGACCAGCAGCGCCGACGCGTCCAGGTCGAAGGCGTTCCCCGACGTCGTCCGGGCGTCCCAGCCCAGACCGACGAGGGCAGCGGTCAGACCGGGCGCCTCCTTGGTCAACGAGACGTTCCCGCCCTTGCTCAGGCTCACGCTCATGATCCGCTCCCCTCGTCGTGGTTCAGGTCAGACGTTCACGCCGAAGTCGGCGGCGATGCCGCCCAGACCGGTCGAGTAGCCCTGGCCGACGGCCCGGAACTTCCAGTCGGCGCCATTGCGGTACAGCTCGCCGAACACCATCGCGGTCTCGGTGGATGCGTCCTCGGAGAGGTCGTAGCGCGCGATCTCAGCGTTGTCGGCCTGGTTGACCACGCGGATGAAGGCGTTGCGGACCTGGCCGAAGCTCTGGCCGCGACTGTCGGCCTCATAGATCGACACGGGGAAGACGACGCGGTCCAGGTCGGCGGGCGCGCCGGCCAGGTCGACCTTGATCTGCTCGTCGTCGCCGGCGCCCTCACCGGTCACGTTGTCGCCGGTGTGCTCGATCGCCCCGTCGGGGCTGCGCAGGTTGTTGAAGAACACGAAGTGCTCGTCGGAGGCGACCTTGCCGTCGGCGCGGCAGCCGATGGCCGATGCGTCTAGGTCGAAGGGCTTGCCGTCGGTCGTGCGAGCGTCCCAGCCCAGGCCGACGGTGACCGCGCGCAGGCCAGGGGCCTCCTTGGTCAACGAGACGTTGCCACCCTTGTTCAAGCTGACTACCACGCGATGTCTCCGTCTCCTCGCAGGTGGGTGAGGGACCCCGGTTGTACTGGGACCCCCGCGGCGCCGGCCTCCGGCGCCGTTCGACCGATCCTATGCAGCCTCGGTACACCCGGCAGCATGATCACGGGGGCTCACGTCTGGTCCCCAGGCGCACCAGGCCCAGCAGCTCCATCGTCCCGTCCACCGTCGTCGCCGGGGTCATCGGGCAGGCGAGGCGCCCGGGCCACCCATGGCCGGATCGGCTGGACCACCTCGCCGTAGAACCCCTCCACTGCACCAACCACGCTGGGGATGAACGCCCCGCGCACGCCGGACCGCTTGGTGCCCATCGCCACGCTGCGGCTCAGCTGGAAGGACTGCAGCGGAACACGTCCGGCCGGTGCCAGGCACGACGGGTCCGCCCGCACCAGCTGCAGCTGCTCACAGGTGGGCGGGCTCGTGCCGTCGAAGGCCGCCTCGACGAGCAGGTCGGCGGGGGCGTCGGCGAGCTGCTTGACCAGCCAGCCGGTGCGCCTGTGGTTGGTGCCCTCCTGGGGTGCAGGCACCCGGGTGGAGGTGAGCACCTGACCGGTGCGCAGGTCGGCGACCACCTCCAGCGGACCTACGGCGCCGGGTACCCGCAGGGTGGCCGTCAGGCGGCCGGTCGCGGCGAGGGTCTCGACCCCGGCCGTCGTCCGTGCGGCGGGATCGGTGGCCAGCCTCCGGGGCAGCACGTGGGCGACGTCGACACCGAGCTCAGCGGTGAGCCGCAGGCACAGCTGGCGGACCAGCCGGATCCAGGCGTCGACGGCAGCCGGAACCTTGCGATCGCCCGGACGCAGCGTGCCGGCGGCCACGGCTTCGCGGACCGGGACCCAGGAGGCCCCCATGTCCTCGAAGCCCGCAGCGCCGGAGCGGGGGTGCTGCAGGTAGCGCAGGAATTCGTGCAGCAGCCAGGCCTGCACCGGATCGCCCACCCCGCGGTGGGTCAGCACCATCTGAGCCTCGTGGACCACCTCGGCCCAGGACAGATGGTGCAGCGCGACCTTGGCCAGCTTCCGGCGGTCGACCTCGACCGGGTGCTCGTTCACCCCGGGCGCGATCTCGTTGGACAGCGTGATCACCGCGTCGTAGCCCTCGTGCCGGGCGACGTCGAGGTAGTTCTCGACCTGTTCGCGGCGCAGCTGCCCACTGCCGGTCTTGGTCTCCATCAATGCGGTCCACAGGCGTGCGCCGCGTTGCACCCGGAGGACGCCGTCGGGGACGACGACGGACTCGCCGCGGTGGAACGGGACCTCGAGGTAGGTCTCGAGCAACCCGGCGGGCGCCCCGAACCGGGAGGTGATTCCGCGCCCGAACGGCCGCACTGCCATCATCGTGGCCAGCAGCGCGGAGGTGGCCCGCTTCTCCTGCTCCCCAGCGTTGCCGACGCCCGAGATGGAGAACAACCGTGCCGCGCTCCAGGTGTCGGCGCCGGCCAGCTTGAGCGCCGGCGGAGTGGCGCGGACCGGCGGCTGCTTGCGAGTCCGCACGCCGACGGCGACCGGCTGGGGCACCGGCTGGGGGTCGTCCGGCCGTGGGGCGGGAACCACCAAAGGCTCGGGCTCTTCTACGACCACAGCGGTCGGCCCGGAAGCGGTGGGCTCGAGCTCCACTACGGCCACGTCGTCCTCGGCGCCCTCGTCGTCCTCGGCGCCCTCGACGGTGTCCGGAGCAGGCGCGGCCGGCGTCGGAGGCGAGATCACCTCGGCCGGTTCATCGGCAACGGTGACGCCGAGATCCGTGGCCAAGCCAGCGAGACCGCTGGCCCAGCCCTGGCTGACGGCCCGGACCCGCCATGACCCGTCGCGGCGGTACAGCTCGCCGAGCACCATCGCCGTCTCGGCGTCGGCACCGGTGACGCGGTGCAAGACCAGCGGGGCGCCCTCCTGGTCGAGGACGAGCAGGGCGAGACCGGGGACGTCGGCGAAGGTGCCAGAGGCCACGCTGACCGCTACTGCGACGGTGGCGACCTCCCCGGCCAGATCCTCCAAGTCGACCGCGAGGCCCTCCTGCCCACCGTCGTCGGTGAGCGACCCGCCGAGGTGCCGCACAGCGCCGTCGCTGGATGTCGGCTGGTTGTAGAACACCATGTCTGAGTCGTCCCGGACCCGTCCCGACGAGTCCAGCAGTAGGGCCGAGGCGTCGACCTCGACCTCGGCGTGTCCCCAAGCGACGACGCACCGCACACCGGGGGTCCCGGTAGGCAGCGGACCGTTTGCGCCCTTGCTTAGCTCCATCGCCTGCACGACCGCAGACTAGGAGAGGAACACGCCGTTCCGACACCGGCTCGCCCTGGTTCGTGACTTACCTGCGGACGGGCCGTGCCGTACGTATCGTGCCCCGACGTGGAACTCCCCGTCTGGTTCGAGATCAGTACGTTCGTCGGTCTCACGGTGCTCCTGCTGGCCGACCTGGCCATCGTGGCCCGTCGCCCTCACGAACCCTCGGTGCGCGAGGCCAGTCTGTGGGTGACGTTCTACGTCTCCCTGGCCCTATTGTTCGGGGTGGTGCTGCTGTCGGTGACCAACGGGGACTACGCCACCCAGTTCTACGCCGGCTGGCTCACCGAGTACTCGCTGTCGGTGGACAACCTGTTCGTCTTCGTGATCATCATGGCTCGCTTCAGGGTGCCCCGGAAGCTGCAGCAAGAAGTGCTGATGGTCGGGATCATCATCGCCCTGGTGCTGCGCGGGATCTTCATCCTCGCCGGCGCTGAGCTCATCGAACGGTTTACCTGGGTCTTCTACCTGTTCGGCGCGTTCCTGGTCTACACGGCTATCAATCTGGTGCGCGGGGAAGACGAGGACGACTACGAGGAGAACGCCCTCATCCGGCGGCTGAAGAAGGTCCTGCCGATGACCGCGGAGTTCCACGGCAACAAGCTGCGCGTCCCCGACCCCGACGCGATGAACAAGGCCCGCGGCGGCAAGAGCAAGAAGCTGTTCACCCCGATGATCGTGGTGTTCCTCGCGCTGGGCACGACCGATCTGCTCTTCGCCCTGGACTCGATCCCGGCCATCTTCGGCCTCACCCGCGAGGCCTTCATCGTCTTCACCGCCAACGTCTTCGCCCTCATGGGCTTGCGCCAGCTCTACTTCCTGCTCGGCGGACTGCTCAAGCGGCTGGTCTACCTGTCCTACGGGCTGGCCATCATCTTGGGGTTCATCGGCGTCAAGCTGATCCTGGAAGCGGTCCACGACAACTCCCTGCCCTTCTTCAACGATGGCCAGCCCATCGAGTCCGTCCCCGAGATCCCCACCTGGCTGTCCCTGGCCGTCATCCTCGGCGTCCTGCTCGTGGTCACCGTGGCGTCGCTGCTCAAGACCCGCGGCCAGACCCCCGAGAAGGACGCCGACGTCGCCGACGAGGCGGCGCCCGCGGACCGGGTGGAGCGGCCCGAGGGCAACTGACCGGTGCAGGGCCCGGCCGTGGCAGGCTGTCCGCACGCACGGGGCGGTAGCTCAGCCGGTCAGAGCATGGGACTCATAATCCCTGGGTCGTGGGTTCGAGCCCCACCCGCCCCACTCCCCCACCCGGCCCGCTCCTGCTGGTGACCGCACCATGGACCGGTGCCCTTCACCCACGAGACCACCGTCCCCGCCACGCCCCAGGTCCTCGTCGACACGCTGACCGACGAGTCGTTCGTGCGGGCCGCGCTGGCCGACCTCGGGGCCGACGTCCGCGAGGTCACCGTCGAGGGGACGACGACCCGGGCGCGCTACACCGTGCCGACCACCGGCATCCCCGAGGCGTTCGCCCGCTTCGTCGGCGACCGGGTGGAGGTCACCGACGTCCGCACCTGGACCCCGGACGGCGACGGCGCCACCGGCACCGTGCTGGTCACCACCACCCTCTTCGGCCGCGCCGTGAAGCTCGAGGCCCAGCGCCGGATCACCCCGGGCGCCACGATCACCAGCACCGGCAACTCGAAGGTCGACGCCCCGTTCGTCGGGCGCAAGGCCGAGGGTGCGGTCGACGAGCTCGCCGTCGTGGTGCTCAGGAAGGAGGCGGCGACCCTCGCCGGCCGGGTCGGCTGAGCCCCAGCAGGACGATCGGCACGGCCAGCAGACCGGCCAGCGCCGTCCGCCCGGTCCGCAGGTCCTGGCAGCGGTCGGCGATGTACTGCTGGGTCTCCGCGAGAGGCGATCTCACTTCTCAGGCGGCTCATGAAATTCGACGAGCAGACTCCCGGCGTCGCGGCAGAGGACTCAATGCTCCTGAACGATCATTGACCAACCCCGCCATGGCCGCGAACCCCTCGGTCACCGCCAGCTGATCTGTATGACGTGCTGACCGGTCAGCAGGCCATCCCACAACAACCGGCCCACGACGAGCGCCCCAGCCACCATCGTGAGGTGGCTGCGCATCCTCCAAGACCGCCGCGCTCCGTCGTTGTCCGCCGCTGCTTGGCCGGGGGCGCCGCATGCACGCTGGACCCGTAGTCAATCGAGGGCTACGAGCGCCGTTGACGAACTAGTCGTGGCCCTGCCATCCCGAAGCGCCACCGATGAGCGGAGATGGGCCTTGCTTTCTGCCGCAAACAGCTGTCGGCAGAATTTGCAGTCACGAGACACAGCGCGCCTCGCCTCGCCGTGCGGTCCTCCCTGCGAGCATCACTGCTCACTCAACGGGGGGATGAAGATGCGGCGGTCGGCAGCAATTGTCGCTGTGGGGGCTCTGTTGCTGGGGGGGTGCAGTTCGGGCGACTCGACGGAAGCCGAGTCCTCATCCACGACCCTCGCGCCTTACACCCCGGGTGAGGCCGTCCAGGACGCCAGGGAGAGCGAAGCTGCGGCACGCTCGTCCGCCGATGCGGCTGCAAGTGCGGCGTCTGCATCGGAGGCGGCTGCTGCGGCAGCCGTCAGAGCGCCTGGGGAAACAGTGAACACCCCAACCGGACAGACGGTCACCTACTACTCCATACAGCGACCGTCCGCTCAGTCTGCGCCGTCGCCGCAGGAGCCAGATTCCGAGTGGGTGTCGATCGATGTTCAGGTGTGCTACGACGCGACGGCACTCAATTTCGACAACAACCAATCATGGGTACTAATCGACGATAATAATGGAAACTACGGCCCGTCCAATACCGGATACAGTCAGTTTCCAGCGCCCAAGTTCCCGTTTGGTGACATCACCGTGGTGGCGGGGCAGTGCATCCGAGGCTGGATCGTCTACCCGGTCCTCGTCGATGCCACGATCGTCAACATCGCGTACTTGCCTTACGGGGCAACTTCGCCGGTGCGCTGGACACCCTAAACGCTCAATGCAGCACCACCACACAACCCGATCCCGCACGAGATCGGATTGCCCCCGCGTCGCGTGAAGAAGCGGGAGCGGGTCGAGTGCACTTGGCTGGGCTGCTCAACACCAATACGAGACCACCGTCCCCGCCACGCCCCAGGCCGTCGTCGACACGCTGACCGACGAGTCGTTCGTGCGGGCCGCGCTGGCCGACCTCGGGGCCGACGTCCGCGAGGTCACCGTCGAGGGGACGACGACCCGGGCGCGCTACACCGTGCCGACCACCGGCATCCCCGAGGCGTTCGCCCGCTTCGTCGGCGACCGGGTGGAGGTCACCGACGTCCGCACCTGGACCCCGGACGGCGACGGCGCCACCGGCACCGTGCTGGTCACCACCACCCTCTTCGGCCGCGCCGTGAAGCTCGAGGCCCAGCGCCGGATCACCCCGGGCGCCACGATCACCAGCACCGGCAACTCGAAGGTCGACGCCCCGTTCATCGGCCGCAAGGCCGAGGACGGAGTCGACCAGCTGGCCGTCGTCGTCCTGAAGAAGGAAGCCGGGTCCCTCGCCGCCCGCCTGCGCTGAGCTCGGCACGGATCCTGAGCAGGCTGGCGCCCGGAGTGCCCAAGATCCGTGCCGAGCTACCCGATCTGCTCGACGCCGGCGGCGTGCCGGCGGGCGAGCTCCTGGTAGATCGACGGGTTGCCGTCCACCCACTGCGCAGCGCCCGCCGACAACGGGCCCCGCACGCGGGCCGGGGACCCCAGCGCCAGCACCTCGTCGGGGACGACGACCCCCGGCGGCACCAGCGACCCGGCGCCGATCAGGGTGCGCCGGCCGATCCGGGCGCCGTCCTGCACCGTCGAGCCGTTGCCGATCAGCGCCTCGGCCCCGATGACGCAGCCGTGCACGACGCACAGGTGGCCGATCGTGGCGCCCGGCCCGACCTCGGTCACCGGGTCGTCGCCGCCGTGCAGCACCGACCCGTCCTGCACGTTCGCACCCTCGCGGACGACGATCGCCCCGAAGTCCGCACGCAGCACGGCGCCGTACCAGACCGAGGCGTGCGCCTCGACCGTCACGTCGCCGACCAGCGTCGCGGTCGGCGCGATCCAGGCGTCGGGGTGCACCTGCGGGGAACGGCCTTCGAAGGAGAACAGCGGCATGCGCGCAGCTTCACACAGCGGACCCCGCCGGGTCGGGGCACCGTTGTCGCCATGACGACACCGCAGTCCGACGAACCGCAGCCGCGCGACATCGCCCTGGAGCAGGAGACCGAGGACCAGGCCATCGACCTGGAGGAGCAGAGCGACCCGGAGTGAGCGCCGGCCGGACAGTCGCCGGCCGCTACCGGATCACCCAGGAGATCGGTCGCGGCGGCATGGGCGTCGTGTGGCTCGCCCACGACCAGGTCCTCGACCGCGAGGTGGCGGTCAAGGAGATCACCTTCGGCCCCCAGGTCAGCCCGACGGAGCGCGCGATCCTCTGCGAGCGCACCCTCCGCGAGGCCCGGGCGGCCGGCCGGGTGGACCACCCCGCCGTGACCCGCGTCCACGACGTGGTGGAGGAGGACGGCAAGCCCTGGCTGGTCATGGAGCACGTCCGCTCCCGGACCCTGCTGCAGCTGGTCCAGGAGCACGGGCCGCTCCGGCTGGACGTCGTCGCCCGGATCGGCCTGGACCTGCTCGACGCCGTCGCCGCCGCGCACCGCGAGGGCGTGGTGCACCGCGACGTCAAGCCGGACAACGTCCTGGTCGACGACGCCGGCCGGGCGCACCTCACCGACTTCGGCATCGCCACCACCACCGGTGACTCCAGCCTGACCGCCACCGGCACGGTGCTGGGCTCGCCGTCCTACATGTCGCCCGAGCGCGCCACCGGGCAGCAGCCCCAGCCGCAGGACGACCTGTGGTCGGTCGCCGCGACCCTCTACACCGCCGTCGAGGGCCGACCGCCCTACGACCGCGGCGAGCCGATGGCGACCCTGCTGGCCGTGGTGTCCGACCACCCGGCGCCGATGGTGCACGCCGGACCGCTGCAGCCGGTGCTGGCCGCGATGCTGGCCCGCGACCCGCAGCACCGGCCCACACCCGGGCAGGCCCGGGTCGCGTTCGCCGGCGTGCTGCAGGTCCCCGTCCCGCACGCCGCGACCGCCGCCGCACCGGCCGCCCCTCCCCCGGCACCGGCGCCCCGCCCGCGACCGGTGGACGCCGGGATCCAGGTGCAGCGCTTCGACGCCGCGGACCTCCGCCGCCGGGCGCACGACGCCAAGGTCAAGCTGCGCGCGCTGTCCGAGCAGCTGTCCACCACCGGGGCGGCCCGCGCCCCGGAACCGGAGCGGCCGCGGTTCCGGTTCAAGCGCCGCTGGGTGGTGGTGCCCACCGTGCTGCTCCTGCTGGTGACCGTCGCGGCCCTCGCCGGGCTGGCCTGGCTCCTCGTCGAGGGCGGCCACCTGTTCGCCGGCTGAGACGGCCCTGGCGCCGGGGGCCGGGCACGTGATCAGCTGAGGTCCCGCCCGGCCCCGCCCCCAGGGAGACACCCCCGTGACGACGACCGGCACCCCCACCGCACCGCAGCTCTCCACGGACCAGCTCCGCCGGCTCACCGCCTACGGCGACCCGGGCGAGGTCGTCCCCGGCGACGTGGTCTTCGCCCCCGGCGACACCGGCTACGACCTGGTCGTCCTGGAGTCCGGCCGGGTGGAGATCACCAGCCCGGCGACCGGCGACCAGCCGGAGTCCCCGATCGCCGAGTACGGGGCGGGCAGCTTCCTCGGCGAGCTCAACCTGCTCACCGGCCAGGTCGTCTACGTGACCGCCCGGGTGGTGGAGGCCGGCCGGGTGCACCGGGTGCCGCCGGCCCGGTTCCGCCGGCTGATGGCCGAGGACGCCGACCTCGCCGACGTCCTGCTGCGCACCCTGATGGCCCGCCGCAAGGCGCTGCGCACCGGCGTCGCCGCCCGCGCGGTGGAGATCATCGGGTCGCAGCTGTCGGCCGGGTCGCACGCGCTGCGCACCTACGCGGCGCGGCAGCGGATCGCGCACCTGTGGTTCGACGCCGAGACGGTCGCCGGCCAGGCGCTGATGGCCGCCACCCCGCTGGCCGCCGGCGACCTGCCCGCCGTCGTCGTCGGCGGGCGGGTGCTGCGCCGGGCGACCCCCGGTGAGCTCGCCGACGTCCTGGGCCTGTCCTACCGGGCGCTGTCCGGCGACCCGGTCGACCTGGCCGTCGTCGGTTCGGGCCCGGCCGGGCTGGCCGCGGCCGTCTACGGCGCCTCGGAGGGCCTGCGGACGGTGCTGCTGGACGCCGTGGGCACCGGCGGGCAGGCCGCGGCCAGCTCTCGGATCGAGAACTACCTCGGCTTCCCGTCCGGGCTGTCCGGGGTCGAGCTGACCCAGCGGGCCGCCCTGCAGGCGCTCAAGTTCGGCGCCCAGCTGTCCAGCCCGTGCGAGGTCGTCGAGCTGGACACCGGCGGCACCCAGCTGCGGCTGGTGCTCCGCGACGGCACCGAGGTGCTCGCCCGCTCGGTCGTGCTGGCCACCGGTGCGCGCTACCGCGGGCTGCCGCTGGACCGCTGGGCCGACTTCGAGGGCGCCGGCATCTACTACGCGGCCACCGAGCTGGAGGCCCGGGCCTGCAGCCACGCGCCGCTGACCGTCGTCGGCGGCGCCAACAGCGCCGGGCAGGCCGCGCTGTTCCTGGCCTCCCGGGGTGCGCCGGTCACCCTCGCCGTCCGCGGGCCCGACCTGACCGCGGGCATGTCGGCCTACCTGGTGGACCGGGTGCTCGCGCACCCGCGGATCACCGTGGCCACCGGCACGCAGGTCACCGCGCTGGGCGGCGGGGACAGCCTGGAGTCGGTCACCCTCACCCCCCGGGACGGCGGCCCCTCCCGCGAGCAGGCGTGCGTCGGGCTCTTCTGCTTCATCGGCGCGGAGCCGGCCACCGACTGGCTGGGCGGGGTGGCCGTCGACGGGGACGGCTTCGTGCTGACCGACGTCGACCTGCCGGCGGGCCCGGACCCCACATGGACGGCGCTGGGCCGGGAGCCGCTGCCCTTCGAGACCAGCGTCCCGGGCGTGTTCGCCGCCGGCGACGTGCGGCACGGGTCGATGAAGCGGGTGGCAGCCGCCGTCGGCGAGGGGGCCAGCGCGGTGCGCTCGGTGCACGCCGCGATCGGCGCGCACGTGTGACCACCGCCCGGTCCCGGGTAGGCCCGCGCGCATGCGCACCGACGAGGTCCTGACCGCTGCCTTCGACAACATCGCCGGGGTGGTCGACGCCGCCGTGGACGGGCTCACCACCGACCAGCTGGCGCAGTCCCCCGCGCCCGGGACGAACTCGATCGCCTGGCTGGTCTGGCACCTGACCCGGGTGCAGGACGACCACGTCGCCGAGGTGGCCGGGCGCGAGCAGGTGTACACCGCCGACGGCTGGGCCCGCCGGTTCGACCTGCCGTTCCCCGACGAGGCGCACGGCTACGGCATGTCCACCGAGGACGCCGCGAAGGTCCGGGCCGACGCCGAGCTGCTGGTCGGTTACCACCACGCGGTCAGTGCCAAGACCAAGGAGTACCTGGCCACGCTGTCCGACGCCGACCTGGACCGGGTGGTCGACGAGGGCTGGGACCCGCCGGTCACCCTCGGCGTCCGGCTGGTCAGCGTGGTCACCGACGACCTGCAGCACGCCGGCCAGGCCGCCTACGTCCGCGGTCTGCTCTCCGTGTGACGGAGGCGAAGGTCGACCTCAAGGACGACGACGTCTACCGGGCGCACCGCGGGGAGTTCCGAACGCTCACCGTCCCGGACCGCGCCTACCTGGCCGTCGACGGGCACGGGGACCCCAACACCCAGGTGTTCGGCGACGCGGTGCAGTCGCTGTACCCGGTGGCGTTCGCGCTGAAGTTCGCCAGCAAGGCCGCCGGGCGGGACTACGTCGTCCCGCCGCTGGAGGGGCTGTGGTGGGCGCAGGACATGGACACCTTCACCCGCCGCCGGGACAAGGCGGCCTGGGAGTGGACGCTGCTGCTCCTGGTCCCCGGTTGGCTGGGCCCCGACGAGGTGGCCGCCGCGGTCGAGGGCACCCGGGCGAAGGCCCCGCCGCGGCTGGACGACGTCCGGGTCGAGGTGCTGTCCGAGGGCCGGTGCCTGCAGACGCTGCACGTCGGCCCCTTCGACGACGAGGGCCCGGTGCTGCACCGCCTGCACCACGAGGTGCTGCCCGGGGCCGGGCTGAGCCCGACCGGCCGGCACCACGAGGTCTACCTGACCGACCCCCGCCGCACCGCTCCGGAGAAGCAGCGCACGATCCTGCGCCAGCCGGTCAGCTGACCGCCCGCTCGGCCAGGTCGGCGAGCAGCCGGGCGGGCTCGGCGAGGCAGACCGCGACGTCGGGCTCGAGGTCGACCAGGCCGTGGGCCGCGGTGAACCCGGCGGCGGACAGCTGCGCCGGGGCCAGCCGGACGACGCCGGCCAGACCGAGGCACGGCACCCCGGCGGCCGCGGCCCGGCGGGCGACGACGGCAGGGGCCTTGCCCGACAGCGTCTGCTCGTCCAGCGCGCCCTCGCCGGTGAGGCACAGATCGGCGCCGGCCAGCGCGGCGTCCAGGCCGACCAGGTCGCAGACCAGGTCCGCCCCGGAGGTGATCCGGGCGCCCAGCAGCGCCAGCGCGCCGGCCGCCGTCCCCCCTGCTCCGCCGGCGCCGGGCACGGCGTCCACCTCGACCCCGAGGTCGCGGCGGACCACCGCGGCGAAGCGGGCCAGCGCCCGGTCCAGCAACGCGACGTCGACCGCCGTCGCCCCCTTCTGCGGGCCGAACACCGCGGCCGCACCGGCCGGGCCGGTCAGCGGGTTGTCCACGTCGGTCGCGACCACCACCTCGACCCCGGCCAGCCGCGGGTCCAGACCGGACGCGTCGACCCGGTCCAGGCGAGCCAGCGCCGCGCCGCCGGGGGGCAGGTCGGTGCCGTCGGCGGCCAGGAACCGGACGCCGAGCGCGGTCAGCATCCCGGCCCCGGCGTCGGTGGTCGCGCTGCCGCCGATGCCCACCACCAGCCGGCGCGCACCCGCCTCGAGCGCGGCGAGCAGCAGGTCGCCGACCCCCCGGGTGGTCGCGGTCAGCGGGGCCGGCGGCGCCAGGTGCAGGCCGGCCGCGGTGGCCAGCTCGACCAGTGCGGTGCCGTCGTGCAGGGCGAGGACCGCCTGCCGGGGTGCGCCGTCCGGACCGCTGACGCGGACGGCCAGCGGGGTCCAGCCCGCCCGCAGCGCGGCGGCGACCGTGCCGTCGCCGCCGTCGGCGACCGGGCGCAGCAGCACCTCCGCCTCCGGGTGCACCCGGGCGACGCCGGCCGCCATCGCGTCGGCCACCCCGTCGGCGTCCAGCGTGCCCTTGAACTTGTCCGGGGCGATCACGATGCGCACGACGAGCAGCATGCCGGACACCGGCCTAGCGTCCGAGGTCGTGAGCACCGACGCCGACACCCTCGCCCCCGCCACCGACTTCTACGCCGTCGACGACCTCATCGACCCCGGCGACCTGGAGATCCGGGACCGGGTGCGCGCGTTCTGCGCGGCCGAGGTCACCCCGATCATCAACGACTACTGGGAGCGGGCCGAGTTCCCCGCCCACCTGGTGCCCAAGCTCGCCGACCTCGGCATCGCCGGCGGCACGGTGAAGGGCCACGGCTCGGCCGGCATGAGCGCCGTCGCCGCCGGGCTGGTGGCCGCCGAGTGGGCCCGCGCCGACGGCTCGATGGGCACCTTCCACGGCGTGCACAGCTTCCTGGCCATGCAGTCGATCGACCTGCTGGGCAGCGAGGAGCAGAAGGAGCGCTGGCTGCCGGGCATGGCCCGGATGGAGACCATCGGTGCCTTCGGGCTCACCGAGCCCGACCACGGCTCGGACGCCGTCGCGCTGGGGACGACGGCCACCCGCGACGGCGACGGCTTCGTGCTCAACGGGGCCAAGAAGTGGATCGGCAACGGGTCGATCGCCGACATCGTGCTGATCTGGGCCCGCGACGAGGACGGGAACGTCGGCGGGTACGTCGTGGAGAAGGGCACGCCGGGCTTCACCGCCACGGTGATGACCGGCAAGACGGCGCTGCGGGCGGTGTGGCAGGCCGAGATCACGCTGGAGAACGTCCGGGTCGGGCCGGAGAACAAGCTGGAGAACTGCCACAACTTCAAGGACGTGTCCCAGGTGCTCGACCGCACCCGGTACACCGTCGCCTGGCGGGCGCTGGGCGTCGCGCAGTCGGCCTACGAGCTGGCCCTGGCGCACACCCTGCAGCGCGAGCAGTTCGGCCAGCCGATCGCGGGCTACCAGCTGGTGCAGGAGAAGCTCGCCCGGATGCTGGCCGAGATCACCACCATGCAGCTGATGTGCTGGCGGCTGTCGACGCTGGCCGACGAGGGCCGGATGACCGCGGCCATGGCGTCGCTGGCCAAGATGAACTGCTGCAAGAAGGCCCGCACGATCATCGCCGACGCCCGCGACCTGTTCGGCGGCGACGGCATCCTGCTCGAGCACCACATCGCCCGGCACCACGCCGACATCGAGGCGATCTACACCTTCGAGGGCACCGACCACGTGCAGGCGCTCATCGTCGGCCGCGAGGTCACCGGTCTCTCCGCGATCACCGGTCGGCGCCCTCGCCGGGAGGGCTAGGCCGAGCGGCTGAGCTGCTGCGCGGTGGACCGCTTGCACTCGGTGCAGGCGGTCTCCCGCGCACCCACGCGGTCCCAGCGGTGGGCGCCCCACACCTGCACGATGGCGCCGCAGACGGCCAGCTCCACCTCCCCGTCGAGCTCCGACGGCGGGCGGTGCGCCTCGACGGCGTGCCACGAGGAGGAGACGGTGTCCTCGGGCCGCGAGCGCGACCACCGGTCCGGGCGGGCGTATCCGACGGCGTAGCTGTCCACGGCTCCAGTGTGCCCCCGATCACATGGGGCTGCCAGCGGAACGACGGCCGGGACGCCCGCCTACCGTTGCGACACGTGGCAGACCACACCGCGCGCGACCGGATCGTCACCGAGCTGGTCCACCCCGAGGACCCGCGGGCCGTCCCGATGCTGAAAGATCTGCTGCGCGAGTAAGACGCCCGCTACGGCGACCTCTTCGGCAGCGCCACCGAGGAGATGGACCGCTACCCCGCGGCCGAGTTCACCCCGCCGACCGGCGTCTTCCTCCTGCTGCTCGACGACGGCGCCGCGGTCGCCGGCGGCGCCTACCGGGCGCACGAGGACCCGGGCACCGCCGAGGTGAAGCGGATGTGGACCTCGCGGGACCACCGCCGGCGCGGACTGGCGCGCCGGGTGCTCGCCGAGCTGCAGCAGCACGCGGCCTCGGCCGGCTACACCCGGGCGTTCCTGACCACCGGCCCGCTGCAGCCCGAGGCGCGCGAGCTGTACCTGTCGGCCGGGTGGACGCCGTTGTTCGACGGCCTGCGGCCCACGGCGGTCGAGGAGCTGCGCGCCCTCCCGGTGGTCGACCGGCTCTACGCCTTCGAGACCACCCTGGGGTGAGCGACCTCACCGACCATCCTGGTCGGTAAACCGACCAGATCGGTCGGTCCCCGCGTAGCGTGCTCCCGGTGACCAGGTCGACGCGCACCCACCACGGGGACGACGACATCCTCGACCGGGCGGCCGCGCTCTTCGCCCGCCGCGGGTTCGCCAAGACCTCCGTCCAGGAGATCGCCGACGCGGTGGGCCTGTCCAAGGCCGGGCTGCTGCACCACTTCCCGAGCAAGGACGCCCTGCACGCGGCCGTCACCACCCAGGCCGACCAGCTCGCCGACCAGGTCCTGGCGGTCAGCGGCCGGTTCCCCGCCGGCGTCGACCGGGACCGGGCCACGGTCGAGGTGCTGGTCGACATCGCCTTCGCCCACCCCGGCCTGGTCGCGCTGCTGCTGTCCCCCGCCGCCGAGGAGCCCACCCCCGAGTGCGCCGTGTCCGCCGGCGACGCCGCGGTGCGCGCCTTCGGCCTGGCGCCCGGCGAGGTGCCCGACGACCCGACGCGCACCGTCCGCGTGCTGGGCGCCCTGGGTGCCCTCGCCGTCCTGTCTCTCGCCGCCACCGAGCTCGGGTCCACCACGACCTGGCGGTCCCTCGTGGTCGCCACCTGCCTCGACGCGCTCGGCCACCGCCGCCCGGACGCCGACGTCACCCCCGCCCGCTCCACCGACCCGGAGGCCTGACCCCCATGGCTGCACTGCTCGCCCGGCTGGGTGCCCTCGCGCACCGCCGCAGGTTGACCGTCGTCCTCGTCTGGCTGGCCGTCCTGGTCGCCGGCGGCGTCGGCGCCGCGACGCTGGCCGGGGAGACGACGTCGTCGTTCTCCATCCCGGGCCAGGAGTCGACCGTCGCCCTCGACCGGATCTCCGAGGAGTTCGGCGCGACCGACGCCGGGGCCAGCGCCCAGGTCGTCGTGCGCGCCCCCGCCGGCACCACCCTCGCCGACCCCGACCAGGCCACCGCGCTGGGCACGCTGGTCGCCGACCTCGGCGGGCTGCCCGGCGTGGTCTCGGCCAGCAACCCGCTGGACCAGGCCGCGCCCACGGTCAACCAGGAGCTCACCACCGGGTACAGCACCGTCACCTACGACGTCGGCCCCGGCGAGGTCACCCCGGCCGAGCAGGACGCCCTGCTCGCCGCGGTCACCGACGCCCGCGACTCCGGGCTGACCGTCGAGGTCGCCGGGCAGGCCCTGGAGGCCGCACCCGAGATCGGCGGCATCGGCGAGATCGCCGGCGTGGTCGTCGCCGTCCTGGTGCTCGCGCTGACCTACGGCACGCTCGTCGTGGCCGGGATGAACCTGCTCACCGCCGCGGTCGGCGTGGGCATCGGCGTCCTGGGCATCACCATCGCCACCGGGTTCCTGGAGCTGTCCTCCACGACGTCCATCCTGGCCGCGATGCTCGGCCTGGCCGTCGGCATCGACTACGCGCTGTTCATCATCAACCGCCACCGGCAGGAGCTGCGGCGCGGCGTCGACGTGCCCACGGCGATCGCCACCGCGGTCGGGACGGCGGGCTCCGCGGTGGTCACCGCCGGCCTGACCGTCGTGATCGCCCTGGTCGGGTTGTTCGTCGCCGGCATCCCGTTCCTCACCCAGATGGGCATCGCGGCCGGCGCGACCATCGTGGTCGCCGTCCTCGTCGCGCTGACCCTGGTGCCGGCCGTGCTGTCCTTCCTGGGCCGCCGGGCGCTGCCCAAGAAGCAGCGGGACCTGCCGCCGGCGGCCTCGGTCGACGACGCCGCACCGGCCACCGGACTGTTCGGCCG
This sequence comes from Klenkia terrae, assembly GCF_037083865.1. Lineage (NCBI taxonomy): Bacteria > Bacillati > Actinomycetota > Actinomycetes > Geodermatophilales > Geodermatophilaceae > Klenkia > Klenkia terrae. The sequence continues at coordinate 66,792 of NZ_JBAPLV010000007.1, read as the reverse complement.
CTGGGCCGTCGCGGTGACCAAGCACCGGATCGTCGCCCTGCTGGCCGCGGTCGTCGCCCTGGGCGTCATCTCGATCCCGGTCGCCTCGATGCGGACCACGCTCATCCAGACCCCGCCGGCCGACAGCACCCAGGACCGGGCCCAGCAGCTGCTGGCCGACGGCTTCGGCGCCGGCATCAACGGCCCGATCACCGTGCTCTTCGAGGGCACCGGCGCGGCCGAGACCGCGACGGCGGCCACCCCCGGCATCCAGGGGCTGGACGACGTCGTCACCGTCACCCCGGCCATCCCGAACGCCGACGGCGACGCCGCCCTGCTGACCGTCGTCCCGGACTCGGGCCCGACGAGCGCAGCGACCGAGCAGCTGGTCGAGGACCTGCGGGCCGAGCTGTCGGACCTGGACGGCGTCACGGCCTCGGTCACCGGGCAGACGGCGGTCAGCGTGGACGTCGCGTCCTCGCTGAACAGCGCGCTGCCGGTGTACCTGGCCCTGGTCGTCGGGCTGGCGCTGGTCCTGCTCGTGCTGGTGTTCCGGTCGCTGCTGGTGCCGCTGGTCGGCGTGCTGGGCTTCCTGCTCACCATCGGGGCCGCGCTGGGCGCCACCGTGGCGGTCTTCCAGTGGGGCTGGCTGGGCGACCTGGTCAACCTGGAGAGTGCGGGTCCGCTGATCAGCCTGACGCCGATCCTGGTCATCGGGATCCTGTTCGGGCTGGCGATGGACTACCAGGTCTTCCTGGTCTCCCGCATGCACGAGGCGCACGCCCACGGGGCGGCACCCACGGCGGCGATCCGCAGCGGGTTCCGCTCGGCGGCGCCGGTGGTCTTCGCCGCGGCGCTGATCATGTTCAGCGTCTTCGCCGGGTTCGTGCCGGCCGGCGACGCGACCATCAAGTCGATCGGGTTCGCGCTGGCGATCGGCGTGCTGTTCGACGCCTTCGTCGTCCGGATGGTGCTGGTGCCCGCCGCGCTGGCGCTGCTGGGCGAGCGGGCGTGGTGGCTGCCGCGCTGGCTGCGGTGGCTGCCGGTGCTCGACGTCGAGGGCGCGGCGCTGGAGAAGGCCGACCCCCGGGACGACGAGCGGGAGCTGGTCGGCACCTCGGCACCGTGACACGCTGAAGATGCGGGGACTGCAATCTTGCAGTCCCCGCATTTTTTGTGCCACCCTCCTCGGGTGACCTCGGGGCTGCGCGACCGCAAGAAGGCCGCCACCCGTCGCGCGCTCCACGTCGCCGCCCTCGAGCTGGTCGCCGAGCGCGGGCTGGACGCGGTGTCGGTCGACGAGATCGCCACCGCCGCCGACGTCTCGCCCCGGACGTTCTTCAACTACTTCCCGACCAAGGACGACGCCGTCCTCGGCCTGGACCCCGACGAGTCGGGCTCGGTGGCCGCCGCGGTGGCCGCGCGGCCGGGCGACGAGACACCGGTCGAGGCCCTGCGGGCGGTCGCCGTCGAGCGGGCCGCCGTGATGGCCCGGGACGGCGAGCTGTGGCCGCTGCGCATGCGCGTCGTCGACGCCTCCCCCGTCCTGCTTGCCCACCTGGCCGCGGCGTTCGGGCGGGGTGACCACGAGGTCGCCGCCGTCCTCGCCGCCCGGTCCGGCACCGGCCCGCAGGACCTGTACCCGCTGCTGCTGGCCGGGGTGAGCGGGGTGGCCATGCGCACGGCCCTGCACCGCTGGCTGGCCACCGACTTCACCGCCTCGCTGCCCGACCTGGTGGACGAGGCCTGGGGCGTCCTCGCCGCCGGCCTCCCCGCCCCCCGCTGACCACCCCGCTGAGCAGGAGACCCGTGACCACCGCAGCACCCCCGCTCGTCCTCACCCGACGACGGATCAACATCATCTTCAGCGCCCTGGTGGCCGGCATGCTCATGGCCGCCCTGGACCAGACGATCGTGTCCACCTCGATGCCCACCATCGTCGGGGACCTCGGCGGCGTCTCGCACATGGCGTGGGTGACCACCGCCTACCTGCTCGCGACCACCCTGGTGATGCCGGTCTACGGCAAGCTCGGCGACCTCTTCGGCCGCCGCACCCTGTTCCTGGTGGCGATCGGGCTGTTCACCGTGGCCAGCGTCGGTGCCGCGCTGGCGCCGTCCTTCGGCTGGTTCGTGGTCTGGCGCGGGGTGCAGGGCCTGGGCGGCGGCGGGCTGATGATCCTGTCGCAGGCGATCATCGCCGACATCGTCCCGGCCCGGGAGCGCGCCCGGTACATGGCCCCGATCGGCGCCCTGTTCGGGCTGTCGGCGGTGGCCGGGCCGCTGATCGGCGGGTTCTTCACCGACTCCTCGCTGGGCTGGGAGTGGTGCTTCTGGGTCAACGTGCCGGTCGGGCTGGCCGCCTTCGCCATCGGCTGGTTCGCCCTCACCCTGCCCAAGCGGCGGAACACCACGCCGCTGGACATCGCCGGCATCATCGCGCTGTCGGCGGTCACCACCTGCCTCGTGCTGGCCACCGACCTGGGCGGCAGCGAGGGCTGGACGGCGCCGTGGACGCTGGCGCTGGGTGCCGGCTTCGTCGTCGCGGTGGTCGTGTTCGTGCTGGTCGAGCGACGGGCCGTGGAGCCCGTCGTGCCGCTGCAGCTGTTCACCAACCCCACCTTCGCCGTGGCCACCGCCCTCGGGCTGGCCGTCGGGCTGGGCATGTTCTCCGCGATCGCGTTCCTGCCGACCTACCTGCAGATGAGCTCCGGCCAGTCGGCCACCGTGTCCGGGCTGCTGCTGGTGCCCATGACCGCCGGCATCATCGTGACCATCCAGGGCACCGCCGGGTTCATCGCCCGCACCGGCCGCTACAAGGTGTTCACCGTCGCCGGGGTGGCCACCATCCTGGCCGCGATCGTGTGGATGACCCAGCTGACCGGGGACACCTCGCTGTGGACCATCGGCGCGATGGTCTTCACCCTGGGCGCCGGGCTCGGGCTGATCATGCAGAACGTGGTGCTGGCCGCGCAGAACGCGGTGCCGGCCACCCAGCTCGGCGTGGCCACGTCGACGAACAACTACTTCCGCGAGGTCGGCGCCACACTCGGCGTGGCCGTGTTCGGCACGCTGTTCACCACCCGGCTGGCCGAGCGGCTGGGCACGGCGCTGTCGGCCAACGCCGAGCAGGCGGTGACCGCCGGGATCCTCTCCCCGGACTCGCTCACCCCCGCCGCGGTCGACGCCGCCGGCGACCCGCTGCGCAGCGCCGTGGTGTTCGCCTACGCCGACGCCCTGGCCCCGGTGTTCTGGTACCTGGTGCCGATCCTGGTCGTCGCGCTGGTGCTGGCGTTCTTCCTGCGGGAGATCCCGCTGGCCACCGAGGCCGGCATGGTCGCCCGCGGCGAGGCCGTCACCGAGGAGCCGACGCCGGCCGCCGAGGTCCAGCCGGTCGTGGTCGTCGAGCGCGACGGGATGCCGGCCGGTCGACCCAGCGCCGGGGAGTGAGCCGCTCAGCGGTGGGGTGAGCCGCGGTCTGCGGCGGCGCACCCCACCGCACCGCGGTTCATCCCCGGGCGCCGTCCGAGGCAGGTCCGCCCAGCTGGGGGGAGGTCCGGCGCCGGCCGCGGACCCACCCCCAGCAGGGTGGACCTGGCTCGGCAGGGACCGCGACGCTCAGCCGCCGAGGGCCAGCCGCTCGTGCCGGCGGAGCTTGGCGAGCAGGTCGGCGACCAGCAGCCGGACGTCGACGTCGGTGACCACCCGTCGGGGCGCGCCGTCGGACGCGACCTCGGTCCACGCGCTGGTGGTGTCGGTCAGCGCGGTCAGCAGCACCGGCGGGCTGTCCCCCAGCGGCCAGGTCTCGCCCTGCTCCACGAAGTCCGGGATCGGCAGCTCGACTAACCGCTGCCACAGCCAGGCGCCCACCCGCCCGGCCTGGCCCAGGTCCTCCTCCAGCTCGGCGACCGAGTGCTCGCACCGCCGGTAGGTCTCCAGCGGGACCTGGGTGACGGCCAGGTCCGACCGGGCCAGCACCTCGCGGGCAGCCCCGGAGTCGGTCTCGCGGTTGTACTCGAACGCGTCGGCGTCCAGCGACCCGCCGACCCAGACCAGCGTCATCCGGGACGCGATCTCCGGCTCCTGGCGCAGCGCCTGCGCCACGTTCGTGAGCGGGCCGGCGCAGACCACCACCAGCGGCAGCGGGTCGTCGCGCAGCGCCTGGGCGACGACCAGGTCCGCGGCGGCCGAGCCGGTGTCCCCGGCGTCCAGGACGACGTCGCAGCCGGCCGCGACCACCGGCCGGGGCCCGTCGACCAGGTCGACGAGCTCCCGGGCCAGCCGGGCGCCGCGCTCGGCCGTGCCCTCGGCCGGCCCGAACACCGGGCTCAGGTGCGAGCTGGTGACGGCGTCCACCCGGTTGGCGGGGCTGAGCAGGTGGTGGGCGAGGGCGACCAGGCCGTCGGGGTCCCCCGCCCAGTCGTTGTCCAGCACGACGCGGCAGCGCTGGGTGGTCCGCAGGCTCACGCGTGCGCGTCCGGGTCGAAGAACAGCGCGGGCTTCTCGACCGGCTGCGGCTCGACGATCGTGCAGGCGAAGGTGTGCGCCCCCGAGCCCACGACCACCGGCGCGCTGTCGTCGGGCAGCCGCACCGTGGCCGTCGTGCTCGGCGGCACGGTCAGCTCCAGGGCGAACGCCGTCCCGCCGGTCAGCGTCCAGGACACCGCGGCCCGGCCGTAGGGCGTGTCGTGCTCGGCCGACGCCGAGCTGATGCCCGGGCCGGGACGCGGGGCGACCAGCAGCTCCCGGTACCCCGGCGCCGCCGGGGCGAGGCCGGCGACCGTGCGGTGCAGCCAGTCGGCGACCGCGCCCAGCGCGTAGTGGTTGAACGACGTCATGTCCCCGGGGTTGATCGAGCCATCCGGGAGCATCGAGTCCCAGCGCTCCCAGATCGTGGTCGCCCCCATCGACACCGGGTAGAGCCAGCTCGGGCACTCCTCCTGCAGCAGCAGCTCGTAGGCGCTGGCCAGCTCGCCGGCGTTGGTGAGCGCGTCGCAGACCAGCGGCGTGCCGAGGAAGCCGCTGGCGATGTGGAACCCGTCGTCGAGCACCTGCCGGGCCAGCAGTGCCCCGGTGTGGCCGCGCTGCTCCGGCGCCAGCAGGTCGAACTCCAGCGCCAGCGCGTAGGCGGTCTGCGACGGGAAGGCCACCCGGCCGGTGGGGCTGACGTACTCGGAGCGGAACCGGGCGGCGGCCCGCTCCCCCAGCTCGGCGAACCGCGCGCCGTCCTCACCCAGCAGCCCGGCGATCTCCGCCAGGGTGCGGGACGAGCGGGCGAGGTAGGCGGTGGCGACGGCCTGCCACGGCGTGCGGGCGGCGGCCGGGTTGTCCGGCGGAGCGGAGGCGTCCAGCCAGTCGCCGAAGGAGAACCCGCCCTCGGGGAAGTCGACGTCGGCGCCGGCCCGGCCGGCGAACGCGTCGACCCAGGCCACCATCGACGGCCACTGCCTCGCGAGCAGGCCGAGGTCACCGGTGCGCTGGAACAGCACCCACGGCACGACGACCGCCGCGTCGCCCCAGCCGACCTCGGGCTGCTGCGGGAAGGGCAGCAGCGGGATGAACGGCACGTACATCGGGACGACGCCGTCCAGCTCGGCCTGCTCCACGGCCAGGTCGGCCAGCCAGCCGCCGAGCATGCCGGTGGTGTCGTAGAGGAACGACGCGGTGGGTGCGAAGACCTGCAGGTCACCGGTCCAGCCCAGCCGCTCGTCGCGCTGCGGGCAGTCGGTCGGCAGGTCCAGGAAGTTGCCGCGCATCCCCCACAGCACGTTCTCGTGCAGCCGGGTGACACGCTCGTCAGAGCAGGCGAACCAGCCGGTGCGCCGCAGGTCGGTGTGCAGCACCACGGCCTCGAGGTCGTCCACGGTCAGCTCGCCGGGCCAGCCGGTCACCTCGGCGTACCGGAAGCCGTGCACGGTGAAGCGCGGCTCCCACGACCGCGGACCGGCGCCGTCCAGCACGACGACGTCGGTCGCCTGCGCCCCGCGCAACGGGCGGGTGCCGAGCTCGCCGTGCTCGAGCACCTCGGCGTGCCGGAGGGTGATGGTCGTGCCGGCCGGGGCGTCGGGCAGCGCCAGGCGGATCCGGCCGGCCAGGTTCTGGCCGAAGTCCACCAGCACGGCCCCGGACGGCGCGGTGCTCACCTCGACGGCGCGCACCACCTCGGTGCGGCGGACCGGGGGGCCGGTCGGCGCGACCAGCGTCGCGGGGTCCAGCACGCCGACCTCGACCGGCGTCCAGGCGGTGTCGTCGAAGCCCCGTGCCGACCAGCCGGGCAGCTCCCGGCGCAGGTCGCCCGACTCCCCCGGGTACAGCCCGGTCGAGGTGATCGGCCCGTCGGTGGTGGACCGCCAGGTCCCGTCGGTGGTGACCACGGTGCGGCTGCCGTCGGGGTGCTCGACCTCCAGCTGGGCGTAGGCGCCGGTCCGGTCGCCGTAGAACGCCCGCCCGCCGGTGAAGCCCAGCGCGCCGCGGAACCAGCCGTCGGCCAGCGCGATCCCCAGCGCGTTGGTGCCCTCGGTCAGCAGGTCGGTGACGTCCCAGGTCAGGTAGCGCAGCCGGTGCCGGTAGCTGGTCCACCCCGGGGCCAGCACCTCGTCGCCGACCGTCTGGCCGTTCACCTCGGCCTCCAGGACGCCCTGGGCGGTGGCGTACAGCCGCGCGGACACCACCGGGGCGTCGAGGGCGAACTCCCGCCGCAGCAGCGCGACCGGGTCCGGCGCGTCGCCCAGCACGGGCTGGACCAGGGTCGCCGTCCAGTCGGCCGGCTGCAGCAGCCCGGTCTCCACGACGACCTCGGGCGACCAGTCCGTCGGGTCGCCGTCCGGGCCCCAGACGCGGACCCGCACGGTGCGCCGCTCCCGGCTGGCCAGCGGCTCGACCGGCCAGGGCACCAGGACCGAGTCGCGCGCGTCGACGCGGTCGCCGACCACGTCGCCGATCTGCAGCTGGTAGGCCGTCTGCACCCAGTCCGGCTGGTCGGTCGAGGTCACCCAGGACAGCCGGGGGGCGGCCTCGCCGATGCCGAGCGGCTCCCGGTGGTGCTCGACGGTGACCGGTCCGACGGTGCTCACGACAGCTGCTCCGCCACGAAGTCCACGGTGAGCTGCACGAGGGCGTCGATGTCGTCGTGCCCGTCGAAGATGTGCAGGGCACCCTCGACGGGGACCAACGTCGCCGGCACCCCGGCGGCGGTCAGCGCGGCGTGCAGGATCTCGCTCTGCTCGTAGGGCACCAGCCAGTCCGCGGTGCCGTGCACCAGCAGGAACGGGGGCGCCTGGGGTGTCACGTGGGTCACCGGGCTGGCGTCGGCCAGCGCGTCGCCGGTGAGGCCCCGGGTGAGGTGGTCCTCCGGTGCGGTCAGCAGCTCCGGGGGCAGCTTCGCCGCGACGTGCGGCGGCGGCGGCCGGCGGGGCATGGTCGACAGGTCCGCCGGGCCGTACCAGTCGACGACGGCCTGGACGGCGGAGGACTCCCCCACCACCCCGTGCGCGGGCTCCAGGTCGGGGCGGTGGGCGGTGAGGCCGACCGAGGCGGCGATGTGCGCCCCGGCGGACTCCCCGACGATGCCGACCCGCTCGGTGGCCAGACCCAGCTCGGGCCCGAAGCGGCGCAACCAGCGGACGGCGGCCTTGGCGTCCAGCAGCTGCGCGGGGAAGGGCGCCTCCAGCGCGTGCCGGTAGTCGATGCTGGCGACGGCGATCCCGGCGGCGAGGAACGCGTCGAACACCTGGTCCGGGCGGAACGTCTCGGGCAGTTCCCGGCGGTCGCCGAACATGAACCCGCCGCCGTGCACCCACACCACCAGCGGCGCCGGGGAGGTGGCCGGCGCCCACAGGTCTAGCTGCAGCGGCCGGAAGCCGAAGGCCACCGCGTAGGTCAGACCCGACCAGTGCCGGCTCCCGTCGGGTCGGACGGTGGGCTGGTGCGGCGGCAGGAACCGGGCCGGGCCGGCCCAGTCGGCGGTGAGCTCGGTCATCGGGGGACGTCCTCCAGTGCGTGGGTGCAGGCGTAGGTGTGGGTGCCGGGACCGGCGGTCGCCGTCGTCCCGTCGGGCAGGACGACCTCGGCCGACGTCCCGGCCGGGACGACGACGGTCAGCTCGAACCGGCCGTCGGCCAGCGACCAGGCCGACTCGACCCGGCCGTAGGGGCACTCGTGCGCGGCCGAGGCCGAGGTGAGCCCGCCGCCGGGGCGCGGGGCGACCCGGAACCGTCGGTACGCCGGCTCCAGCAGCGAGATCCCCGCGGTGTACCGGTGCAGGAACGAGACGACGGCGCCCTTGGAGTAGTGGTTGAGCGACTCGTGCGGGGTGCCGTCGGGCCGGACGCCGTCCCAGCGCTCCCAGACGGTGGTGGACCCGGCGTCGACCATGGCCATCCAGCCGGGTTCGCCGTCGGCCAGCAGCACCTCGTAGGCGGTGCCCAGGTGGCCGGCGTCGGCGAGCACCGGCAGCAGGTCCGGGGTGGCCAGGAAGCCGGTGCCCAGGTGCCCGCCGGCCTCGCGGACCAGCTCGACCAGCCGGTCGGCGACTGCGGCGCGCAGGTCGGCGGGCACCAGGTCGAAGGCCAGCGCGCGCACGTGGGTGGCCTGGGTGTCGACGACCAGCCGGCCCCCGCGCACGTACTCGCGCTGCCAGGAGTCCCGGGCGCCGTCGGCCAGGGCGGTCCACCGGGTCGGGTCCTCGCCGATGATCCCGGCGATCCGGGCCATCAGCCCGGCGGAGTGGGCGAGGAACGCCGTCGCGACGTCGCCCTTGTCCGCGGCGACGAAGGCGTCCATCGGGCCGGGGCCCTCGCCGGGCTCCAGCCACTCGCCCCAGTGGAAGCCGGTGTCCCAGAGGTACCGCTCGTGCGGGGCGGGCTCGCCGGTGCGGGTGGGGTGCCGCTGCTCCCGGGCCATGGTCTCGGCCCGCTCCAGCCAGCGGACCATCGTCGGCCAGTTCTCGGCCAGGACGTCGGTGTCGCCGTGGGCCCGGTGGATCTCCCACGGCACGATCACGCACGCGTCGCCCCAGCCGGCCGACCCCTTGAGGAGGGCGATCGGCCCCTCGCGGCCCTCGTGCCGCGGGGACGGGCTGACGTTGGCGACGGTGCCGTCGGGCCACTGGTCGGCGGCGACGTCGCGCAGCCACTTGGTGCTGAACCCGGCGACGTCGTACAGGAAGGCGGCGGTCGGCACGAACAGCTGCCAGTCACCGGTCCAGCCGTGCCGCTCGCGGTGCGGGCAGTCGGTCGGGATGTCGCAGGCGTTGTCGCGGAAGCTCCACACCGCGGCGTCGTGCAGCGCCTGCAGCCGGGGGTCGCTGCAGGTGAACCAGCCGGTGCGGCGCAGGTCGGTGTGCACCACGACGCCGCGGACGTCGTCGACGGTCAGCGGTCCGGGGTGGCCCTCGACCCGGGCGTACCGGAAGCCGTGGGTGGTCCGGCGGGGCTCGAAGACCTCCCCGGGCACCCCCGCGGACACCACGGCGTCGACCTGGCCGGCGGGCAGCCGGTGCGGCAGGAACGGCAGGTCGGGCTCGAGGTTGGCCACGGTGACGTCGCCGTCGCCGTCCAGCCACTCCCCGTGGGTGATCGTCAGCTCGGTGCCGGCCGGGCCCAGGTCGGTCAGCCGGAGCCAGCCGTTGATGTTCTGGCCCAGGTCCACGACGTCGGCGCCGGAGGCGAGCCGGGTGACCGAGCGGGGCACCAGCTCCTCGACCCGGCGGACCGGCGGGGCCGGGGAGTCGACCAGCCCCGCGTAGCCGTGGTCGACCACGGCGACGGCGTCCCAGCCGGTGTCGTCGAAGCCGGGGGCGTCCCAGCCGGCGGGCCGGCGGGTGAGGTCCCAGCGCTCGCCGGCGATCAGGTCGGCGGCGACCACGTGGCCGACCGAGCTGCGCCAGTCCGCGCCTGTGCCGACGACGACGGTGCTGCCGTCGGCGGCGGTGAGGTGCAGCTGGGCCAGCAGCGCCGTCCGGTCGCCCCACTGGTCGGTGGCCCGGGTGATGCCGACCTGTCCGCGGAACCAGCCGTCGGCGAGGACGACGGCCAACGCGTGCCGGCCCGGGGCCAGCGGGCCGACGTCGTGCGTCTGCACCTGCAGCCGGGCGTCGTACTGCGTGTAGCCCGGGGTCAGCTCGGCGTCGCCGACCCGGCCGCCGTCCAGGAACGCCTCGTAGAGCCCCTGCGCGGTGGCGTGCAGCCGGCCCACGACGACGGGTGCGTCGACGTCGAACTCCACCCTCAGCAGGGCCGCCGGCCGGTCGCCCGCCGGGCCGGTCGGCATGGTGCCCGGCTCGACCCAGACGGCCGACCAGTCCTCGGCCCAGAGCAGCCCGGTCTCGAACCACGCGGGTGCCGACGGCGGGCTCTCGCCCAGGTCGGTGCGGACCTGCACCTGCCAGGTCACCCGCTGCCCGGACACCAGTGGCGGCCCGGCGTAGGGCACCAGCAGCTGCCGGTCCGAGTCGACCCAGCCGGTGTCCCAGCCGCCGTCGGTGGTCAGCCGGTAGGCCTGCTGCCCGGTCGCGCCGGCCGGCAGCTGCCAGGACAGCCGGGGTGCGGTGGTCTGGACGCCGAGGGCGGTGCCCAGGTGCCCGGTGCGGAGGGTGTGCGGGGCGGTCACCGGACCAGCAGCTCCGCCGAGACGAGCTGGTCCCCGGCCGACGGGCCGCTGGACAGCACGACCGTGCCCGGGTCGACCGCCCAGCCGCCGGTGCCGACGTCCCAGTGCCGCAGCGCACGCGGACCGATCTCCACCGCGACGTCGACCACCTCGCCGGGGCCGGCGTGCACCACGGCGAACCCGGCCAGCCAGCGCACCGGCCGGTCCAGCGCGGAGTCCGGACGAGCGGCGTAGACCTGCACCACCTGCTTGCCGGCCCGCTCGCCGGTGTTGCGCAGCCGGACGGTCGCGGTCGAGCCCTCGACGGTCAGCTGCTCCCAGGCCCAGGTCGTGTAGCCCAGGCCGTGGCCGAACCAGTACGCCGGCGTCGTGCCCGCGCGCAGGTAGCCGCGGTGCCCGATGTGCAGGCCCTCCGGGTAGTCCAGCCGGCCGTCGGTGGGCACGACCTCGGTGACCGGCGCGTCGGCCAGCGCCGCCGGCCAGGTGGTCGGCAGCCGGCCACCGGGCTCGACCGCACCCAGCAGGACGTCGGCCAGCGCGGAGCCGGCCTGCATGCCGGGGAACCAGCACACCAGGACGGCGGACACCTCGTCGCGCCACGGCAGCTCGACCGGCGCGCCGGCGTTGACCACGACGACCGTCCGGCGGGCGACCGCGGCCACCGCGCGGACCAGCTCGTCCTGCCGGCCGGGCAGCCGCAGGTCGGTGCGGTCGGTGCCCTCGCTCTCCACCGCCTCCGAGGTGCCGACGACCACGACGGCGACCTCGGCGTCCCGCGCCAGGTCGACCGCGCGGGTCAGCTCGGCGTCGTCCCCGGCCCAGGGACCCTGCACGACCAGGCCGCCGAAGAGGATGAACGCCTGCGGGTCGGGCACCCAGTGCAGCGCCACCTCGACGTCCTCGCCGGCGCGCAGCGCGATGCCGGCCGACGCCTGCGCGGGCGAGCCGAACAGCAGGGCGGGGTCGCGGGGGGCGTCCAGGTGCGCGCGGTGCAGCAGCTCGGTGCCGGCCACGGTCAGCCGGTGCTCCCCGGCGCCGGAGACGCCCAGCTGCCACTCGCCGTCCTGGTCGGGCCGGAACCGGCAGGTCAGCTCCAGGGCGACCGCGCCGGCCGGGAACTCGGCGGTGATCCGAACCAGGTTCGCCGTCGCCGCGCCCTGCTCGGCGACCACGGCGCCGTCGGCGTCCAGCCAGCGCACGGTGACCTCGTCGACCAGCTCGTCGGGCCGCACCTGCCGCAGCCCCTCGGCCAGCAGGCAGCCCGGGGCGGTGACGACGTCGACCCCGGCGGCGCGCAGCCCGGCCAGTGGGGTCACCAGGTGCGGCGGGAAGACGATGGCCGAGCCACCGCCCAGCGCCCGGATGTCGGCGGCCCCGGGGCCGACCAGGGCGACCCGGCCGGCGCCGGTCAGCGGCAGCACGCCGTCGTTGGTCAGCAGCACCGACCCGGCCGCGGCGGCCTCCCGGGCCAGCGGACTCAGGTCCTCGACCCGCCCGGCCGTCGGGCGGTCCGGCGCCGGGGAGCCCTCGAGCGCCCCGGTGCGGGCGGCCAGCAGCAGCAGGCGGCGGACCGCGTCGTCGACCGCGGACCCCGGCACCCGGCCGGCCCGCACGGCGTCGGCCAGGCCGGCGTACCGCGGCTCGGGGCCGGGCATCGACAGGTCGGTGCCGGCGGTGACCGCGCGCTCGCCGTCGTAGACCGCGCCCCAGTCGCTGACCACCAGGCCGTCGAAGCCCCAGCTGCCCTTGAGCGGCTCGGCCAGCAGGTCGTTCTCGGTCATCGGGGCGCCGTCGACCCCGTTGTAGGCGGCCATGACCGTCCACGGCGCCGCGTCGGCCACCACGGTCTCGAACGGGGCCAGGTACAGCTCGTGCAGCGTGCGCTCGTCGACGAGGTTGTCCACCGACATGCGGTCGGTCTCGGCGTCGTTGGCCACGTAGTGCTTGGGGCAGGCGCCGATGCCGGCCTGCTGCAGACCGCGCACGTAGGCCGCGGCCAGCTCGCCGGTCAGGTGCGGGTCCTCGGCCATGCACTCGAAGTGCCGGCCGCCCAGCGGGGTGCGGTGCAGGTTGATTGTCGGCCCGAGGACGACGTCCACGCCCTTGCGCACCGCCTCGGCGGCCAGCGCGGCACCCAGCCGGTGCAGCAGCTCGACGTCCCAGCTGGCCGCGGTGGCCGAGCCGGACGGGAAGGCCGCCGAGGCCGCCCAGTCGTCCCGGCTGGTGCCGCGGACGCCGACCGGGCCGTCGGACACGCTGATCTCCCGCAGCCCGATCGCCGGGACGGCGGCCGTCGTCCAGGCACCTGAGCCCGACAGCAGCAAGATCTTGGTGTCCAGGTCGAGCTGGTCGAGCAGGTGGTCCAGGTTCACGCGGTGAGCTCCTCGGCGTGGTGGCACGCGGTCAGGCTCGCGCCGACCGGTCGCAGGGCGGGGCGCTCGGTCGAGCAGATGTCGGTGGCCAGCGGGCAGCGCGAGGCGAAGGGGCACCCGGTCGGCGACGGCGCGGCGGCCCCCGCCGTCCCGATGCCCAGCGCCTCGTGCGCGGCGCGGCGGGCGGCCTGCTCGGCCGGCCTGGGCACCGGCGCGGCCGAGGTCAGCGCCGCGGTGTAGGGGTGCCGGGGGTGCAGCGTCACGTCGTCCACCGGTCCGGTCTCCATGACCTGGCCCCGGTACAGGACCACGGTGCGCTGGGCCAGGAACCGGACCACGCCGAGGTCGTGGGCGACGAAGAGGAACGCCAGCCCGTGCTCGTCGCGCAGGTCCGCGAGCAGGTTGAGCACCTGGGCCTGGGTGGACAGGTCCAGCGCGGAGACCGGCTCGTCGAGCACGATCACCTGCGGCCGCACGACCAGCGAGCGGGCGATGGCGATCCGCTGCCGCTGGCCGCCGGAGAACTGGGTGGGGTACCGGTCCACGGCGTCGCCGGGCAGGCCGACGGACTCCAGCGCCTGCCGGGCCCGGGCCATCGCGTCGGCCGTACCGCGGGGCAGCGGCTCGACCAGGGTCTGGCCGATCGTGCGCGCCGGGTTCAGCGAGGAGTACGGGTCCTGGAACACCACCCGCAGGTCCGCGGCCAGGCCGCGGCGCTTGCGCAGCGGCAGGTCGGTGATGTCCCGGCCCTGCACCAGCACCCGGCCCGCGGACGGCGGCTGCAGACCCAGGATCGCCTTGCCGATCGTGGACTTGCCCGAGCCGGACTCCCCCACCAGCCCGAGGGTCTCGCCGGGGGCGACGGTGAAGCTGACCCCGTCGATCGCCGGGGTCGCCGCGCGAGCCTTGCGCCCCGAGCCGTACCGGACGACGAGGTCGCGGACCTCCAGCGCGGGGGTGGTGGTGGCCTGGTCCTCGCGGACGGGGGCGGCGGCGGTCATCGGGCTCCTCCGGCGGTGATCTCGGTCGGGACGACGTCGACGGCGGCGATCTCGGCGCCGGCCTCCTCGGGTGTCCAGCTGATCCGGTGCAGCGCCAGGTCCTCGACCCGGACGCAGCGGACCAGTCCCCCGCCGTGCGCAGGGACGGCGGGGAACGGCGTCCGGCAGTCATCGGTGGCGAACATGCAGCGGCCGGCGAACCGGCAGCCGGTGGGCCAGGTGCCCGGGGAGGGCACCGTGCCGGCGATCGAGGCCAGCCGCTCGGGGACCGGCTCGCCGTCGGGCACGTGCGGGTCGGCGCCCAGCAGCGCCATCGTGTACGGGTGCCGGGGCTGGTCGAGCACCGCGGCGGTGGAGCCGGCCTCGACGACCTCGCCGGCGTACATGACCGCGACGTCGTCGCAGAGGTCGGCGACCACGCCGAGGTCGTGGGTGACCAGCACGACCGACAGCCCGGTGTCGCGCACCAGGGCGCGCAGCAGGCTGAGGATCTCGGCCTGCACGGTGACGTCCAGGGCGGTGGTCGGCTCGTCGGCGACCAGCAGGTCCGGCTCGCCGGTCAGCGCGAGGGCGATGCAGACCCGTTGGGCCATGCCGCCGGACAGCTGGTGCGGGTAGCTGCCCAGGATCCGGTCGGCGTCCACGATGCCCACGTTGCGCAGCAGCTGCGCGGCGACGGTGCGGGCCTCGCCGCGCCCCACCCCGCGGTGCCGGCGGATCGGGCCGGTGAGCTGGGCGGCGACGGAGAAGGCCGGGTCCAGGGCGACCATCGGCTCCTGGGAGATCAGCGCGATCCGGCTGCCGCGGTAGCCGCGCAGCTCGCCCTCGGGCAGGCCGACCAGGTCGGTGCCCTGGAAGGTGATCGAGCCGCGGGAGACCTCGACGCCGTCGGGCAGCAGGCCCAGCAGCGACCGGGCGGTCATCGACTTGCCGCAGCCGGACTCGCCGACCAGGCCGAGCACGGTGCCGCGACGGACGGTCAGCGAGACCCCGGTGACCAGGTCGGGGCCGTCGACGACGCTGACCCGCAGGTCGCGGACGGCGAGCACGGCGTCCTCGGGCACCGGCGCGGGATCCGCAGCGGGGACCGCCGAGGGCGCCGGGGCGGGCGTCGTCGTCCGGGCCCGGCGGGAGCGGCGGTGGGCACCGGCGCCGCCGCGGGCGGCGAGGGCGTCGGCGAGCTCGTTGGCCGCGACGACGGTGAGCGCCAGGACCAGGCCGGAGGGCACCAGCAGCCACGGGCCGTCGAACAGGTACGAGGAGGCGTCGTTGATCATGAAGCCCCAGCTGGGGTCGGGCTCGCCCGGGCCGAAGCCGAGGAAGGCCAGCCCGGCGACGACCAGGATGCCGATGCCGAACAGCTGGGCGGCCTGCACCGCGATCACGGTGCCCATGGCCGGCAGCACGTGCCGGACGTTGACCCGGACCGAGCCCAGGCCGTCGACCCGGGCGGCGTCGACGTAGAGCCGCTGCCGGACCGACTGCGCGACGCCGAGCATCACCCGGTAGACCGCCGCGGACAGCAGCACGCCGAACACGGCCATGACCAGCGGGATGTCGTTGCCGACGATGCCGACGACGGCCAGCAGCAGCACGGTGGCCGGCAGCGCGAGCAGCACCTCGGTGGCCCGGCTGATGAGCCGCTCGGTGCGGCCCGGGCGCTCGGCGGCGACCAGCGCGAGCGGCAGGCCGATGCCGAACGCGACGACGAGCATGAGCGCCGAGGACAGCAGCGGCAGCGAGCCGGCGGTGGCGATCCGGGAGAGCAGGTCGCGGCCCAGCGGGTCGGTGCCCAGCAGGTGGTCGGCCGAGGGCAGCGAGAGCCGGTCGCCGAGGTCCTGGGCGGTGACGTCGTAGGGCACCCACAGCGGCGCGGTCAGCGAGGCGAGGACGACGACGACCAGCCAGGCCGCGCCCAGCGCGCCGCCGGGGCGGCGGAGGAACGCTGGCACCCCGCGCCGGCGGGGCGGCGGGGCGACCTCGGTGGCCGGCTCGTCCGGGGTCAGCAGGTCGGCGTCGGGCAGGGGCTGGGGAGCGCTCACGCGGCACGCACCTTGGGGTCGAGGGCTGCGGTCACCAGGTCCAGCAGGAGGTTGACCAGGACGACGACGACGGTGGCGACGACGACCACCCCGACCAGCGCCGGGAAGTCACCGGAGCTGGCCGCCGCCTGGCTGGCCTGGCCGAGCCCGGGCAGCGCGAAGAGGTTCTCGATGATCACCGAGCCGCCGAACAGCGCGATGAACTGGATGCCCAGCACCGCGACCACCGGGACGGCGGCCGAGCGCAGGGCGTGCACGTAGCGGATCCGCCACTCGGGGGTGCCGGTGGCCCGCAGCGTGCGGATGTGCTCGGCGCCCAGCACCTCGCGCATCGAGGCGGCCGAGGTGCGGGCCACGATGGCGGCCCCGCCGATGGTCAGCGCGAGCACCGGCAGCGCGACGCTCTGCAGCCAGCGGCCGGGGTCGGCGCTGAAGGGCACGTAGCCGGTGGCCGGCAGCAGGCCGGCCTGCAGGGAGAGCACGAAGACCAGCAGGACGCCGACCCAGAACTGCGGCAGCGAGAGGGCGATGCCGCTGCCGGTGGAGATGGCCTTGCCCAGCCGGCCGCCGCGCACCGCGGCGGTCACCCCGAGCAGGACGCCGACCACGCCGGACAGCAGCGTGGCCAGCACGGCGACCGACGCGGTGACCGGCAGCCGCGAGGCCAGGTCGGCCTCGATGTCGCGGCCGTCGATCAGCGAGGTGCCCAGGTCCAGGCGGACCAGCTGGGCCAGGTAGTCCCCGAACTGCTGCCAGAGCGGGTCGTCCCACCCCAGCCGGGCGTTCTCCGCGGCGATGTCGGCCGCGGTGGCCCCCGCCCCGAGCCGGACGGCGCCGGGGGTGGTGTCGCTGGCGTGCACCAGCAGGAAGCTGATCAGCACGGCGACGAGCACCGTGACGACGGCGAACGCCAGCCGGCGTGCGACGAAGGCGAGCATCGGGGGCTCCAGTCGGGAGGGGGTGGGTGCCGGTGGCCGGGCCTGCTGCGGCCCGGCCACCGGCGGTTGCGTCAGGCCGGCTGGATGGCCGAGAGCACCAGGTAGTTGTTCGTCCCGGCGAAGGAGGGCTCGCCCATCGAGTCGGCGTTGTAGCCGGCGTAGGTGAAGTCCTCGTAGACCGGCACGTACCAGCCGCGCTCGGTCAGCAGGGTGTTGAGCTGGGTGAGCGCCTGCGCCTGGGTGTCACCGGTGGTGCCCAGCGAGGCGCCCAGGGCCGCAGAGATGTCCGGGTCCTGCGCCTGCTGCAGGTTCATGAACCCGCCGACGACGACCCCGGCGACGAAGCCGGCCGGGTTGGCCCCGATGCCGAAGGGCCCGAACAGGATCGGGTCGGTGGAGACCGCGGCGAAGGCCTGGTCGGTCGACGTGGCCGTGACGAAGGTCAGCGTGATGCCGACCTCGGCCCACTGGGCCTGGATGGCGACGGCGTCCTCGTCGGGCTGGCCCAGCACGGTCAGGTTGACCTCGATGCCGTCCGGGTAGCCGGCGTCGGCCAGCAGCTGGCGGGCCTTGTCCGGGTCGTAGGCGTACTCGGTGTCGATGCCGGCGTCGAAGCCCTCGGTGCCCTCGGGGAACAGCTGCGAGGTGGCGCGGGCACCGGGGTGCAGGTCGTCGACCAGGGCCTGCCGGTCGGTGGCGTAGATCAGGGCCTGGCGGACCTCGACGCTCCCGAACGCCGGGTTGATCGCGCCGGTCTTGTCGGTGACCGGGAAGCCGACGATGGTGCCGCCGACGCTGACCGTCTTCTGCCGGGACTCGACCAGGTCGATGGTGGAGGGGTCGAGGATCGTGGCGACGTCGGCCTGGCCGGAGACGACCGCGTTGGCGAGGGCCTGGGCGTCGGTGATGACGGTGAAGACGATGGTGTCGTAGGACCAGCTGTCGGCGTCCCAGTTGTCGGCGTTCTTCGTCACCGTGTACGAGCTCGCCCGGGTGCTGGCGTCGGCGTCCAGGGTGTACGGGCCCGAGCCGTCGGGGGTGGTCTCCAGGGTGTCGGGATCGGCGACGCCGTCCGGGCCGACGATGGTGCCCTGGGTGTCGACCAGCGTGTTCTCCGGCGTGGCCTGCGGGGCGGCCCAGGTGACGACGACGGTCTGCGGGTCGGTGACCGCGACGTCGGTGATCTCGCTGGCGCCCCCGGCGGCGAAGGCGCCGTAGGCCGTGAGGTCGGCGTCGGTGCGCCGCTCGAGGTTGGCCTTGACCAGGTCGGCGTCCAGGCTCGAGCCGTCGGTGAAGGTGACGTCGTCGCGCAGGGTGATCGTGGTCTGCAGGTTGTCCGCGCTGTTGGTGTACCCGGTGGCCAGCGAGGGCTGGGAGACGCCGTCGGTGTCGGTCTCCCACAGCGCGTCGTACATCGAGCTGAAGAAGGTGAACTGGCCCTGCGAGTAGAGCAGCGGGTCGTAGCCGGTGGGCGCCGCGTCGGCGTCGAACGCCACGGTGAGCGTGCCCTCGGCGCTCTGGCTGCTGCTGCCCCCGCCGCTGCCGCCGCCGCAGGCGGTGAGGCCGAACGCGGCCACGGCGGCGAACGCCACCCCGGTCGTGGTCCTGGAACGATTCATAACGGGATTGGGCTCCTTCGCCGACGTCCTGCGGGGGTGACCGGGGTGGAACCCGGCTGGCGTCGACGATGGAGGTCCAGGTCACGTGACGTCAGGCACAATGCCGGTCAATGGCACACGAGATCCCGACCCCCGAGCCCCGGGTCCGCGGCAAGCGCCCTCCGCAGGGTGATCCCGTGGTCGACCGGGCCCTCGCCCTGCTGGGCGCCTTCGACGCCCGCCGACGCTCGCTGACCCTGGGTGAGCTGGCCCGGCGCAGCGGCATCCCGACCAGCTCCGCGCTGCGGCTGGCGGGTCGGTTGGTGGCCTGGGGCGCGCTCGAGCGGGATGCCGAGGGCCGGTTCTCCATCGGCCTGCGGCTGTGGGAGGTGGCCTCGCTGGCCCCGCGGGCGCAGGGGCTCAAGCAGGTGGCGATGCCCTACATGGGCGACCTGGAGGAGGTCACCCGCCAGCACGTGCTGCTGGCCGTGCGGGACGGCGACCAGGGGCTGCTGGTCGAGCGGCTGTCCTCGCACCTGGCGATGCCGGTGCTCTACCGGGTGGGCGGGCGACTGCCCCTGCACTCGACCGGCGTCGGGCTGGTGCTGCTGGCCCACGCCGACACCGACTTCCAGGAGGAGGTGCTGGCCCGGCCGCTGGTGCACGAGCCGGAGAAGGTCGCCGTCTCCCCCGCCGCGCTGCGCCGCACGCTGGCCGCGATCCGCCGCGAGGGCTCGCACACGCTGCGCCGACGCGCCCCGCAACCGCTGGTGAGCGTGGCCTGCCCGGTGTTCGGCGACGACGACCGGATCGCCGCGGCGCTGTCGGTGGTGGTGCCGATGGAGCACGCCGAGCCGCGGCTGCTGGTGCCCGCCGTGCGCACCGCTGCCCGGGCGATCTCCCGCGGTCTGGGCGCGCAGCGCTCGATCGGCCTGGTCCCCGCGCCCTGAAACCGTGCCGGTGGATGGCACCGGCCTGGGGTGTGCGCGGCCGGTGGTCCAAGGTCGGGGCCTGCACCCGTGGCGTGCGTCACGGGGCCGACCACCCAGGAGCTGCCGTGCCCGTCCACCCGTCCCAGGCCTCGCGGTTCGCCCTGCTCGACGGGCTGACGTCGTTCGAGGCGGCGATGGCCGACCCGGCGTCCCGGGCCCGGCTCGACGCGTTCATGTCCCTGGGCGAGGCACCGCCGGCCCCCGACGTGCACGTCCGGGACACCGTCGCCCCGGGCCCGCACGGCGACGTCCCGGTGCGGGTCTACTCCCCCGCCGCCGACGGCACCGGCCGGCCGGGCTTCGTGTGGATGCACGGCGGCGCCTTCCGCGCGGGTGACCTGGACATGCCCGAGGCCGACCGGACCGCCCGCGAGGTCTGCGCCCGCGCCGGTGCGGTGGTGGTGAGCGTGGACTACCGGCTTGCGGTGGACGGCGTCACCTACCCGGTCCCGCACGACGACGTGGTGGCCGCCGTCCGCTGGGTGCGCGACGAGGCCGCCGCGTTGGGCGTCGACCCGGCCCGGATCACCGTCGGCGGCGCCAGCGCCGGCGGCAACCTGGCCACCGGGGCGACCCTGCGGCTGCGCGACGACGAGGGGTGGCAGCCGGCCGCGCTGGTGCTCGCCTACACGACGACGCACGCCGTCCTGCCGCCTGCGTCGGCCGAGCTGACCGCCCTGATGGCCGAGGTGCCCGTCCTGCTGCGCTTCCCGCCGGCGGCCCGGGCCGGGATCACCCGCAACTACGTCGGCGGGGCCGAGAGCCGGGCCGACGGGTACGCGATGCCGGCCGGCGCCGTCCTGACCGGGCTGTGCCCGGTGGTCGCGCTGACCGCGGAGTACGACGACCTGCGGGTGTCCGCCGAGCACTTCACCGCGGCGCTCGCGGTGGCCGGGGTCGACGTCCGGCAGGTGCTGCTGCCGGGCATGCTGCACGGCTTCCTCAACCTGCCGGCCACGATCGGGCCGGTGGACCGGGCGCTCGCGCTGATGAGCGAGGTGGTCGCGTCGTGAACCCGGCCCTCCCGGGCTTCCACCCGGACCCGAGCATCGTGCGGGTCGACGGCACCTACTACCTGGTGACCTCGACGTTCGAGTACCTGCCCGGGCTGCCGGTGCACCGCAGCACCGACCTGGTGTCGTGGGAGCTCATCGGGCACGTCGCCGTGCGGCCCGAGCAGCTCGGGCTGGACGACGTCCCGACGCCGGGCGGCACGTGGGCGCCGACGATCCGGCACCGTGACGGCACGTTCTTCGTGGTGGTCACCGTGATGCTGGGCGGCCGCGGCTGCGTGGTCTTCTCGGCCACCGACCCGGCCGGGCCGTGGAGCGACGGGGTGCCGGTGCCGGCCGTCGAGGGCATCGACCCCGACCTCGCCTGGGACGACGACGGCACCGCGCTGATCACCTTCGCCGGCTTCCCGCACCCGATCCGCCAGGTGCCGGTCGACCTGTCGACCGGGCAGGCGCTGGGCCCGGTCCGGGAGATCTGGGCCGGCACCGGGGCCTTCGCACCGGAGGGCCCGCACCTGTACCGCCGCGGCGGGCACTGGTACCTGCTGGTCGCCGAGGGCGGCACCGACCGCGGCCACCGGGTGAGCATCGCCCGCGGCCCGTCCCCGTCGGGACCCTGGGCGGCCGCACCCGGCAACCCGGTGCTGACCGCGGTCGGCACCGAGCACGCGGTGCAGAACACCGGCCACGCCGACCTGGTCGACACCCCGGACGGCGGGACGGCGATGGTGCTGCTCGGGGTACGCCCGCTGGGTTTCGCGAACGCGTTCTCCCCGCTGGGCCGTGAGACCTTCCTGGTGCCGGTGACCTGGGTCGACGGCTGGCCGCAGGCGTCGCTGCCCGAGGCCACCGGCACCCCGGACGAGGACGTCGCCGGCGGGGACGACTGGATCGCCGTCCGGCGCACGCCGTCGTCCCTCCTCGGCGGGGACGGTCTGGTGCTGACCGGCGAGGGCACGACGCTGGCGGACCGGCGACCGGTCTTCGTGGGCCGACCGCAGCGGCACCTGGGCTGCACCGTCGACGTCGTGGTGGACGCCTCCGCCGGGCGTGGCGGCCTGGCCGCGCGGCACGACGAGCAGCACTGGTTCGGCCTGGAGGCGACCACGGACGGCGACCGGACCGTGGTCACCGCGCGGGCCGTGCTCGCCGGGCTGGAGAGCACCTGGACCGCGGCGTTCCCGGCCGGTCCGGTGCAGCTGCGCATCGAGCAGCAGCTGCCGCCGGGCGGGTTCGTGCCCGCGGCGATCGGCGGCGGGGTGGTGCGGCTGCTGGCCGCCTGGGCCGACGCCGACCCGGTGCTGCTGGCGGAGTTCGACGGCCGGTACTGGTCCTACGAGGTGGCGAAGTCCTTCACCGGCCGGGTGTGGGGCCTGTTCGCCGTCGACGGCACGGTGTCCTTCACCGACCTCCGCTACCGCGGCAGCGACTCGGCCTGACCGGCCCGGCAGACTCCCGTCGTCCAGGGGTGTTGTGCCCCTGCAGGGCGTGGCCATCCCTGCACGGCGGGAGTCTGCGGGTGGTCGGGTCAGCCGCTGGTGGTGTCGTAGCGGGAACGCAGGGCGGCCAGCAGCTCGGCGGTGGGTTCCTCGCCCGCGGCGACGGCGGCGTGCACGTCGCGGAAGTACTGCTCGTAGCCGGCCGGGGTGTACATGCACAGCGCCCGCACCGGGTCGGTGCCGCTGTCGTTGCGGTAGCCGTGCGCGGTGCCGCGCAGCGCGCCCGCGGTGTCCCCGGGGGCGAGGACGACGTCGTCCCCGGCGGTGCTCAGCGTGAGCTCCCCGGACAGGACCACGAAGTACTCGTCGTGCGAGCCGTGCACGTGCGGCCGGGCGCCGAGGGTGCGCGGCGGCAGCGTGAACTCCTCCAGCCCGAACCGGCCGCCGGTCTGCTCCCCGGTGAGCGCGAACAGGTGCGCGATGCCGCCGGCGTCGATCGCCTCGCCCCCACCCGCGCGGACGACGAGCGGCTGGTCCCCGGGTGCCGTGGTCACCGCCCGCACGCTAGCCGGAGCCCGGGGCCGACTGCGTCGGCAACTCCCGGGACGGGCCGGCCCATCGGCGCTACGGTGCGGCCGTGTCCGAACCGCCTGCCGTGACCCTCCGCGCGCGCACCGACGCCGACCTCGACGTGCTGTTCGAGATCGCCGCCGACCTGGACACCTGGGAGGAGCGGAACCCCTCGGCGCCGGCACCCCTCACCCGGGAGCGGTTCGACGCCCGGCATGCGGCCCGCACCGGGGGCGACGACGTGGAGTTCGTGGTCGACGTCGAGGGCCGGGCCGTGGGCACGGTCGCCCTGTTCGGGTTCGACGCCTTCGCCCGGCACGCCGAGGCCGGGATCAGCCTGCTGCCCGGGGCCCGCAGTCGCGGGATCGGCACGGCCGCGCTGGTCCAGCTGGTCGAGTTCGGGTTCACCCGGCGCAACCTGCACCGGATCCACCTGCAGGCCATCGCCTCCAACACCGGCGGCCTGCGCGCCTACGAGAAGGCGGGCTTCGTGCTCGAGGGACGGCTGCGCGAGCACGCCTGGGTCCGCGGCGGCTACGAGGACATCGTGCTCATGGGCATCCTGGCGCCCCGGCGATGACCGTCGTGGAGACGGACTACCTGGTCGTCGGCGCGGGAGCCACCGGGCTGGCCTTCGTCGACACCCTGCTGGACGAGACCGACGCGCACATCACGGTCGTCGACCGGCACGGCGCACCGGGCGGGCACTGGAACGACGCCTACCCCTTCGTCACCCTGCACCAGCCGTCGGCGTTCTACGGGGTCAACTCCCTGGAGCTCGGTACCCGGCGGCTGGACACCGCCGGGCTGAACCAGGGCCTGTACGAGCTGGCCTCTGGTGCGGAGATCACCGCCTACTACGACCGGCTCGTGCGCACCCGACTGCTGCCCAGCGGCCGGGTCGACCACCACCCGCTGAGCGAGTACGAGGCCACCCCGGACGGCGGTCACCGCTTCCGCAACCTGCTGTCCGGCGCCACCACCGAGGTCCGGGTGCGCCGCAAGGTCGTCGACGCCACCTACAGCAGCCCGTCGGTCCCCTCCACCCACCAGCCGCGGTTCGCCGTTACGGACGGCGTCGACCTGGTCCCGCCGAACGCGCTCCCGGGCCTCGCGCACCGCGCCCCGGCGCGGTTCGTCGTGCTCGGCGGCGGCAAGACCGCGATGGACACCTGCGTCTGGCTGGTCCAGCACGGCGCCGACCCGGACGCGATCACCTGGGTGGTGCCGCGGGACTCCTGGCTGATCAACCGGGTCACCACCCAACCCGGGCCCGAGTTCTTCCACGAGGCGATCGGTGGCCAGGCCGACCAGATGGAGGCCTTCGCGACCGCGACGGACACCGCGGACCTCTTCCGCCGGCTGGAGCGCTGCGGCGCGATCACCCGGGTCGACCGGGACCGCGCACCCGGCATGTTCCACCTGGCCACCGTGGCGCCCGGCGAGGTCGAGGTGCTCCGCGGGATCCACGACGTCGTCCGGCTCGGCCGGGTCCGGGAGCTGCAGCCCGACGCGATGGTGCTCGACGGCGGCACGGTGCCGGTCGCCCCCGGCACGGTGTTCGTCGACTGCACGGCCTCGGCCGTCGAGCGCCGGCCGGTGCAACCGGTCTTCCAGGGCGACCGGATCGTGCTGCAGCTGGTCCGGCTTCCGCAGCCCGCGTTCAGCGCCGCGCTCACCGCCTACGTCGAGGCGCGGTACGACGACGACGAGCACCGGAACCGGCTCTGCGGCACCGTGCCCTTCCCGTACGACCTGGACGACTACCCGGCGACGATGCTGGCCACGATGTGGAACCAGTTCCACTGGGGCCAGGACGCCGAGCTGCGCCGGTGGATCCGCGCCAGCCGGCTCGACGGCTTCGGGAAGCTGATGGCCGAGGCCGACCGGGACGACCCGGCGCAGCGCGACGTCCTCGCCCGGATCCGGGAGCACGCGCCCGGCGCCGTGGGCAACCTGACCCGCCTCGTCGAGGCCCGGAGCGCGTCGGCCTGACGTCCCTGGGAAGCCGTGCCGCTCAATGGCAGGGTGCTGCCCCGCGGTGACCGCCGTCACCGATGCTCAACGGAGTCGACGCCGACCCCGCGCCTGGAGGCAGCCATGAGCTTCGAGTACCTGATCGACCCCGCGAACGGTCCGCAGTGGCAGGGCCAGCTGCCCGGCAAGCCCGAGCCCTACGTGCTGCGCCGCGGCGAGGGCGAGCACGCCAAGCTGTTCGGCGACCTGTTCACCGTGCTGCTGTCCGGCGACGAGACCGAGAACCAGTTCGGCGTCATCGTGGCCGACTCCCCCGCCGGCGACGTCATCCCCACCCACAGCCACGACGCCACCCACGAGACGTTCTACGTGCTCGAGGGCAAGGTCCGGCTGTTCTTCGAGGACACCGAGGGCGCCCAGCAGACCCGCCTGCTCGCCCCCGGCGACTTCGGCTTCGTGCCCGCCGGCTACGCCCACGCCTACCAGGTGGTCGAGGCCAGCCGGATGATGGGCACGCTGTCCGGCGGCTTCGAGCGGTTCTTCCAGCACATGGGCACCCCGACCGACCACACCGGCGACCAGCCGCCGTTCATCCCGGACTTCCCGCGCATGCAGGCCGCGGCCCAGCAGCACCGCATGAAGTTCCTCCCCGAGCACCGCTGGGACGTCCAGGAGTGACGCTGCCACCCCCGGCGCACAGCGCTCCGCTCCCCCCGGCCCGGACGACGGCCGACGGCGTCCGGGTGCTCGCCGGCGTCCCCTACGCCGCCCTGCCCGGCGCCCGGCCGCTCGAGCTCGACCTGTACCTGCCCTCCGGCCCCGGCCCGGTGCCGGTCGTGGTCTTCCTGCACGGCGGCGGCTGGCGGCTGGGCAGCCGGCACTCCGCCGGCCCGCAGTTCACCGGCAGCGCCCCGTTCGAGCGGCTCGCGGAGGCCGGCATCGCCGTGGCGGCGCTGGACTACCGGCTCTCCGGCGAGGCGGTCTGGCCGGCCCAGCTGCACGACGCGAAGGCCGCCGTCCGGTGGCTGCGGTCGCGCGCCGACGAGCTGGACGTCGACCCCGACCGGGTCGCGGCCTGGGGCGAGTCGGCCGGCGGCCACCTGGCCGCGCTGCTCGGCCTGACCGGCCCGGACCTGGACGGAGACGTCGGGGTCACCGGGCCGTCCAGCACCGTCTGCGCCGTCGTCGCCTGGTACCCGCCGACCGACCTGGCCACCGTGCCGGCCGACCCGTCCGACGCGACCACCCGGGAGGCGCAGCTGCTCGGCGCCGCCCCGGCCGACGTCCCCGAGCTCGCCGCGCAGGCCAGCCCGGTCACCCACGCCGGACCCGCCGCGCCACCGTTCCTGCTGCTGCACGGGGACCCCGACCGCATGGTCGGCCACCGGCAGAGCGAGCTGCTGCACGCCGCGCTCACCGCCGCCGGCACCCCGGTCGAGCTGGTCACCCTGCCCGGCGCCGACCACATGTGGCTGGGCTCCCCCGACGCAGCCGCCACCGCACTCACCCGCACCACCGCGTTCCTGACCCGGCACCTCCTCGGGGACCACCAGTGACCGGCCCCCGCCCCACCGCGCCCCGGCACGTCCCGGTGCTGGTCGCCGGCGGTGGCCCCAGCGGTCTGGCGGCTGCGATCGAGCTGGGCCGGCGCGGCGTCCGGGTGCTGGTCGTGGAGCCCCGCGAGGTCCTCGACCCGCTGCGTGCCCGGGCCAAGACCACCAGCGTCCGCACCATGGAGCACCTGCGCCGCTGGGGCCTGGCCGACGAGCTGCGCCGCCGCGCGCCGCTGCCGGTCGCGCACGCGCAGGACGTCGTCTTCTGCACCTCGGTGTTCGGCCGCGAGCTCACCCGGTTCCCGCACGCCTTCGGGCTCTGGACGGAGCCCCGGGACATCGCCGCCGAGGCCGGCCAGCAGGTGCCCCAGCCGGTGGTCGAGCAGCTGCTGCGCGACGCCGTCGCCGAGCTGCCCTCGGTCACCCTGCTGCTGGGGTCCCGGGTGACCGAGGTGGTGGACGGCCCGGACGGCGTCCGCGCCGTGGTCGCCGGGCCCGACGGCACGACCACCGAGGTGCAGGCGGACTACCTGCTCGGCGCGGACGGCGGCGCCGGGGTGTCCCGCGCGGCCATCGGCGCCCGGTACGCCGGCTCGTCGGGCACCGCTCCCAACCTGTCGCTGGCCTTCCGCTCCCGCACCCTCGACCAGCGGCCAGCGTGCGCGCTGGGCGTGCACTGGTGGGTCGTCGGCGGCGAGCGCGGCGGGCTGATGGGCCGGCTGGACCTCGACGGCCTGTGGTGGGCGATCGTGCAGGGTGTCGACGTGTCCCGCGAGGACGTCGACCCGGTCGAGCTCGTCCGCGCCTTCGCCGGGGACCCCGAGTGCGACGTCGAGGTGCTGGTCACCGACCCCTGGTCGGCCCGGATGCTGCTGGTGGACCGCTACCGCGGCGAGCGGGTCTTCCTGGTCGGGGACGCCGCGCACCTCAACCCGCCGTGGGGCGGGCACGGGTTCAACACCTGCGTCGGCGACGCGGTGAACATCGGCTGGAAGCTGGCCGCCGTGCTGCAGGGCTGGGCACCGGAGTCGCTGCTGGACAGCTACGAGCCCGAGCGCCGGCCGGTCGCCGAGCGCACCATCGCCGCCGCCGGGGACCAGGAGGCCTTCACCGCCGCCCGCTTCGCCGGCCGGGACGCCACGGCGGCCGGACTCGAGGGCGACGCGGTGCGCGCCGAGCTCGCCGAGGCCCTGCAGGTCAAGGAGCCCGAGTTCCACAGCCTGGGCCTGGTGCTGGGCTACGACTACGCCGACTCCCCGGTCGTCGTCCCCGACGGGTCGGTGCCGCCGGCGCACGACGTCGTCGGGTTCGTCCCGTCCGCGCACCCCGGTGCCCGGCTGCCGCACGCCTGGCTCCGGCCGGGCCGCTCCGTCTACGACGAGCTGGGCGAGGGGTTCACCCTGCTCGTCACCGCCGGCGACCCCGACCCGCTGGTGGCCGAGGCCGCCCGGCGTGGGGTGCCGCTGTCGGTCACCGACCTGTCCGCCGCGCCCGCGCTCCGCGACCTGTGGGGAGCCGGCCTGGTGCTGGTCCGCCCCGACCAGCACGTCGCCTGGCGCGGGGACTCGGTCCCCGACCCCACCGTCCTGCTCGACGCCGTCACCGGCGCCCACACCCTGGAGACCGCATGACCGCCACCTTCCCGCCAGCCTTCCTCTGGGGCACCGCCACCGCCGCCCACCAGGTCGAGGGCGGCAACACCCAGAACCACTACTGGGCCTGGGAGCACGCCGAGCACTCCCCCTTCGCCGAGGTCAGCGGGGACGCCTGCGACAGCTACCACCGCTGGCGCGAGGACCTGGACCTGGTCGCCGGGTCGGGGCTGGGCGCCTACCGGTTCAGCCTGGAGTGGAGCCGGATCGAGCCGGAGGAGGGCGAGGTCTCCCGGGCCGGGCTCGACCACTACCGGCGGATGGTCGACGGCTGCCTGGAGCGCGGGCTGACCCCGATGGTCACGCTGATGCACTTCACCACCCCGCGGTGGTTCCACGAGGACGGCGCCTGGACGTCGGCGAAGGCCGCCGACCGGTTCGCCCGGTTCACCGAGACGGTGTTGCCGATCCTGGCCGACGTCCCGTACACGATCACGATCAACGAGCCCAACCTCGCCTCGGTGCTGCCGGTGCTGGGCGCGATGGCCGCCCGCGGCGAGCAGATCTCCGGGCTGCCCCGCCCGGACCAGCGGCTGGCCGACGCCTTCCTCGACGCGCACCGGGCCAGCGCGCAGGTGCTGCGCGGCGCCGGGGTGACCCACGGCCTCTCGCTGGTCGGCCAGGAGTGGATCGTCGAGGACGGCGGGGACGACGAGATGGTCGCCCACCGCGCGGCCATGGAGGACCAGTTCCTCGAGGTGGCCGGCGAGGGCGACTTCGTCGGCATGCAGATCTACAGCTGCGCCCGGATCGGCCCGGACGGCCCGGTCGCCGGCGACCCGGACCTGATGACGCTGGCGCACATGGAGTACCGGCCCGGCGCCCTGGGCGCGTCGGTCCGCCGGGTGGCGGAGGTGCTGCCGGACACCCCGATCGTGGTCACCGAGAACGGCATCGCGACCACCGACGACGCGCAGCGGATCGCCTTCACCGGCGAGGCGCTGGGGTCCCTGGCGCAGGCGATCGCCGACGGTGTCGACGTCCGCGGCTACGTGCACTGGTCGCTGCTGGACAACTTCGAGTGGTTCGCCGGCTACACGCCGACCTTCGGCCTGGTCGAGGTCGACCGGCAGACCTTCGTCCGGACGCCGAAGCCGAGCCTGGCCTGGCTGGGCGGGGTGGCGCAGGCGAACGCGGTCTGAGCCGGGCCGGGGGGTGGGCGTCCGTCGCCTATCCCCCGGCCCCGGTCCGGCCGAGGCGGTCGTACAGCGCGAGGTGGGCCGCGGCCGCGGTGTCCCAGTCGTGCCCGTCCGCCAGCGCCCGTCCCGCGGCGACGCGGCCGGCGTCCGGCTGCGCCGCGGCGGCCAGCAGGGCGTCGGCGAACCCGGCCGGGTCGGTGGCGAAGGCCGCCGTGGCGCCGAAGACCTCGCGCAGCACCGGCAGGTCCCGGGTCACCACCGGCACCCCGGCAGCCAGCGCCTCCATCGCGGCCAGCCCGAAGCCCTCCTGGGTCGAGGGGAAGGCGAACACCTGCGCCGCGGCGACCAGGGTGGGCAGCTCCGCGTGGTCCACCGGTCCCAGCACCACCGGCGCCACCCCGAGCTCGGCAGCCCGGGCGTCGACGTCGGCCCGGTAGGCGCGGTAGTCGAACAGCGTCTCGCCGCCGGCGACCACCAGCGCCAGGTCCGGCCGGGCGGCGCGCACCGTCGCCATGGCCTCGACCAGGTCCCGGGTGCCCTTGCGGGGCTCGATGCCGCCGACGGCCAGCACGTAGTCCCCCAGCCGGTCCCGCCACCGCCGGCGGCCCGCGGCGCCGTCCGGTCCGGCCGCCGCGGCGAACCGGTCGGCCTCGACCCCGTTGGGGATGACGGTCGCCGTCCGGCCCCAGCCCGCTGCGACCTCGGCGGCGACGGCGGCCGACACGCACACCAGGGCGTGCGGGGTCCGCAGCGCCCGCTCGTGGCAGGCCGCCAGCTCCGGGGTGGTGAACCGGTCGAGGTGGTGGACGGTGCGCACGCAGTCGGGCACCGCGTTGGCCGAGATGCAGTCCTGGGCGTGCACCACGTCGTAGGCCTCGTCGGCGAAGGCGGCCCCCAGGACGGCGATCGACCGCAGGATGCGGGCGCCGACGTCCTCCCCGGCGACGTCGGGGAACGGCACCAGCCGCAGCGTCACCGCCGGGTCGACCGGCCGGAAGAACGCCTGGTCCCCGCCCCGGCCCAGCGACCAGACGTGCACGTCGTGCCCGGCCCGGGCCATCGCCTCGGCCAGCGCCAGGGTGTGCACCACCCCGCCGCGCGGCTTGGTCGAGTACGTGAGCAGCGCGACCCTCACGAGTACGCCTCCGGACGACGCTCGGCCAGGTGGGACAGCACCGTGCGGGACCGGGCGACCTCGCCGGCCACGTCCAGCTCGGCGACCGCCAGCCCGGCCTTGGCCCAGGTGCGGGCCAGCACGTCACCACCGGGGCCGACCACCTTGGACTGGCCCAGGAACCGCAGCCGGCCCATCGTGCCGGTCTGGTTGGCCGACACCACCACGACCTGGTTCTCCGCGGCCCGGGCGCAGTCGTAGAGGTCGAACAGCCGGGACTGCCGGTCCTGCAGCAGCCGCGGCGCCCGGTTGGTCAGCGAGGCCGGCCACGCCGACAGGCAGGCGAGCAGGTGCGCGCCGTCCCCGGCCAGGGTGCGGGCGGCCTCGGGGAAGGTCTTGTCGTAGTCGATGAGCATGCCCAGCCGGCCGACCGGGGTGTCGAAGGCGGTGAACGCGTCCCCGGCCGCGTAGGCGGCGACTTCCCCGGCGGGCTGGTGCACCTTGCGGTGCCGGCCCAGCACGCCGTCCCCGGTGAGGGCGACGGCGCTGTTGTGGAACCGGCCGCCGGCGGACTCCCGGTAGCCCAGGCAGACCACCACCGGCCCGGCCGCCGCGGCGACCCGGTCGAACACCGCGTCGTCGGCGGGGAAGGCCGGGGGGAGACCGGTGTCGTGCACCGGGTCGAACCCGCCGAGATAGCCACCGATCGTGGCGTCCGGGAAGACCAGCAGGTCCACCCCCTGCGCCCGGGCGTCGGCGGTGATCGCCTCCACCTTGGCCACGCAGGGCTCGACCTCCCGGCCGAAGTGCGCCGAGACCGCCGCGACCCTCACGCCGTCCGGGAGGCCGACGACGCCGCGCCCGCCGCCAGCGCGCTGCTCAGCCCGGTGCGGGTGCCCGCCGCGCTCAGCTCGGTGATCGCGTCGGCCACGAACTCGGCGTCCCGGGCGATGCCGGCGAACCGGCCCGAGCCCCAGGTGTGCAGCCACGGCAGGCCCAGCACGAACAGCCCCGGCGCCGCGGTCACGCCGCGGTGGTGGGTGGGGTAGCCGGTGCCGTCGAACACCGGCACCTTCACCCACGACCAGTCCGCCCGGAACCCGATCGCCCACACCACCGCGGTGATCCCGGAGCCCTCGAGCTCCAGCTCGGTCGGGTCCTGCTCCGGCGCCCACACCGGGACGTAGCGGTCCTCGGTCGGGGCGTCGATGCCGGCCGCGGCGATGTGCCGGTCGATGACGTCCTTGGCGCCGTCGTCGACGGCGTCCGCGCGGTCCAGGTGGGCGGTCAGGTTCGGCGCGAAGGTCAGCGCGGAGCCGGCCAACCCGGTGAGCGTGCCGTAGAGCCGCATGCCCTGGACGGCGAAGGTGCGCAGGTCGATGTCGTGGCCGCCGTCCCGGCCGGTGACGTAGTGGTTGGTGCCGACCCGCGCGGCCTCGCCGTCCCGGTGCTGCTCGACGGGCAGGTCGTAGTGGCCGAGGTCGTCCAGCCACGCGACGACGTCGCGGCCGCGGTACCGGCGGGCGATCCGCGGCGCGCTGCCCACGGCCAGGTGCACCCGGCGGCCGGCCAGGTGCAGGTCCTCGGCGATCTGCGCGCCGGACTGCCCGGTGCCGACCACCAGCACCTCGCCCTCGGGCAGCTGCTCGGGGTTGCGGTAGGCCTGGGAGTGCAGCTGGGTGATGCCGGCGGGCAGCGCCGAGGCGTACGACGGGACGACGGGCAGGTGGTAGCCGCCGACGGCGAGCACCACCTGGTCGGCGTGCACCTCGCCTGCGCTCGTGGTCAGCAGGTAGCCGCCCCCGGCGGCGGGGGCGAGCCGGGTGACCGCGACGCCCTCGTGCACCGGCGGGTCGAAGGACGCCGCGTAGGACCGGACGTAGTCGACGATCTCGTCGCGGAGCATGAAGCCCTCCGGGTCGTCGCCGGCGTAGGGCCAGCCGGGCAGCCGGCACTGCCAGTTCGGGGTGACCAGGCAGAAGGTGTCCCAGCGGGCGTCGACCCACTCGTGCGCGACGCTCTCCCGCTCCAGCACGACGTGCTCGACGCCGCGCTGGACCAGGTGCCAGGAGATCGACAGCCCGGCCTGCCCGCCGCCGACGACGGCGACCGGCACGTGCGCGGGCAGCCCGGTGCGGGTGGGCGCCGCCTCGGTGAGCGTCACGCGACCGCCCCCACGCCGTAGGTCTCCGGACGGCGGTCCCGCAGGTGCCCCATCGACCGCCGCGCCCCGGCGAGGACCTCGCCCACGTCGACGGTGGCCACCGCGGTGCCCGGCGCGACGCCGGTGGTGGCCAGCACGTCGCCGCCCGGGCCGACGACCTTGGCGCTGCACACGAACCGCAGCGCGCCGAAGGTGCCCGACTGGTTGGCCGACACCCAGACGATCTGGTTCTCCAGCGCCCGGGCCTGGTCGAACAGGTCGAACCGGCGGGTCCAGCGGTCCTCGGCCAGGTCGGCCGCGGCGCCGGTCCGCGAGCCCGGCCAGGCCGACATGCAGACGACGACCTCGGCGCCGTCGACGGCCAGCGTGCGGGCCGCCTCCGGGAAGGCCTTGTCGTAGCAGATCATCATGCCGATCCGGCCGACCGGCGTCTCGAAGGCGCGGAACCCGTCGCCGGCCGCGTAGGAGTTCGACTCCCCCAGCGGCTGGTGCACCTTGCGGTGCACGCCGAGCACGCCGTCCCCGGTGACGGCGACCGCGGTGTTGTACCGCCGGGCGCCGTCGGACTCGCAGAACCCGGCGGTCACCACCATGTCGCCGGCGATCCGGGCCAGCCGGGCGACCTCCGGGCCGTCGACGTCCAGGGCGGGGGGCAGCGCGTGCTCGGGCAGCACCTCGGACACCCCGTGGTCGCCGAGGGAGGCCAGGTAGCCGCCGAGGGTGGCCTCGGGCAGGGCGAGCAATTCGACGCCGCGGGCCCGGGCGTCGGCGACGAGCCCCTCGATCCGGGCGAAGGAGGCGTCGAGGTCACGGCCGAACGGAGCGGCGACGGCGGCGAAGGTGGTCACGGGTTCTCCTCGGGTGTGCGGGAGGCGCCGAGGCCGGTCACCGGACCGGCCAGGGCGGGGGTGGTCGAGCCGTCGGGCCAGCGCAGCCGCACGCCGGAGCCGGGCACCAGCTCGCCGCAGGTGGCCGTGGTGGCCGGTCCCGCGGGTGCGACGGAGCGGTCGGCGCCGTCGGTGGTGAGGAAGGCCGAGCCGGGGAAGCAGGTGAACCAGTCCCCGACGGTCGCCGACGTCGGCCGGGGCACCGCCGCGACGTCCAGGACGGCGCCGCAGCCGCTGGCCTCGGCGAGCATCCCCAGCGTGCCGACCAGGCCGGCCATCGAGACGTCCTTGGCCGCGGCCGGTGCCGTGCGCGCGACGACCGAGCCCATCAGCTGCAGCTCGGCCGTCGTCCGGCCGGTGGTGGAGTCCCACTGCCGGCCGGTGGCGCCGGGCCGCCAGTCCCCGCCCAGGTCGGCGGTCAGCCGGACGTGCTGGCCCGGCCGCCCGCCCGAGGCCGGGACCGGCCGGTCGGTGCGGCCCAGCGCGGTCACGCTGAGCGCCGCGGGCACGCCGAGCTGGGTGTGCCCGCCGAGCACCGGCACGCCCCAGGCCTGCGACCCGGCGCGCAGGCCGGCGACGACCCGGGCGGCGAACGAGGCATCCCGGGCGCCGATCGAGTCCAGCAGGCCGAGCGGGGCGGCGCCCATCGCGGACAGGTCGTTGACGTTGACCAGCACCCCGCACCAGCCGGCCCAGCCGGGGTCGCGCTCGACCATCGAGGGCAGGATCGCGTCGCAGGCGGCGACGACGTCGGTGCCCGGCACCGGGGCGCCGTCGTCGCCGACGAAGCCCGGACCGCCCAGGTGAAACCCCGCCAGCAACCCACCGAGCGGGGACTTGGTGGCCTGCGCGAGGGCGGCGAGGCGGCCGATCGGCCAGGTCATCGCGGTGTGCGGCCGGCCGCCGATGTCCGCGGTCCCGGTGGCCGCCCAGCCCAGCCGGGTGAACATCGCGGCGTAGCGGTCCTGCACGGTGGCGTCGAAGCGCAGCGCGCCGGCCTGCTCGGCCCGCGCGCAGGCGGCGGCGACCAGGGCGGGGCCGATGCCGGGCGTGCTGCCGGGCGCGACGACCAGCCGGGACCCGGTCCACCAGCCGACGTCGACCCCGACCGGGGCGAGCCGCACACCGCCGAGCACCTCCCCGGCCACCCCCCGGGCGACCAGGACGACGGTGGCCGGGTCGTCGTCGGCGTCGTCGAGGTCGGAGCCGGCGAACAGGCCCTGGTCCTCGACGAACGCCTGCTGCCGCAGCTGCCGGTGGGCGCGGACACCGGCCGGGTCGGCCTCCTCGAGCTGCCAGCCGGGCCTGGCCACGGGCAGCCGGTGGTCGACCAGCAGCACGTTGCGCTCCCAGGCCATCTGCTCGGTCATGCGCCGGCCGCCTGGAGTGCGCTGCACGCACCGCACGCCGCGCAACCGGCGCCCTGGTCGGCACCGCGCATGCCCAGCGCCCGCAGCCCGGCAGCGACCCGGGTGGTGACGTCCTCGAGCACCGCGGGGTCCGGGGCGCCGACGCCGTCGGCCATCGCCAGCGTGCCGGCGAGCGGCCGGTACGGGACGACGAAGGGGTAGACGCCCCGCCCGGCGAGGTCCAGCGCGCCGGCGACCAGCTCGTCCGCGTCCTCCCCCAGCCCGACCAGCAGGTAGGTCGACACCTTGTTGCGGCCGAACACCCGCACCGCCTCGGCCCAGGCGGCGTCGTACTGGCTCACCGGCACGGTGGCCTTGCCGGGCATCCAGCGGGCCCGCACGTCGTCGTCCAGGGACTCGACGTGGATGCCGATCGCGGTGGCCCCGGCGTCCTTGAGCTCCTGGATCGCGTCCAGGTCCTGCGGGGCCGGCGGCTCGCACTGCACCTGGATCGGCAGCCCCGGCACGGCAGCGGTGACCGCCCGGACGCAGCGGGCCAGGTGCCGGGCGCCGCGGTCCCGGCCGTTGGTGGTGCCGGTGGTCATCACCATCTGCCGCACGCCGTCCAGCCGGACGGCGGCCTCGGCCACCTCGGCCAGCTGCGCCGGGCTCTTGACCGCAGTGGTCGACCCGGCGGCGAGGCTGGCCTCGATGGCGCAGAACCGGCAGCGGTCGGCCTCGTCGTACCGGATGCAGGTCTGCACCACGGTGGTGGCCAGCACGTCCTTGCCGTGCAGCCGCGCGAGCTTCTCGTAGGGGACGCCGTCGGCGGTGCTCAGGTCGTAGAAACGGGGGCGCTCGATCGCCTCGGCGTCCAGCCCGAGGTCGGCACCGTCCAGCAGCAGGCGGCCGCCGCTGATCGAGTACGGGCTGTCGGCGTTCAGCGGCAGCGCCGTCCCCATGCCGCCCAGCAGCACGTGCCCGTCGTCGCTGGGGCCCGCCCCGGCCCGTCTCCGGACCGGGGCGTCGACCCGGACGCCGAGGATCGCGACGTCCACGCGGGTGCTCGGTCGCATCGGTGTCCGGGTCACGGCCGGCGACTCAGAGGTTGTAGGTGCTGTTGATGATCGCGCCCTTGCGGGCGTAGTGGATCAGCGCGTCCTGCACGTCGAGCGGGTGGCAGGGGATGCAGCCGGCGATCAGGTCCTCCTCGCGGAGACCGTGCAGGGAGAGCCCGAAGCGGCAGACGTAGACCGTGCCGCCCTCCTCGATGAACTTCTCGATCTGCGAGTTGATGTTCTGCTCGCCCGGGAACGCGGAGTCCCCGGTGGTCGGGAAGCCGCGGGTGGCCATGGCGTTCATCGCGGCCGGGCCGTAGAAGTAGAGGACCGACTCGTAGCCCTTGCGCAGGGCGCGCAGCGCCTGCAGGCAGGCCACGAAGCTGACCGACGACTCGTGCGCGATGCCGTGCACCAGGGTCAGGTAGCTCTCGCCCTCGCCGGCCTGGTAGTCCGGGAAGATCTTGGTCGAGCCGTACAGGTTGCTGCCCTTGGGCAGCGAGGGGTGCGGGATCTCGGCGAGGCTGGCCTCCGCGTTGGCCTTGATCTCCTCGGGTGATGCGAGCGGGGTGGTCACAGGGTTCCTCCGTGGGGTTGGGCGGTGCGGGTCAGGTCAGGCGGTGGAGCTGCTCGAAGTTGCGGCGGAAGACCAGGTCGGCGAGCTCGCCGTCCCCGGTGGCCGCCGCGAGGCGGGCGTGCTCGCCCGCGAAGTCGCCCCAGGGCTGGTCGGAGGCGAAGAGGACCCGGTCGTGGCCGATGCCGTGCCGCTCGATCTCGGCGGCGAACCAGCGCGGCGCGAAGCCGATGGCCCAGCTGGTGTCGGTGTAGACCCGCTTGCCCTCGGCGACCCAGGCGAAGAACTTCTGGCCGATCAGCTTGATGTGGCCGCTCATGCCGCCGCCCATGTGCACCAGGTGGACGGCGACGTCGTCGGCGTACCGGTCGACCAGCAGGCCGACCTCGTCGAGGTCGCTGGCCGCGCCCGGGCTGGTGTGCACGTGGACGACCAGGTCGTGCTCCCGCGCGGCGGCGAAGATCGCGTCGAGCTGCGGGCGGCAGGCCTCGTCGGTGGCCCGCCCGCCGAGCAGGAAGGACAGCTTGAGCGCGCTGACGCCCTGCTCACCGGCCAGCGCGAGGGCCGCGCTCGTCGCGACGGCGTCCTGCGGGCGGGGGCTGGTCCACAGCCCGGCCCGGATCCGCTCGTCGGTCTGCGCGGCCTCGACCACCAGCTCGTTGAGCGCGAAGGACGCCGTCGGGTCGGGCACCCCGTAGTTGGGGATGACCAGGGCGAACTCGGTGCCCTCGTCGTCCAGGTCGGCCTGCAGCTCGGCGATGGTGGCTCGGGCCGTGGTGTCCGGGTTGACCGGCGGACCGCCGTAGAAGGGGAACGCGGGCAGCACGCCGAGGTGCCGGTGCGCGTCGTGCACCCGCTGCCGGGCCCCCGTGGTCATGCCGAGAACGGTCGTCCCGGGGTGTGTCGCCGTGGTGACGTCCGGAACGAGATGCCGTTACGTCTGGGGCCCGATCAGCGGCTCCCGCGTCGCCGCCGTTTCCGACTCCGCACCGCCCTGGGATCAGCCCCGGGGCAGCAGGCGGTGCAGCTGGGTGACGTGCCGGGGCTCGAGCTCGGCGATCGAGCTGACGCCCAGCAGCCGCATGGTGCGCACGATCTCCGACCGGAGGATCTCGATCGTGCGGTCGACCCCCTCGCGCCCGCCGGCCATGAGGCCGTACAGGTAGGCCCGGCCGATCAGGGTGAACGAGGCGCCCAGGGCCATCGCGGCCACCACGTCGGCACCGTTCATGATCCCGGTGTCGACCATGACGCAGGCGTCGTCGCCGACCTCCTTGCGCACCGCCGGCAGCAGGTGGAAGGGCACCGGGGCGCGGTCGAGCTGCCGGCCGCCGTGGTTGGACAGGAC
The DNA here is from genome assembly GCF_037083865.1 of Klenkia terrae. Taxonomy (NCBI): domain Bacteria; kingdom Bacillati; phylum Actinomycetota; class Actinomycetes; order Geodermatophilales; family Geodermatophilaceae; genus Klenkia; species Klenkia terrae. The sequence continues at coordinate 29,428 of NZ_JBAPLV010000007.1, read as the reverse complement.
GAGGCCGTCCACCCCGGCGTCCAGCAGCTTGGTGGCGTCGGCCACCGACTGCACACCCTTGACCACGAGCTTGCCCGGCCACATGCCGCGGATGACGTCGAGGTCCTCGTAGCTGATCGTCGGGTCCATGGCCATGTCCAGCAGGTCACCCACCGTGCCGCCGGTGGTCGACAGCGAGGCGAACTCCAGCTTCGGGGTGGTCAGGAAGTCCCACCACCACCACGGCCGGACGGCGGCGTTGAGCACCGTGCCCGCGGTCAGCTGCGGCGGGATGGAGAACCCGTTGCGCTTGTCCCGCAGCCGGGCCCCGGCGATCGGGGTGTCCACGGTGAACTGCAGCGTGTCGAACCCGGCCGCCGCGGCCCGCTCGACCAGGCCGTAGGAGATCGACCGGTCGCGCATGACGTAGAGCTGGAACCAGTTGCGGCCGAGCGGGTTGGCCGCCTTCACGTCCTCGATCGTCGTCGTGCCCAGGGTGGACAGCGTGAACGGGATGCCCGCCGCGGCCGCGGCACCCGCCCCGGCGCTCTCGCCCTCGGTCTGCATGAGCCGGGTGAACCCGGTGGGCGCGATCCCGAAGGGCAGCGCGCTCGGCCCGCCCAGGACCTCGACGGAGGTGTCGACGTCGACGGCCGGGCGCAGCACGTCGGGGTGGAACTCCACGTCGGCGAAGGCCTGCCGGGCCCGGGCCAGCGACAGCTCGCCCTCGGCGGCGCCGTCGGTGTAGTCGAAGGCCGCCCGCGGGGTGCGCCGCTTGGCGATCGCGCGCAGGTCGGCGATGGTCAGCGCCGACTCCAGCCGGCGGCGCTTGCCGTTGAGGTCGGGCTTCTTGAACGACACCAGCTCGAGCAGCTCGGCCGGACGGGGCGCCTGACGGCGGGTGCGAGTCATCGGGAGGTCCTCGGGTCGGTCGGGACGGGGTCGGGGGTCAGGGCTGGTGCACTCACGCGGTCCGGTCCGCCCGCGAGGAGGTCCGGCGGGTCATCGAGGACTCCCGGACCACCAGGACCGGCTCGAAGACGATCTGCTCGTGGACGTGGCCCTCGGCCGACTCGTCGAGCAGCAGCTCCGCGGCCCGGCGGCCGAGCTCCCGGCGCGGCTTGCGGACGGAGGTCAGCGGGACCGCGGCCGCGGCGGCGAAGTCGATGTCGTCGTAGCCGACGATGGCGCACTCCTCGGGCACCCGCACGCCGTGCCGGGTCATCTCCTGCAGCACCCCGAGGGCCAGCAGGTCGTTGGCGCAGATGACCGCGGTGGGGCGCTGCGCGGCCGGCATGCCGACGATCTGCGCGGCGGCCTGGCGACCGGTCTCCACGGTGAGCACGGACGGCGCGAAGACCGTCAGCGCCTCCTCGTCCCCCCACCGCTCCCGGACCGCGGCGACCACGCCGGCGTGCCGCTCCTGGATCTGGGGCAGCCCGGAGCTCCCGCCCACGAACGCCAGCCTGCGGTGGCCGCGCTCGATGAGGTGGTCGGCCGCCAGCCTGCCGCCGAGGACGTCGTCGACGGCGACCGAGCACTGCCCCGGCCCGGACGCGCGGCGGTCCACCAGCACCACCGGGGTGCCGCGACGGCGCATCGACTCCAGGTTCGGCGACAGGTCCGCGGTGGGGGTGATGAGCACCCCCTGCACGCGCTGCTCGGCGAGCAGGTCCAGGTAGGCCGACTCCTTGGCGGGGCGGTCGTCGGAGTTGCACAGGATCACGGCGAGGCCGGCGTCGTTGGCCACGTCCTCTACGCCCCGGGCCACGTCGGTGAAGAAGGGGTTGGCGATGTCCAGCACCACCAGGCCCAGGGTGCGACTGGTCCCGGCCCGCAGCTGGCGGGCCGACTCGTTGCGCACGAACCCCAGGTCGCCGATCGCCTGCAGCACTCGCTCCCGGGTGCCCTCGGCGACCTGGTCGGGCCGGTTCAGCACGTTGCTGACGGTGCCCAGCGACACGCCGGCCCGGAGGGCGACGTCGCGGATGCTGACCGGCACACGGGCTCCTGGGGACGACGGGCGGGGACGACCCGGGCGGGCAACGGGTGTCGCCGGTCACGCCATGGTGGCACGGATCTGAAACGTGTCAACCTCGGATCAGGCCGCTCGCGGAGCCGATCCGACACCACGGCGGTGACGCTTGACACCCGTCACAGCCGCCTCCTATGGTCTGCGCCACACACCGGATGAACCGTTTCACAGCGGTGCCGTCCATCCCATCTCGACGAGGAGGTCCCGTGGCCGGAGCGCCCCCCGCGGCACCACCCGGGCCCGCCGACGGCCCGGCCCCGGTGCTCGCCCTGCGCGACGTCACCAAGTCCTTCGGCGCCGTCGCCGCGCTGCGCGATGCCCGGCTGGAGCTGCGCGCCGGCTCGGCGCACGCCCTGGTCGGGGAGAACGGCGCCGGCAAGTCCACGCTGGTGAAGATCCTCGCCGGGGTGCACGGCCCCAGCTCGGGCCAGGTGCTGCTGGACGGCGAGCCGGTCACCCTGGACGGTCCGGCCGCTGCCCGGGCAGCCGGCATCGCGGTCATCTACCAGGAGCCGACCCTCTTCCCCGACCTGTCCGTCGCGGAGAACATCTTCATGGGCCGCCAGCCCCTCGGCGCCGGCCGCCGGATCGACAAGGCCCGGCTGCACGCCGACTGCGCCGCCCTCTTCGAGCGCCTCGGTGTCGCCCTCGACCCGGCGCGACCGGCCCGCGGGCTGTCCATCGCCGACCAGCAGATGGTCGAGATCGCCAAGGCCATCTCCTTCGAGGCCCGGGTGCTGGTGATGGACGAGCCGACCGCGGCGCTGTCCGGCGTCGAGGTCGAGCGGCTGTTCGCCGTCGCCCGTGCGCTGCGCGACGGCGGCGCCGCGGTGCTGTTCATCTCCCACCGCTTCGACGAGGTCTTCGACCTCTGCGACACGATCACCGTGATGCGCGACGGCGCCTGGGTCGCCACGTCCCCGACGTCTGAGCTCACCGTGGACCAGGTCATCCGGATGATGGTCGGCCGCGACGTCGCCGAGCTGTTCCCCAAGCAGGACGTCGTCCCGGGCGAGGTCGTGCTGCAGGTCGAGGGGCTGGGCAGCACCGGCGTCTTCACCGACGTGTCCTTCGAGGTGCGGGCGGGCGAGATCGTCGCCCTCGCCGGGCTGGTGGGCGCCGGGCGCAGCGAGGTGGTGCGGGCCGTCTTCGGCGTCGACGCCTACGACGCCGGGTCGGTCACCGTCGCCGGCACCCGGCTCAAGGGCGGCAGCCCGGCCGCGGCGATGGCCGCCGGCATCGCGCTGGTCCCCGAGGACCGTCGTCAGCAGGGCCTGGTGATGGAGCTGTCCGTCGAGCGGAACGCCACGCTGACCCGCCGCTGGGCGCTGTCCCGGTTCGGCTGGCTGACCGGCCGCGCCGAGCGGGCCACCGCGGCCGACTGGACGCAGCGGATGCAGGTCAAGGCCGCCCGGCTCAGCGACCCGGTCGCCACGCTCTCCGGCGGCAACCAGCAGAAGGTCGTGCTGGCCAAGTGGCTCTCGACGGAGCCCCGGGTGCTGATCGTGGACGAGCCGACCCGGGGCATCGACGTCGGCACCAAGTCCGAGGTGCACCGCCTGATGTCCTCCCTCGCCGCCGAGGGCCTGGCCGTCGTCATGGTCTCCAGCGAGCTCCCCGAGGTCCTCGGCATGGCCGACCGCGTGCTCGTCATGCACGAGGGCCGCCTCGTCGCCGACATCCCCCGCTCCCGCGCCGACGAGGACTCCGTCATGCTCGCCGCCACCGGTCAGGCAGGTGCGGCATGACCGCCACCACGACCACGCCGACCCGGACCCCGCCGCCGGAGCGGTCCGGACGCCGCGGCGCCGCCCTCCTGCAGCGGCTGGTCGTCGTCCGGGAACTCGGCATCCTGGCCGCGCTGGTCCTGCTGATCGGGATCACCCTGATCGCCAACCCGCGCTTCCTGTCCGGGCAGAACGTCCGCGACCTGATGCTCTCCGCGGCGATCCTCGTGGTGCTGGCCGCCGGCCAGACGATGGTGATCATCACCCGCAACGTCGACCTGTCGGTCGGCTCGGTGCTGGGCCTGTCGGCCTACGCCACGGGCACCCTGCTGGCGAACATGCCGGGCACCCCGGTCGTCGTGGCCGTCCTGGCCGGCATGGCCGTCGGTGCGCTGTGCGGCCTGCTCAACGGCGTGATCGTCGCGGTGGCCAAGGTGCCCTCGCTGGTGGTCACCCTCGGCACGCTCTACGCGATCCGCGGGCTGGACTCGCTGTGGGGCAGCACCAGCGGACGGCTGCAGATCAACGCGACCGACCTGCCCGCCGGGTTCAAGGACTTCGGCGGCGCCCGGGTGCTGGGCATCCCGGTGCTGTTCCTGGTCGCGATCGCCGTGGTCGTCGTCGTCGGCATCCACCTGCGCTCCTACCGCAGCGGCCGCGAGCTGTTCGGGATCGGCTCGGCGCCGGAGGCGGCCCGCCTGTCCGGGATCCCGGTCGGCCGCCGCGTCCTGGTGGCCTTCGTGGTCAACGGGGCCCTGGCCGGCCTCGCCGGGGTGCTCTACGCCGCCCGGTTCCAGACCCTGGACACCACGGCCGGCACCGGGCTGGAGCTCAACGTGGTCGCCGCCGCCGTCGTCGGCGGCGTGGCCATCGCCGGCGGCACCGGGTCGGCCTGGGGCGCGGCCCTGGGCGCCCTGCTGCTCACCACGATCGGCACCTCGCTCCCCCAGCTCGGGCTGGACCCGTTCTGGCGGGACGCCGCGGTCGGCGCCCTGATCATCGCCGCCATCGCGCTGGACAAGTCGCTCACCGACCGGCTCGCCGCACGTCTCCGAGGGAGGAACCTCCGTGGCCGTTGACACCTCGGCCGGTCCGGCCGCACCGGCCCGCCCGTCCCGCGCCCCCCGGACCCTGCCCTCGGGCAGCGTCATCACCACGTTCCTCGTGGTCTTCCTGGTCGTCGCCGGGTTCGCCGTCGACGGGTTCGCCTCCAGCCGCAACGCCGGGTTCCTCCTGCTGGACGTCGCGGTCGTCGCCCTGATCGCGCTGCCCCTGACGCTCATCGTGGTCACCGGCGAGATCGACCTGTCGGTGGCCAGCACGGTCGGGCTGTCCAGCTCGGTGATGGGCTGGCTGTGGTTCCAGGGGCTGCCCCTGGAGCTGATCGTCCCGCTCGTGCTCGTGCTGGGTGCCGTCCTGGGCGCGGTGAACGGCCTGCTCGTCACCCGGCTCGGGCTGCCCTCGCTGGCGGTCACCATCGGCACCCTGGCCCTCTACCGCGGTCTGGCGTTCGTCGTCCTCGGCGACCAGGCGGTCGCGGACTTCCCCCGGTCGTGGACCACCTGGGCGATCAGCTCGATCGGCGGCACCGGCATCCCGAACGTGGTCCTGCCGCTGCTGGTGCTGGTCGCCGTCACCGCGGTCGTCCTGCACGCCACGCCGATCGGCCGCTCGCTCTACGCGATGGGCAACAGCGAGGACGCCGCCCGCTTCAGCGGCATCGACGTCGGCCGCACCAAGCTGTGGCTCTTCGTCGCCGCCGGCGTGGTCAGCGCCCTCGGCGGGGTCTACTGGACCCTGCGCTACGGCAGCGCCCGGGCCGACAACGCCACCGGCGTCGAGCTGCAGGTCATCGCGGCGATCCTGCTCGGCGGGGTGTCCATCTTCGGCGGCTCCGGCGGATTGCTCGGCGTCATGGCCGGCGCCCTCCTGCTGGCCTCGGTCCGCAACGCCCTGCAGCTGGTCAACGTGCCCAGCGACGTGCTCAACATCGTGACCGGCGTGCTGCTGATCGTCGCCGTCGTCGCCCCCCAGGTCACCGGTTGGGCCCGCGGTCGCCTCGCGTCCCGGCCACCGGGCTGACCCTCCCGTCCCCACCCGCGCGACCCCGCACCACCCCGCACCACCCACAGACCGGCCACCGACGGCCGGCCGCCCAGAGAGGGAACCCATGACCAGCTTCCTGACCGCCCGCCCCGTGCGCCGGGCGATCACCGGCACCGCCGTCGCCGCGGTGCTGCTGTCGGCCGCGGCCTGCGGCGGCACCACCCGTGGCGACGACGACTCCGCCGGTGGCGGCTCCGGGTCGACCGCGGAGGCCGACCCCGACGCCGAGATCCCCTCCGGCCTGTCGGTCGCCTTCCTGCCCAAGCAGCTGAACAACCCCTACTTCTCCGTGGCCGACGGCGGCGGCGAGCAGGCGGTCGGCGAGTTCGACGGCGAGTACAGCGAGGTCGGCCCGTCCGAGGCCAGCGCCTCCTCCCAGGTCAGCTACATCAACACGCTGACCCAGCAGGGCGCCGACGTCATCGTCACCTCGGCCAACGACCCCAACGCCATCTGCTCCGCGCTGGACCAGGCCCGGGCCGCGGGCGCCAGCGTCGTCACCTTCGACTCCGACACCGACCCCGAGTGCCGCGACGTCTTCATCAACCAGGCCACCGCGGAGGGCATCGCGGAGACCCAGATCGACGAGATGGCCGACCAGATCGGCGGGACCGGCCAGGTCGCCATCCTGTCGGCCACGGCCAACGCGACGAACCAGAACACCTGGATCGAGCTCATGACCGAGTACGCGGCCTCCGAGTACCCGGACATGGAGATCGTCACCACCGTCTACGGCGACGACGAGGACGAGAAGTCCTTCCAGGAGACCCAGGGTCTGCTGCAGACCTACCCCGACCTGGCCGGGATCATCTCCCCGACCACCGTCGGCATCGCCGCGGCGGCCCGCTACCTGTCCGGCTCGGAGTACAAGGGCCAGGTCGCGCTGACCGGCCTGGGCACCCCGAACCAGATGCGCGAGTTCGTCGAGGACGGCACCGTCACCTCCTTCGCGCTGTGGAACCCCGAGGACCTGGGCTACCTCGCCGCCTGGGCCGGCGCTGCCCTGGCCGCCGGCCAGATCACCGGTGAGGAAGGCCAGACCTTCACCGCCGGCGACCTCGGCGAGTACACGGTCGGCGCGGACGGCGAGATCGTCCTCGGCGACCCGACGGTCTTCAACGCCGACAACATCGCCGACTTCGACTTCTGAGCCGGCTCCCCTGCCCGCGGCCGCCGGCGCTCGTCGCCGGCGGCCGCGGGGCACCACCCGCCCCGCTCCCCGAGAGGTCCCCCGCGTGCCCCGCATCTGCTTCACCCTGCAGGTCCGCCCCGACCGCATCGAGGACTACCGCGCCGCGCACGCCGCCGTCTGGCCGGACATGCTGCGCGCGCTGGCCGACGCCGGCTGGCGGGACTACCAGCTCTTCCTGCGCCCGGACGGCCTGCTCGTCGGCACCGCCGACGTGGCCGACCTCGCCGCCGCCCAGGCCGCCGTCGCCGCCACCGAGGTCAGCGCCCGGTGGGAGGCCGCCATGGCCCCGCTGTTCGTCCCCGGCACCGGGGACGGCACCAGGAAGCCCCAGCTCGACCTGGTGTTCGACCTCGACGCGCAGCTCGCTGCGCTCTGACGGTCCACCCCACCGCTCCCCCACCCCGCCCCCTCCGAGGAGTTCCCGTGACCAGCCCCGACCGCCGTGCCCGCGCCCTCGACGCGCTGCGCGCCCAGACCATCGAGCTGCCGTCCTGGGCGTTCGGCAACTCCGGCACCCGGTTCAAGGTCTTCGGCGCCCCCGGCGTCGCCCGCGACCCCTGGGAGAAGATCGCCGACGCCGCCCAGGTGCACCGGTACACCGGCGTCGCCCCCCGCGTCTCCCTGCACATCCCGTGGGACCGGGTCGAGGACTACGCCGCACTGGGCGCCTTCGCCGCCGAGCAGGGCGTGGCCATCGGCGCGATCAACTCCAACCTGTTCCAGGACGACGAGTACCGGCTGGGCTCCCTCACCCACGCCGACCGGGCGGTCCGCGACCGGGCGATCGCCCACCACGCCGAGTGCGTCGAGGTCATGCGGGCCACCGGTTCCACCGACCTCAAGCTCTGGCTCCCCGACGGCACCAACTACGCCGGCCAGGACGACCTGCGCGCGCGGCAGGACCGGCTCGCCGACTCCCTGCAGCAGATCTACGCGCTGCTGGACCCCGAGCACCGGCTGCTCGTCGAGTACAAGATCTACGAGCCGTACTTCTACGCGATGGACATCCCCGACTGGGGCACCTCGCTGGTGCACTGCCTGGCCCTCGGCGACCAGGCGCAGGTCGTGCTGGACACCGGCCACCACGCGCCCAGCACCAACATCGAGTTCATCGTCATGCAGCTGCTGCGGGTGGGCCGGCTGGGCGCCTTCGACTTCAACAGCCGCAACTACGGCGACGACGACCTCATCGTCGGCGCGGCCGACCCGTTCCAGCTGTTCCGGATCATGAACGAGATCGTCGAGGCCGACGCCCTGGGGCGGGCGGGGGACGGCACGGCCGGCGTGAACTTCATGTTGGACCAGTGCCACAACATCGAGCCCAAGATCCCCGGCCAGATCCGCTCGGTCACCAACGTGCAGGAGGCCACGGCCAAGGCGCTGCTGGTCGACCGGGACGCGCTGCACACCGCCCAGCAGGCCGGTGACGTGCTCGGCGCGCACGCCGCGCTCACCGACGCCTTCGCCACCGACGTGCGCCCGCTGCTCGCCGAGCTCCGCGAGTCCGCCGGCCTGCACCCCGACCCCAACGCCGCCTACGCCGCCTCCGGTCACCAGGACCAGCTCGCCGCCGACCGGGTCGGCGGCACGCAGGCCTCCTGGGGCGCCTGAACCCCAGCCGGTCCAGCCCCCACCCCCCACCTACCTGAGGACGACGACGTGACGAACCCCGTGGTCAACGAGCTGCTGCAGCGCTCCAACGCACTCGGCGCCGACCCCCGCACCACCAACTACGCCGGCGGCAACACCTCCGCCGTCGGCACCGACACCGACCCGGTCACCGGGCAGCCCGTCGAGCTGCTGTGGGTCAAGGGCTCCGGCGGCGACCTGGGCACCCTCACCGAGCCCGGCCTCGCCGTCCTGCGGCTGGACCGGCTCCGGGCACTGGTCGACGTCTACCCCGGCGTCGACCGCGAGGACGAGATGGTCGCCGCCTTCGACCACTGCCTGCACGGCCGGGGCGGGGCGGCGCCGTCCATCGACACCGCCATGCACGGGCTGGTGCGCGCCGCGCACGTGGACCACCTGCACCCCGACTCCGGCATCGCGCTGGCCACCGCCGCGGACGGCGAGGAGCTGACCCGCCGCTGCTTCGGCGACCGCGTGGTGTGGGTGCCGTGGCGCCGTCCGGGCTTCCAGCTGGGCCTGGACATCGCCGCGCTCGCCGAGGCCAACCCGCAGGCGATCGGCGCGGTGCTCGGCGGGCACGGCATCACCGCCTGGGCCGACACCTCCGCGCAGTGCGAGGCGAACAGCCTGGAGATCATCCGCACCGCCGGGGCGTTCCTGGCCGAGCACGGCCGGCCGGACCCGTTCGGGACGCGCATCCCGGAGCTCGAGCCGCTGCCCGAGACCGAGCGCCGGGCCCGGGCCGCCGCGCTGTTCCCGCTGCTGCGCGGGCTGGCCTCGACCGACAAGCCGCAGGTCGGCCACCTCACCGACGCCGATGTCGTCCTGGACTTCCTCGCGTCCGCGGAGCACCCCCGGCTGGCCGCGCTGGGCACCTCCTGCCCGGACCACTTCCTGCGCACCAAGGTCCGCCCGATGGTGCTGGACCTGCCGCCCACCGCGCCGCTGGAGCAGGTCACCGCCCGGCTCCGCGAGCTGCACGAGGCCTACCGCGCCGACTACGCCGCCTACTACGAGCGCAACGCCTCGCCGGACAGCCCCGCGATGCGCGGGGCCGACCCGGCGGTCGTGCTGGTGCCCGGCGTGGGCATGTTCAGCTTCGGGGCCACCAAGCAGACCGCCCGGGTGGCAGGCGAGTTCTACGTCAACGCCATCAACGTGATGCGCGGCGCCGAGTCGGTGTCGGCCTACGCCCCCATCGACGAGGTCGAGAAGTTCCGGATCGAGTACTGGTCCCTCGAGGAGGCCAAGCTCGCCCGGATGCCGAAGCCCAAGCCGCTGGCCTCCCGGGTCGCGCTGGTCACCGGCGCCGCCTCGGGCATCGGCAAGGCCATCGCGCAGCGGCTGGCCGCCGAGGGCGCCTGCGTCGTCGTCGCCGACCTGGACCTGGCCAAGGCGCAGGAGGCCGCCGCCGGGATCGGCTCGACCGACGTCGCGGTCGGGGTGGCCGCGGACGTGTCCGACGGCGAAGCCGTGGCCGCCGCGTTCGCCGCCGCGGCGCTGGCCTTCGGCGGGGTGGACCTGGTGGTCAACAACGCCGGCCTGTCGATCTCCAAGCCGCTGCTGGAGACCACCGAGCGGGACTGGGACCTGCAGCACGACGTGATGGCCAAGGGCAGCTTCCTGGTCTCCCGCGAGGCCGCCCGGGTGATGGTCGAGCAGGGCCTCGGCGGGGACGTCGTCTACATCTCCTCGAAGAACTCGGTGTTCGCCGGGCCGAACAACATCGCCTACTCCGCGGTCAAGGCCGACCAGGCGCACCAGGTCCGGCTGCTGGCCGCTGAGCTCGGCGAGCACGGCATCCGGGTCAACGGGATCAACCCCGACGGCGTCGTCCGCGGGTCGGGCATCTTCGCCGGCGGCTGGGGCGCGAAGCGGGCCGCGGTCTACGGCGTCCCCGAGGAGGAGCTGGGTGCCTACTACGCCCAGCGCACGCTGCTCAAGCGCGAGGTGCTGCCCGAGCACGTCGCCGACGCGGTCTTCGCGCTGACCGGCGGCGAGCTCACCCGCACCACCGGGCTGCACGTGCCGGTGGACTCCGGCGTGGCCGCCGCCTTCCTGCGGTGAGGCTGACCGCGGTCGACCTCGGCGCCTCCAGCGGGCGGGTGATGGTCGGCGAGGTCGGACCGGGCCGGCTGGAGCTGACCGAGGTCAACCGCTTCGCCAACCGCCCGGTGCAGCTGGGCGACCGGCTGCACTGGGACGTGCTCGCGCTGTTCACCGGCGTGCTCGACGGCCTCCGGGCCGCCGGGCGCGGCGGCCCGGTCGACGGCGTCGGCATCGACAGCTGGGCGGTCGACGTCGGCCTGCTGGACGCCGACGGCGCCCTGCTGGGCAACCCGCTGCACCACCGCGACGCCGGGCACGCCCGGGGCGTCGACCAGGTGCACGCCGTCGCCGACGCCGACCGCCTCTACCAGGTCAACGGGCTGCAGCACCTGCCGTTCACCACGGTGTTCCAGCTGGCCGCCCGGCGCGGCACGGCGCAGCTGACCGCCGCCCGCACCGCGCTGCTGGTGCCCGACCTGCTGGCCCACTGGCTCACCGGCGCGGTGTCCGCCGAGGTCACCAACGCCTCGACGACCGGGCTGCTGGACGCCACCACCCGGCAGTGGTCCTGGCCGCTGCTGGACGCCCTGGGCCTGCCGCGCGACCTGCTGCCGCCGCTGGTCTCCCCCGGCGACCCGCTCGGCGTCCTCACCCCCGAGGTGCTGGCGCAGACCGGGCTCACCGGCCCGGTGCCGCTGACCGCGGTGGGCTCGCACGACACCGCCTCGGCCGTCGTCGGCGTGCCGGCGGCGACCGACCGGTTCGCCTACGTCTCCTGCGGCACCTGGTCGCTGGTCGGGGTCGAGCTGCCGGCCCCGGTGCTCACCGGGCCCAGCCGCGCGGCCGGGTTCACCAACGAGCTCGGGGTGGACGGCACGGTCCGCTACCTCCGCAACGTCATGGGCCTGTGGCTGCTGTCGGAGTCCCTGCGGACCTGGGCCGACGCCGGGCTGCCCGCCGACCTCGGCGAGCTGCTGTCCGCGGCGGCCCGGGTGCCGGCGTTCACCGCCGTCGTCGACTGCGACGACCCGCGGTTCCTGCCGCCGGGCGACATGCCGGCCCGGATCGCCGCGCTGTGCGCGGAGACCGGCCAGACCCCGCCGCAGAGCCAGGCCCAGACGGTGCGCTGCATCCTGGACAGCCTGGCGCTGGCCTACCGGCGGGCGGTGCGGACGGCGACCGAGCTGTCGGGCACCGACGTCGAGGTGGTGCACGTGGTGGGCGGCGGGGCACGCAACACGCTGCTCATGCAGCTCACCGCCGACGCCTGCGGGCTGCGCGTCCTCGCCGGGCCGGTGGAGGCAGCGGCGCTGGGCAACGTGCTGGTCCAGGCCCGTGCGCTGGGAGCGGTCTCCGGCGGCCTGGCCGAGCTGCGGGCGCTGGTCCGCAGCACCCAGGACGTCGTCCGGTACGAGCCCCGAACGGGGTCCGAGGTGGCCTGGGCAGCTATCGAGGCCAGGCTGCCGGCGCGCTGACCGCGTCGCCCGGGGTTGCGCGGACCGGCCGGAGCTGCATGGATGGAGGTGGGTGCAGCCGGCCGCTCGGACCTCCGTCGAGGAGACGACGCCATGACCACCCCCGGCCCGTCCCGCCGCACCGGCCCGCTGACCGGCGCGACGTCCCTGCTCACCACCGGCTCCTGGCGGCGCGCCGCCGCCGAGTCCACCTCGGCTGCCCACCGGGCCGACGGGCAGCCCACCGACGCCGGCCCGTTCCTGGCCCTGGCCGTCGGGCGGTTGCAGGCCCGGCGCGGGGTCTCCGGGCAGCAGGCCGAGGAGCTCCTGCGGCAGACCGCCGCCCAGCAGGGCCTCACCGTCCGTGACACGGCGCGCGCCGTCGTGCTGCTGGGCGATCTCCCGGCTGATCCGGTCTGACCGCGGGCCAGCAGTCCGCCCGGGACGACGACGGTCCCCGACCCGGGCAGGTCGGGGGCCGTCGTGCTGGCTCCCCCGTCCGGACTCGAACCAGAAACCGTTCGACCTGGTCTTGGATGCGTTGATCATGCGCGACTGATGATGACTCCGTACCATGACCTGCTCATGCGCGTTGGTCGCGATCGACAGCATGCATCTGCATGAGCACGTTCTAGATGAGTGAACGATGCCTGTCAGCGCCTGCGGACGGGACCCGTCCTCCAGCACCCACGGTCCAGAGCTCGCGGAACGCCCCGCGGCAGGCCTCGGCGTGCGGATCGTGAGCGATGCAGTCACAGGATGGTTGTGCGCCGCTCGATGAGGACGGTGTCTCTCCATTGGCCGGCGACCGGGCCGTAGGTCATGCGTGCCATGCGCTCGCGGACCCCGACGGTGCGGAAGCCGGCCCGCTGGTGGATCGCCAGGCTGGTCGTGTTCTCCGGGAAGACGGAGGACTGGATGGTCCAGATCCCGGCCGCCTCGGTGCTGGCGATCAGCTCATCGAGCAGGAGCCGGCCGATGCCTCTGCCTCGAGCGTGTGGGGCGACGTAGACCGAGTGCTCGACGACCCCGGCGTACACCTCACACGTCGAGACCGGGGACACCGCGGCCCAGCCGAGGACGGCGCCGTCGCGCGGTCCCCCGCCCTGGAGGGCGACCAGTCGGTGACCGGTTGACCTGCTGGCGTCGAAGGCCTCCCAGGTCGGTGGGGCCGACTCGAAGGTGGCGTGGCCGGTGTCGATGCCGGCCCGGTAGATGGCCTGGACCTGCGGCCAGTCCTCCGCGGTCATGGGCACGCAGACGAGGTCGGCGGGGCCCAGCTGTTCGCGGGGGCTCAAGCCGGGCTCAGCTCCGCGACGCCGGGCACGCCGGCCACCGCCCGCTGCAGGGCTCCCGGGACCAGGGAGTACCAAGCCCACACGCCGCGCTTGTCCCGGTCCAGGAACCCGGCGTCCACGAGCACCTTGAGGTGGTGGGACACCGTGGGCTGGGACAGCCCCAGGGGCTCGGTGAGGTCGCAGGCGCAGGCCGCGGCGGTGGGGCTGTCGGCGATCAGGGACAGCAGCCGCAACCGAGCGGGATCGGCCAGGGCCTTCAGCACCCGGGCGAGCTCGGTCGCGTCGGCGGCGGTCATGCCGCCGGTGAGCGGACCCGCCGAGCAGCTCCCCTCGGGCAGCACGGTGAGCTCGGTGTGCGCCGGCGGGGTCGTTGGGCTGCTGTTCACCTGTCCATCGTCGCGCACTGATTGACGCCTGTCGATGCCTGCTGCACAGTGGCTCCAGCATCGACAGACGTCGATGCTCGTCGTGTGGAGGACCTGCAGCATGAGTGACCCCGTCACCGAGACCGCCCGCCCGGGCACCGACCTGGACACCCCGGTGATGGCCCGGCTGTCCACGCTGGACCGGTTCCTCCCGGTGTGGATCGTGGCCGCGATGGCCCTGGGCCTGCTGCTGGGCCGCTCCGTGCCCGGGCTGGACACCGCACTGGAGGCGGTGAAGGTCGGCGATGTCAGCCTGCCGATCGCCATCGGCCTGCTGCTGATGATGTACCCGGTGCTCGCGAAGGTCCGCTACAACCAGCTGGACCGGGTCACCGGGGACCGCAAGCTGCTGCTGGCCTCACTCGGGCTGAACTGGATCCTCGGGCCGGCGCTGATGTTAGCCTTGGCCTGGCTGCTGCTGCCCGACCTGCCGGAGTACCGGACCGGGCTGATCATCGTCGGGCTGGCCCGCTGCATCGCCATGGTGCTCATCTGGAACGACCTGTCCTGCGGCGACCGCGAAGCCGCAGCCGTCCTGGTGGCGATCAACTCCGTCTTCCAGATCGTCGCCTTCGCAGCACTGGGCTGGTTCTACCTGCAAGTCCTGCCCAGCTGGCTGGGCCTGTCCACGACGTCGGCGGAGTTCAGCGTCTGGGCCATCGTGGTGTCGGTGCTGGTGTTCCTCGGCATCCCACTGGTCGCCGGGTTCCTGACCCGCACCATCGGGGAGCGGACCCGCGGCCGCGACTGGTACGAGGGCCGGTTCCTGCCGAAGATCGGCCCGGTCGCTCTCTACGGGCTGCTGTTCACCATCGTGATGCTCTTCGCGCTGCAGGGCGACGCCATCACCTCCAAGCCCTGGGACGTCGTCCGGATCGCACTGCCGCTGCTGGCCTACTTCGCGCTGATGTTCGGCGGGTCCTTCCTGCTGGGCATGCGCCTGCGGCTCGGGTACGCCAAGACCGCGACCCTGGCGTTCACCGCCGCGGGCAACAACTTCGAGCTCGCCATCGCCGTGGCCATCGGCACCTTCGGGGTCACCTCCGGCCAGGCCCTTGCCGGGGTCGTCGGCCCGCTGATCGAGGTACCGGTGCTCGTCGCGCTGGTCTACGTGTCCCTGTGGGCGGCGCGCAAGTACTTCCCCGGCGACCCCACGGTTCCGGCGTCCGCCACCCCGTCCTCCACCAGGAGTGCCACGTCATGAGCCAGCCGTTGACCGGGTTGGTGACGCCCGAGGCCGCGTTGCACCGCATCGCCGACCAGCTCGCCGACCGCTTCACCGGCGTCTTCGCCCGGGAGACCGTGGACCGGTACGTCTTCGAGTCCTACACCGCACTGGCCCGCACGTCCCGGGTGCAGACGCACCTGACCGCGCTGACCGGCCGGTTCGCCACCGACCGGCTCACCGCGCTGGCCCAGGCCAA
The DNA here is from genome assembly GCF_037083865.1 of Klenkia terrae. NCBI lineage: Bacteria > Bacillati > Actinomycetota > Actinomycetes > Geodermatophilales > Geodermatophilaceae > Klenkia > Klenkia terrae. Next base: position 14,110 of record NZ_JBAPLV010000007.1, on the reverse strand, counting down.
GGGGGCGCTGGCCAAGCCTGTGCCCGAGGTGCTCTTCGTGTGCGTGCAGAACGCCGGCCGCTCCCAGATGGCCGCAGCCCTCCTGGCCCACCACGCAGCAGGGCGGGTGCACGTCCGCTCGGCGGGATCTCAGCCCGGGGACGAGATCGACCCGGCCGTGGTCGCCGCGATGGCCGAGGTCGGCTCGGACCTGGGCACCGAGTACCCCAAGCCGCTCACCGACGACGTCGTCCGCGCCGCCGACGTGGTCGTCACGATGGGCTGCGGGGACTCCTGCCCGGTGTACCCGGGCAAGCGCTACGCCGACTGGGCCGTCCGCGACCCCGCCGGCCTCAGCGTGGGTGAGGTCCGGTCGATCCGCGCGGACATCGACTTCCGCGCGCAAGCCCTCCTCGCTGACCTCGCACCCGCCCCCGTACCGAGCTGAGAGGCCGACCCGTGTCCGAGATCCCCAGCGTGCTGTTCGTCTGCGTGCACAACGCCGGCCGCTCCCAGATGGCCGCCGGCTGGCTCACCCACCTGGCCGGTGACGCCGTGGAGGTCCGCTCCGCCGGGTCGCTGCCCGGGGACGAGGTCAACCCCTCCGCGGTCGCGGCGATGGCCGAGGTCGGCATCGACATCTCCACCGCCACCCCCGAGGTGCTGACCACCGAGGCGGTGCAGGCCTCCGACGTCGTCATCACCATGGGCTGCGGCGACGCCTGCCCGGTGTTCCCCGGCAAGCGCTACCTGGACTGGGAGCTGGAGGACCCGGCCGGGCAGGGCGTGGAGGCGGTCCGGCCGATCCGCGACGACATCGAGGGCCGCATCCGCGGGCTGCTCGCCGAACTCGGGGGCACCCCGGCCGCCACGGCGCCGGCATGACCGCCGTGCTGTTCGTGTGCGCCCGCAACGGCGGCAAGTCCCAGATGGCCGCCGGCCTGGTGCGCGCCGCCGCCCCCGACATCGCAGTGGACTCCGCGGGCACCGACCCGGGCACGAAGCTGAACGCGCAGTCGGTGGCATCGCTGGCCGAGGTCGGCGTCGACATCTCCGGCGGCGCCCCGAAACCGGTCACCGCTGACCTGCTGGCCGCCGCCGACGTCGTGGTCACCCTGGGCAGCGAGGCCCGCATCGACGCCGACCTGGTCGCCGCAGCGCCGGGCACGGTGTTCGAGACGTGGGAGACCGACGAACCGTCGGCCCGCGGCATCGAGGGCATGGAGCGGATGCGCCTGGTCCGCGACGACATCGCCGCCCGCGTCACGGATCTGGCCGGTCGCCTGCCCCGCTGAGGGACCCGGCAGCGGCGGACTGGCGGGGTGTCCCTGCCCAGGCCGCGATCCCGCCGGCAGCGATGACCCCGGCCAGGACGGCGAACGCCGCCGGGTAGCCGCCCACCCAAGTGGCGATCAGCGTCCCGCCGAAGGGGGCCAGTGCGGAGGCGGCGGTGATCGGGGCGGCGAACCAGCCGGCCAACGACCCGTACCGCTCAGTCCCCCACCGGTCGGCGACCACGGTGGCCTGCAGCAACGTGCCCGCCCCGCGCACCGCGCCGGCCAGCACCGCCAGGATCACCAGCAACCACGCCGGGCCCGGGACGGTGGCCAGCAGGGCGACGGCGACCGCGGAGCCGGCCACGACCAGCACCGTGCGGGCGGCCGGGGTGGTACGGGCGGTCAACGGCGCCCAGCCGACCCGGCCCAGCAGTTGGCCGGCGCCCAGCAGGCCCAGGGTGACCGCGGCCAGGCCGGCGCTCAGGTCACGGGCGGTGAGCAGCGGGATGAGGGTGAGGCTGGCGGCATACAGACCGAACGCCGTCAGCGTCAGCGCGGTCGCCAGCAGCAGGAACGGGCGGCTGGTGACCACCGCCCGCACGTCCACCCGGCCACCGCGCCCTGGGTCTGCCGCAGCCGGAAGCCAGGGCCGGGTGAGGCCCGCGGCGTGCAGCGGGATGGTCACCGCCGCCAGGACCCCGGCGAGCACCAGGTAGGTGGCGCGCCAGTCCAGGTGACCCAGCAGCACGCTGGTCAGCGGGGCGAAGACCGTGCTGGCCAGCCCCGCCGCCAGGGTCAGCACGGTCAGCGCCCGCACCCGGGCGGGCCCGTACCAGCGGGTCAGCGCAGCGAAGGCGGCTTGATAGAACACCGCGGCCATCGCAACCCCGGCGACCAGCCACGCCGCGGCGAACCACAGCAGGGTGGGGGCGGTGGCGATGCCGACCGTGGCCGCGACGGCGAGGACCGACCCGGCGGTCATCACCGGCCGGGGCCCGATCCGGTCCAGCCAGCGGCCGACCGGTACCCCAGCGACGGCGGACACCACCAGCCCGACCGAGAACGCAGCGGTCGTCGACGTGGTTGACCAGCCGGTGTCGGTGGTGATCGAGGCCAGTGCGACCGGGAAGGCGTAGTACAGGACGCCCCAGCTGACGACCTCGGTCACGCACAGCACCGCCAGTGGCCACCAGGACACCGCGCCCCGGTGGCCGCCGACGGCGGAGATGTGCCCGGTCAGCTGCGGGCGCCGGCTTGCGCGGTCTCGGGCTGGGCCGGAGCGGTGCCGCAGCACGAGGCCGCAGGCACCTGGACCTCGAGTTCGTCGCCGGAGCGGCCGTGCTCGGTGCCGGTGGCGAAGCCGAGCTCGGCGTCGACCCGCTCCCCCAGATCCGTCGAGCACACCCCGGTCGAGGGCAGGTGCAGCTGCACGTCATCGGCGCCGGCGGTGTCCCCGGCCAGCGCGGCGGCGATGGAGCGCACCTGCTCGTAGCCGGTGGCCAGCAGGAACGTCGGGGCCCGGCCGTAGGACTTCATCCCGGCCAGGAAGAACCCGTCATCAGGGTGGGTCAGCTCGCGGTACCCGTGCGGGGGCACCGTGCCGCAGGAGTGGAAGTCCGGGTCGATCAACGGCGCCAACCGGGACGAGGACTCCACCCCGGGATCCAGGTCCAGCCGCAGCTCCCGCAGCATCCCCAGGTCGGGCCGGAAACCGGTCGCAGCAGCTACCGCGTCCACCGTCAGTGCCAGCGGCGCCTGGTCCCGGCCGATGCCGCGCACGACGACCTGGTCCCCGGCCGGGGTCAGTTCGGTGATCGTGACCTCCCGGTGCAGGGTGATCGCGCCGGTCGCCACGGCCGCCTTCAGGTCCGAGCCCAGCAGACCGCGGGCGGGCAGGCCATCGGAGTCCCCACCCCCGTACAACCGGGCCGGCGACCGGCCCCGGATCGCCCAGCTGATCTCCGTCCCCGGCTCCTCACCCTGCAGCCGGGTCAGGGCCAGCAGCGTGTTCGCCGCCGAGTGCCCCATCCCGACGACCAGGGTGTGCCGGCCGGCGAACCGGGCCCGGTCCCGGCCCAGCACGTCGGGCAGCGGCCCGACCAACCACCGCTCGGCCGCCGACTCCCCCACCGCCGGCAGCCCGGAGGCACCCAGCGGGTTGCGCTGACCCCACGTACCCGAGGTGTCGATGACCGCCCGGGCGGTCAGGTCGACGACGATCCCGTCGCGGACCGTGCGAACCAGGTAGGGCCGGCCCTCCCGGCCCAGGCCGCGGGTCTTGTCCACCCCGACCCGGGACACCGCCTCCACGCGCACGCCCGTGCGGATCCGCGGCGCCAGCTCCGGGGTGGCTGCCAGCGGGGCCAGGTAGTTCTCGACCAGCTCGGCGCCGGTGGGCAGCTCATCGGCGGCCGGGGACTCCCACCCGGTGCGCTCCAGCAGCCGGGCCGCGGCGGCATCCACGTCGTACTCCCACGGGGAGAACAACCGCACGTGCCCCCACCGCGCCACCGCCGCTCCCGGCCGGTCACCGGCTTCCAGCACCAGCGGCTCCAGGCCGCGCTCGAGCAGGTGCGCGGCGGCGGCCAGCCCGACCGGGCCGGCACCGATGACGACGACAGGGAGGTCTGCGGTGGTGGGTGCGCTCATGAACCGAACGTAACAGCGGATGCTGTTGACAACAACAGGTGCAATACTCGGTGCGTGACCCAGGACCTGGACGTGCGCCTGCTCGGTGTCGACGAGCTCACCTCACCCGCCGACCGCGCACGCCTGCTCGCCCCCCAGCTCAAGGCCCTGGGCGACCCCAACCGACTGCACCTGGTCCTCCTGCTCGCCGAAGGGCCGGCCACCGTCCGCGAACTCACCGACGCCAGCGGCATGGGCCAGACCCTCGTCAGCCACCACCTCGCCCCCCTCCGCGAGGAAGGCCTGGTCACCGTCACCCCCCGCGGCCGCAGCAACGTCTACGCCCTGTGCTGCGAAGCCCTCGCCGGCCCCGTCAAGACCCTCGCCACCCTCGCCGCCCTCACACCCGAAGGCGCCGACGCCTGCTGCCGCTGACCCCCGGGGCAGGTCCGGTGCTGAGCAGTGCACCGGGCTCGGCGAGTCCGATCTCAAGGGTTGCGACCTCAGTGAAGTCGGTGTGGACGACCGGGGTGCCACCGAGCCCGACATGCAGCCTCATCCCTCGAGCAGCTGACCCGCTCGCTCCGTGGCCCGACGGGGCCTGACCAACCTGCTGAGCACGTATCTGCACAACCGTTCGAGCAGCACCCGGGCCCTGTCCGGGTGGTGGCGGGTGTGGTGTGCTGTGGTGACCACGACGGCAGTGGAGGAAGCCCGGTGCGATCCCGGCGCGGTCCCGCCACTGTGTCCGGGGAGTCCGTCCCCACGCTCGACCACTGGCCCTGGGCCGGGAAGGTCGGGGACGGGTGCCGATCCGGGAGCCAGGAGACTCCAGCCGTCGTCCCTGCGATTCCGGGCGTGGACACCCGGGAGAGGACCGACCCCGTGCTGACTCCTGCCCTGCTCGCCCCGGCTGTGGTGCTCCGTGCACATCGCTGAGGGCTTCCTGCCCCCTGCCCACGCGATCGGCTGGACCATCGCCGCGGCGCCCTTCGTCGTCCACGGGGCACGCGCCGTGGTCAAGGAGGTGAGGGAGAACCCGGAGTCCACGCTGCTGCTGGGCGCCGCGGGTGCCTTCACGTTCGTGCTCAGCGCGATCAAGCTGCCCTCGGTGACGGGCTCGTCGTCGCACCCCACCGGCACCGGGGTGGGCGCGATCCTCTTCCGGCCACCGGTGATGGCCTTGCTGGGCACGGTGGTGCTGCTGTTCCAGGCCCTCCTGCTGGCCCACGGCGGACTCACCACCCTGGGGGCCAACGCCTTCTCCATGGCCGTCGTCGGACCGTGGGCGGGGTACGGCACCTATCGGCTGGCCCGCCGCGCCTCGGGCAACCTGCTGGTCGGGGTGTTCGCGGGCATGATGATCGCGGACCTGTCGACCTACGTGACGACCTCGCTGCAGCTCGCACTGGCCTTCCCCGACGCCGAGAGCGGCTTCCTCGGTGCCGCGGTGAAGTTCCTCGGGGTCTTCGCCGTCACCCAGGTGCCGCTGGCCGTCGCCGAGGGGTTCCTGGGCGTGCTGCTGTTCCGTGTGCTGACCGTCAACGCCCGCCCGGAGCTGGAGCGGCTGGGTGTCCTGCGGCCGCAGCCCACCGACGAGGCGACCCGATGACCCGGCGTACGTGGGTCACCCTCGCCCTGGTCGCGTCCGTCGTGGCGCTGTTCGCCCTGCCGCTGGTGTTGGGCGCCCCCAGCGACTACGCCGGGACCGACAGCGTGGCCACCGCGGAGATCCAGGCCAGCAACCCGGGCTACGAGCCGTGGTTCGACTCCGTCTTCTCCCCCGGTTCCAGCGAGGTCGAGTCCGGGCTGTTCGCCCTGCAGGCCGCGCTCGGCGGCGGCGTCCTGGGGTATGTGCTGGGCCGGTTGCGCGGGCGGCGGTCCCGAGCGACGGCCGAGGCACCGACCAGCGGGCCCGCCGACACCACCCCGTGACCGGCCTGGCCGTCGACGACGCAGCCTGGGCCAGCACCTGGCGGCCCCGGGCGGTCGGGGACAAGCTGCTGCTGACCCTGGGGTTGGTGCTGTGCGCCCTGGTGCTCCCGGTCTGGCCGGGCTCCCTGCTGGTCGGGCTCACAGCTGTCGGCCTGGCCCTGGGCCCGGCGCGGGTCCCGGCCCGGGTGTTCGCGCGGGCGGTGCGCCTGCCGCTGGCCTTCGTCGCCGTCGGCGCCGTCACCGCGGTCGTGCAGGTGTCCACCGACGGCATCGGCTGGGCGCCGGATGCAGCGGCGACCGGAGGTGCGCTGGTCGGGCATGCGCTGGCCGGCGGCGCCGCGGTCATGCTGCTGGCCACCACCACCCCGGTGTCGGACCTGCTGCCGGCGCTGCGCCGGGCCCGGGTGCCCGCCGCGGTCGTGGAGGTGGCGTCGATGATCTACCGACTGCTGTTCGTCCTCCTGATCAGCATGCGCACGATCCGCGAGGCGCAGACGTCCCGACTCGGGTACTCCACGGCCCGGCGCAGCTACCGGTCCTCCGGCCTCCTGGCCGCCGCCGTGCTCACCCGCTCCTGGGACCGGGCTCGCCGGCTGCAGGGAGGCCTGGCCGGCCGCGGCATGACCACCGACCTGCGCGTGCTGCCCGAGGTGCTGCCGTCCTCCCGGTCGTTCCTGGCCGGCACCGTGCTCGGGCTGACCGTCCTGTGCGGGCTCACCGTGGTCCTGTCGTGAGCGGCGGACGGCTGGCGGCGACCGACGTGGTGGTCGGCTACTCCCGGGGCAGCAGGGTGCTGGACCGGGCGTCGCTGGCCGTGCCGGAGGGGCGACGGCTGGCGGTGCTGGGTGCCAACGGCTCGGGCAAGACCACCCTGCTGCGCTGCCTGTCCGGCGCCCTCGTCCCGGCCTCGGGCCGGATCAGCCTGGACGACGCAGCCCTGGAGCACACCCGCCGCGGACTGCAGGCACACCGCCAGCAGGTCCAGCTGGTGCTGCAGGACCCCGACGACCAGCTCTTCAGCGCCTCGGTCGCGCAGGACGTCTCCTTCGGCCCGCTGAACATGGACCTGGCCGAGGACGAGGTCCGTGCGCGGGTCGTCGAGGCCCTCGAGCTGCTCGCCGTCACGGGGCTGGCTGCTCGGCCCACCCACCAACTGTCCTACGGGGAACGCAAGCGGGTGGCCATCGCCGGTGCGGTGGCGATGCGCCCACGGGTGCTGCTGCTCGACGAGCCCACCGCCGGGTTGGACCCCTCCGCGGTGACCGAGGCCCTCGCCGCCCTCGACCGCCTGCAGCGCCGGGGCTCGACGGTGGTGATGAGCACGCACGACGTCGACCTGGCGCTGGGGTGGGCCGACGAGGTCGCGGTGGTCGTGGACGGCCGGGTGGTGCAGGGCGAGCCCGAGCCCGTCCTCGGCGACGACGCCCTGCTCGCCCGGGCCCGCTTGGACCGACCGTGGGCGCTCTCCGTCGGTGCCCGGCTGCATCAGCTCGGGCTGCTCCCCGAGGGGCCGCTGCCCCGGGACACCGAAGCTCTGCTCGCGGCGCTCCCCACCGGTACCGCGCCGACCACCCCCGGACGCTCATGACCTGGCGCCAGGTGGTGGCTCACTGCCGTGCGGTCAGCTCCGCACGGCGTCCGGGCTCAGGCGGAGCGCACACTCGGACTGGCAGTGCGCCTGAGAATCCGGGCAGCGGGCGAGCGCGTCGTCGGCGGCGGCCAGCCGTCGGGCGAGTCGGTCGAGCCGGTCCTGTTTGGCCTGCAGTTGGCGTAGCCGATCGGCCAGCAGTGGCCGCAGGTCGTCACGGACCTGGGTGCACGACCGGGTCTGCAGCGTGTCCAGGTGCCCGGCGATGGCGTGCAGGGGCAGGCCCAGTTCCTTGCTGGCCTCGATGAGGTCCAGCCGGGTCAGCACACCGTCGTCGAAGTCGCGGTAGCCGTTGGCCGCCCGGGCGGCGGTGATCAGGCCGAGGGTCTCGTAGTACCGCAGCGCTGTCGCCGGAACGCCGCTGCGGCGGGCGACCTCGGAGATCCTCACGACCTGGACGGTAGGCGCCCCGGCGGGCTTGACCTCCCAGCGACTCGAACCTCTACCGTCGCACGACGTGCTCACCCTTGCCCCCGCCCCCCGTCGACGACTCTCTGCCGGTTCCGTTCTCGGCCGGCTGCGCTGATGGCCGATGGAGGTGCGGTGGCGTGGCTGGAGCGCCGGCAGATCGGCCTCTACCTGGCCGCGATCGCCGCCGGCGGGTCCGTCGGGGTGGTCGTGCCGGGCACCTCGCTCCTGGAGGTGGCCATCTACCCGGTGCTCGGCTTGCTGCTGTACGCGACGTTCCTCGGGGTGCCGTTCGCCTCGGTCGGGGCGGCACTGCGCGACGTGCGGTTCCTGCTGGCGGTGCTGGTGGTCAACTTCGTGTTCGTGCCGGCGGTGGCGTTCGGGCTGTCCCGGTTCGTCGCCGGGGAGCCAGCGCTGCTGTTCGGGGTGTTGTTGGTGCTGCTGACCCCGTGCATCGACTACGTCATCGTGTTCAGCGGGCTGGCCGGCGGAGCCTCGGACCGGCTGCTGGCCGCCGCCCCGCTGCTGATGGTCACCCAGGTACTGCTGCTGCCGGTCTACCTGTGGCTCATCCTCGGCCGCGACGGGGTCGCGGCGGTCGACGTCGGCCCGTTCGTCGAGGCGTTCGTCGTCCTGATCGTGATCCCGCTGGCCGCCGCGGCCGGCACCCAGGCGTTGGCTGCCCGCTACCGGGGCGGTCGTCGGCTGCAGGCCGGGGTGCTGGGTGCGATGGTGCCGCTGATGATGGCGACCTTGTTCGTCGTGGTCGCCTCCCAGGCCGCCGCCGTCCGGTCCCAGGCGGCGCAACTGGTCATCCTGCTGCCGCTCTACGCGGGGTATCTCCTCCTCGCGACCGCGCTGGGGTGGTTCGTGGGCACGTCGTTCGGCCTGGACGTGGCGTCCCGGCGCGCAGTGGTGTTCAGCGGAGCGACCCGCAACTCCCTGGTCGTCTTGCCGCTGGCTCTGGCTCTGCCACCAGAACTGGCGCTGGCGCCGGTCGTCGTCGTCACCCAGACCCTGGTCGAGCTGATCGGCATGGTGGTCCTGGTGCGCCTGGTCCCGGCACTGGTGCCGCATGCGGTGCGCGAGAGACCGGGGACCTGACCCGGCGTGGGCGTCGGGCGACCGGAGGAGCCCGGCGGATCGCCGATCGTCACTGACCACTGGATCGACCAGCTCGCCCCGGCCCCCGGGCAGGACCGATCGGGCCGGGTTGTCGTCGTCGTCCTCGGTCGTGGACGGGGGCCTCGTGGGCGCGGTGCACCGAGGACTCGAGCCGGGAGGTGCAGTGCTCCGTGTCGACGTGCTCCCCCAGACACCCACCCCAGGCGTCGAGCACTCGTCCTCCGTGGCTGTCGGCCAGCACTGCTTCCTCCACGACGACTGGGCGGACAGCGCGTGAGACCGTGACGGTGGTGGCCAGGACCATCACCAGGCGGCGCCGGTGGCCGGGCGAGACCGCGTGGCCCCGAGGGGCTGGTGCGTGGCTGTGGTCGTGGCCCATGACGTCCACCTCACATGTGCAGCGCTGTGGGCGGCCGCGGGTCGACCAGGTCGAGACCACGGCCGGCAGCACGCTGGCCAGGCCGGCCAGGGGCGTGGACCCCCGAGCCGTCGGGGTGGCCACCGTGAGTCCGAGCACGGCAGCCGGCGTCAGCCGTTCGACGCCCGGTCATCCACAGCGGCCACCCAGCGTGATCCCGCGCTGGGCGAGCCAGGGCGACGGGTCGGTCCTGGTGGCGTACAGGCCACCCACGTGGGTCTCGATGTGCAGGTGCGGGCCGGTGGACTGCCCGCGGTTGCCGACCTCGGCGATCAGGTCTCCGGCCTGGACGGCTTCGCCTGCGGTGACGAAGAACTGGTTGATGTGCCCGTAGACGGTGATGGTGCCGTCGGGATGCTGGATGTAGACCGCCAGGCCGAAACCGTTGGCGGGGCCGGCGTCCAGGACGACGCCCCCGTCCGGGGCGTAGATGGGTGTGCCGATCGGTGCGGCGATGTCGATGCCGTTGTGGTTGGTGCCCCCGCGGGGCCCGTAGCAGGACGTCACGCGGCCGGCGACCAGATCGCCGCCGGAGCCTGCGACGGCGGCCTGCTGCGCGGCCACGACGGCCGCGGGGTCATCGATGCCCTGCTCGGTCAGGGCGTCGATCTGCGCGGCCTGGAGTTGCTGCTGCAGCGTGTCGAGCTCGCCGGCGGCCCGGGTGTAGCTCTGCTGGGCAGAGTCCAGCTGGGCGGCGGCTTGGGCATCGGCCGCCTGCGCTGCAGCCAGCGCGTCCTGCTGTCGCTGCACCGCCTGCCGGGCGGTGAGGTCAGCGGCTTCCTGTTGGTCCTGCACCTGCTCGAGTGCGTCGAGGTCCTCGGCGCGGTGGTCGGCCAGCACCGCGAGGGTGGTGGCGCGGGACAGCAGGTCGTCGGGGTCATCGGCCTGCAGGAGCAGGCCGGCCTGCGCCAGGTCCCCCGAGCCCATGAAGGCGGCGCGGCCGGCCGCGGCCACCTCGGTCTGGGCTTGACCGGTCCGGGCCTGGGCGGCCTGGACCGCGGCAGCAGCGGCGGTGGCCGCGGCGTTGGCCGCGTCCAGCTCGAGGGTCGCCAGGCGGGTGAGCTCGACGGTGGCTTCGGCTTCGACGGTCGCCTGGTCCACCTCGGCCTGAGCTGCATCGACCAGGCTCTGCAGTCGTGCTGCCTCCTCGAGGGCGGTCTCCTCCTCTGGCGGGGCAGGGACGGCCGACGAGGACTGGGAGGTACTGCCCGAGGGGTCCGGTGGCGCCGCTGACGCATGGCCCGGACCGGCCACGAGGGTCAGCGCGAACACCGTCCCGATGGTCGCTGCGGTCATCGGGGACCGTCTCGTGCTCAGCAGACGGGCGCCGGTGCCGAGGGGGTTCAACCGGTACCGCAGTGGGTTGTCGCGCAGGGTCGCCACAGTGGGGCGGGCTCCGTTCTTCCATCCCGCCTACCGAGTTAGCTGACGGGTTCGGGCCGGAAGGAGCCCTACTGCGAGCGCAGATTCACCCCAGGAACTCGTGGGTCCCCGGTCCGCCGGCCGCGTGGCCGGTGGTTCGGCGGGTCTGCCCGGGGACCCAGGAAGGGTGCGCGGCCCACGCAGACCCCACACAAGCTACTACCTCATCTAGTAGACGTCACGGTGCGATCTCGCCCGTCGGGGGAAGACCGGGCGCGGGCCGCGGCCGGGGTCAGGGCAACTGGTCTCCGTCGGCACGCTCCAGCCGGTCGGCGGCCGGTCGGGCACCCGGGGCCGCCGGGGGCCGGGGCGCTCCCGCCCGCCGCGCCAGGGCGATCGCGGCGAGTGCAGCGCCCAGTCCACCGAGGAGGGCCAGGACCGCAGCTGCCCGTTGATCGCCGAGCTCTGGGCCTCGCCACGCGGGGTCGATCTCGGCCCACCAGGACGGTGCGAGGACACCGGGCCACAGCAGCAAGGCGGTCGAGGCCGCCAGGTGGACGACGGCCCAGGTCAGGACGCCGCGCACCCGAACCGCACGGCGCAGTCCGGAGTCGAGCCAGGATCGAACGAGGACGACTCCCGCGGCGGTGGTGATCAGGACCGATACCACGTGGGCGCCGTGGGACCGCAGCGTCAGCTCCAGGACCGGCCCGGCCGCTCCCAGGTAGACCACGACGGCGAACACCACCAGGGCCGGGCCAGGCCGGCGGAGGGCCTGGGCGACCTGGCTGCCGGTGAGCGCCTCCACCCATTCAGCAGGGCCGCGGTGGTCATCGCCCCGGGGCGTCGAGGTGTGCGCTGGGGCGCCGAGATGCTCGGTGAGCAACCTCCCCGGTCCGGCCAGGACCAGCAGGGCCGGCCCGAGCAGGGCCAGCAGGGAGTACTGCGCCACGTGCGCGGGCATCCAGACCTGCGCGTAGCGGGCCAGCCCGCTGGTGGTGGCCAGCAGCAGCACCGCGGCGGCGGCGAGGAAGCTGACGGTGCGCCGCACCGGCCAGGGCGCACCGTGACGGATGCGGTGCCGGACCGCCCACAGGTAGGTCACGACGGCGGCTGCGACCAGGAGCGGGAACAGCGGGTCGGGGTAGGGCTCCCACAGCTGGGGCCACCACCGTCCGCGACCTGGGTCCGGGGGGAGGGCGAAACCGAGGGTGTCGAAGCTGCTGCCTTCTTCCTGCCCTGGCTGGTCGGTGGGCCGCGGGGTGGGGGTGCGCGACAGGGAGACCGCGACCCCGATCGTGGTCGCGAAGCCGAGCACTTCACCTGCGGCCAGCCGCCGGAACGCTGTTGGCTTGCCGTCCGCCAGCGCCGGGAGGGTGCGACGTCGGTGTTCCCACCCGATGACCCCGAGCACGATCAGTGCCACGGTCTTGGCCAGGACTTGGCGGCCGTAGTCGGTCCCGGTGAGATCGGACGGGCCCGACAGCCGGGTCGAGGCGGTGAGGACCCCGCTGACCGCGATCAGGGCGACCAGGAACGGCGCGGCCGCGCTGAACCGGGTGGCCGCGGCCTGCAGGGTGCCTGCGGGCACTCGGCGGATCAACAGGAGGGCGAGGACCCCCCCGGCCCAGGCCAGGACCCCGATGACGTGCAGGGCAAGGCCGGAGACCGCGGCTTGGTGACTGCCTGATCCGGCCGCGTGTCCGGTGAACACCGGCGGGAGGCCGGCCAGCAACGCCAGCAGCAGCAGCGCCAGGCTCCCGCCGGTGGTCAGCACTCTGCGGGCCCCGATCGCCACCGCCGCGGTGAGGACCGCGACGAGTGCCTGGGCTTGTCCCTGGGGGATGGTGGTCAGGAAGGACCACAGTCCTCGGCCGCTGACGACCTGCAGGTCGGTACCCAGGAAGTCTGCGAGCTGCACCGGGGCCGAGGCAGCCGCGCTCACCGCCCACAGTGCGGCCGGCCACGCCGACATCCGGGTCCATCGGTGACCGGCCACGCTCATCCGCCGATGGCCGGGGGCCAGCAAGGCTGCAGCGAGCAGGCAACCGACGGTCGCCACCGCGGCCAGGTCGGCGATGACCTTGACGGCGGGGATGGCCCACGTCACGGCGGCCGAGGCAGTCGACAGACCGGGCAGCGCGACCGACGAGAGCGACCCGGACGACGCCAGGAGCAGCAGGGTGACACCGACGCCCAGCACCGCAGCCGCGGCCAGGAGCACGGCAGTCGCTGCGGGGCCGGTGACGGCGGCGGATCCCGGTCGGTCGGCCCCGGTGGGCGTGTGGGACCTCCTCGGTGCGACCGGCGACGGGTCCGGTCCGGCGTCGGCTGCCGGGCGGGCGGGACCGCCGGTTGCCGGTGCGGTCGGGCTGGGCTCGTGGGGTGCTGGTGTCACGCCTGGCGACGGCGGAGGAGGACGGGGCCGCCGATCCCCAGCAGGGCGATCAGCGCGACGAGCCCGGCCACCACGCCACCGGAGATCCCGCCGTCGTCCTGAGCAGCTGCGGTCTCCACCGCCGGCTCGGTGTCCGTTCCCTCAACCCCGCCGGACGGTGCGGCACTCGTGGGGGCTGCCGGGCCCTCGGAGGTGGTCGCGCTGCTCTCGCTGCTGGGCGCCGCTGCGGGTGCGTAGGTGAACCCGTAGGTGCCCTGGATCGTGTGCCCGTCGGCGGACACGATCCGGTAGGAGACCCCGTAGTCGCCGGCCGCGGTCATCGCCACCGGTTGGGAGACGACATCACCGTCCACGGTGGGGTCGGCGGTGACGACGTCGGCACCGGCGGCATCCAGGACGGCGATCTGGGCGAACCCGGGCTGCACTCCGTCGGAGAACGTGAGCTCGAGGGTGTCGGGCAGCTGGGTGACCGTGCCGTCGACGGCCGGGGTGGCCGATTCCAGGTCGCTGTGCGCCTGGGCGGGACCGCCGGTGAGCACTGCTGCGACCGCTGCTGCGGCGATCACCAGCACGCGGTGCCGCAGTGGGCTGCCCATCGGCGTGCGGCGGGACCTCTGCCGGTGACGACGGGCATGTGGGGCGGTGGGGCTCGGGTACACGGAGGAACTCCTGAGTGGGTGACTGCGCACGGCTGGGAGCGCGCCGAGCTGTGCGTCTTCCACCATGGTGGTCGTCGGTGGCGCCGGTGTGGTTCCCAGCTGCTCAGGTGGGGTCGGGGTCGTTGGGGCCGGCGCGCTTGCCGGTGCCCTCGAGGACTTCGCTGGCGTAGGTGCCGTGCTTCCCGCCGGCGTGGGCCTCGCGGTCCAGGCGGTCCCGCAGGTGGGGGTAGTGCAGCTCGAAGGCGGGGCGTTCGGAGCGGATGCGGGGGATCT
>NZ_JBAPLV010000006.1:0-170932 GCF_037083865.1 Klenkia terrae | reverse complement strand
CCGGGGGTGTGCGCCGGGGACGACGGGGGCCCACCCCACCCGGGAGCGGGTCAGCCGACCAGGCGCTCGAAGGTGACCAGCACGCCCTCGGTGCTGTCCGGCCCGATCCGGCCCTTGATGTCGGCGGTGGTGACGGACTTCAGCTGCCAGCCGGCTCCGGCGGCCTCGTTGAGCCCTTCTCGAGTTCGTCGCCGCTCATCTTGCCGCCGATCATGCCCTCGCGGAGCTCGACGACCTTGTACTCGAACCGCTGCTTCGCCATGCCGCTCGGTCCTCGTGGCGCGGTGCCCGGGGCGCCGCGGACGGCATGCCCTTGGTGGGGTCGGACCCGGTCAGCCCGCCGAGGCCGGGCCCAGCCGCCGGTCCAGCTCCGCCTCGTCGGCGACGAAGGCCAGGTCGCGCCCGCGGTCGGCCTCCCGCACCCAGTCCGCCACCGGCCCGGCGGTCGGCCCGAGGACGGCCGGGTCGCCCAGCACCACCAGCCGCAGGCCGTACTGCACGAACTTCTGGGCGACCGCCCCGGCGACCCCGCTGCGCAGCACGAAGAAGTCGGCCGGCAACCGCTCGACGGGGACCACGACCACCCGGGCGTCGGGCCCGTAGGCCTCGCCGACCACGTCGACGGCGGCCTGCTCGCCGTCCAGGGGTGGGCCGTCGGCGGGCAGCCGCAGGCAGGCCACGCCGCCCCGCACCTCGACCACCGGGTCGTGGTGCGGGGCGGCGGCCTCGCCGGTCACCGGCTGCGGAGTTCCTTGCGCAGGATCTTCCCGGCCGCGGACTTGGGCACCGCGTCGATGAACTCGACCAGCCGGATCTTCTTGTGCGGGGCCACCTTCTCGGCCATGTAGGCCTTGACCTCGTCCTCGGTGATCTCGGCGCCGGGTGCCCGGACCAGGAACGCCTTGGGCAGCTCCTCGCCGGACTCGGCGTCCTTGACCCCGATGACGGCGGCGTCGGCGATCTGCGGGTGGCCGATCAGCACGGCCTCCAGCTCGGCCGGGGCCACCTGGTAGCCCTTGTACTTGATCAGCTCCTTGACCCGGTCGACCACGGTGTACCGGCCGGCGTCGTCGACGACCGCGACGTCCCCGGTGTGCAGCCAGCCCTCGGCGTCCAGCGTCTCGTCGGTGGCCTTCTGGTTGTTCAGGTAGCCCGCCATGACCTGCGGCCCGCGGACCCACAGCTCGCCGCGGTCGCCCTCGGCGGCGTCCTCGCCGGTCGCCGGGTCGATGAGCCGGCACTCGGTGTTCGGGATCGCGTAGCCCACGGTGCCCTTGGGGGTGGCGCCGACGCCCGCGGGCTCGAGGCCGTGGTCGGGGGTGGTGTGGCTGACCGGGGACAGCTCGGTCATGCCGTAGCCCTGGGCGACGGTGACGCCGTCGTCCCCGGTGCCGGCCAGCGTGCGCAGCCGGTCCTGGGCGGCGAAGGCCAGCGACTCGTCCAGCGGCGCGGCGCCCGAGGTGACCGACCGCAGGCTGGACAGGTCGAACTGCTCGACCAGCGGGTGCTTGGCCAGCGCGAGCAGGATCGGCGGCGCCACGAACGCCCGGGTCACCTTGTGGTCCTGGATCGCGCGCAGGAACTGCTCCAGGTCGAAGCGGGGCAGCGTGATCACGGTGCCGCCCCACTGCAGGCCCTGGTTCATCAGCACGGTCAGGCCGTAGATGTGGAAGAACGGCAGGACGGCGATGATCCGCTCGTCGCCGTCGTGCAGGTCGATCAGCGGCCGGGTCTGCGCGACGTTGGCGACCAGGTTGCGGTGGGTCAGCATCACGCCCTTGGGCAGGCCGGTGGTGCCGCTGGAGTAGGGCAGCGTGACCAGGTCGGTGGCCGGGTCGATGTCGGGCTGGACCGACGGCGCCTGGCTGGTGAGCAGGTCGCGCAGGCTGTCGGCACCCTCGGCGCCGTCCAGGACGACGAGGTCGGTGACCCCGGCGGCCTCCATCGCCGGGCGGGCCCGGTCCAGGAACGGCGAGACGGTGATCAGCGTCTTCGCGCCGGCGTCCTTCAGCTGGAAGGCGATCTCGTCGGGGGTGTACAGCGAGTTGATCGGGCTCATCACGCAGCCGGCCGCGGCGATGCCGTGGAAGACGACCGGGAACCAGATCGTGTTGGGGGAGAAGACGGCGACGACGTCGCCCTTGCCCAGGCCGCGGGCGTGCAGGGCGGCGGCGAAGCGGTCGACGTGGGCGACCAGCTGGCCGTGCGTGATGGTCTCGCCGGACAGCCCGTCGACCAGGGCCGGTGCGTCGCCCAGCTCCGCCGAGCGGGCCAGGACGTAGCTCGGGACGGCGGCGTCGGGGATCTCGACGTCGGGGAAGCGGCTGGCGTACGCCACGGGTGGTCCTCCTCGGGACTGGACGGGTGACCCCAGTCTCACACCCGGCGTGGCCCCGGCCACAGCGGGGCTACCGGCCGGTAGGGCTCAGCGCGGCCAGAGCACGGACTGCGTGCAGCGGAACAGCGCCATCGTCTTGCCCGTGCCCGCGTCGGTCACCACGGCGTCCCACACCTGGGTGGTGCGGCCGGCGTGCACGTTGGTCGCGACGCACTCGACCCGGCCGTCGGTCGCCGTCCCCAGGTGGTTGCTCTTGAGCTCCACGGTGGTGAACCCGCTCGAGCCCTCGGGCAGCAGCGCCCGGGTGGCCAGCCCGCAGGAGGTGTCGGCGAGGCCGACGACGGTCGCGGCGTGCAGGTAGCCGTTGGGCGCCAGCAGCTCCGACCGGACGTCGAGGTGGCTGGTCAGCCGGCCGGGCTCGTGGGTGTCCACCACGATGCCCAGCAGCCCCGGGAGGGTGCCCGGCAGCAGCGCGTTCAGCTCGTCGGCGGTGTGGAACCCGGTGGCGGCCATGCAGGGAACCTAGTTGCGGAGCTCAAGCCAGGCCGCGGGCGGTGCGCAGCGGGGGGCGGGTGCCGCGGATGCTGGCGACCATGTCCAGCGTCTGCCGGGTGGCGGCGACGTCGTGGGCGCGGAACACCCGGGCCCCGAGCCAGGCGCTGACCGACGTGGCGGCGAGGGTGCCGGTGAGGCGCTCCTCCAGCGGGACGCCGAGGGTCTCACCCACGAAGTCCTTGTTGCTCAGCGCCACCAGCACCGGCCAGCCGGTGTCCACCAGCTCGCCGAGGCGGCGGGTGGCCTCCAGGGAGTGCCGGGTGTTCTTGCCGAAGTCGTGGCCGGGGTCGATCAGCACCCGCTCGCGGTCCACCCCGGCGGCGACGGCGGCCTCGGCCAGCGCCGTCGTCCGGGCGACGATGTCGGCGACCACGTCGGGGTAGCCGATCCGGTGCGGCCGGGTGCGCGGGGGCAGCCCGCCGGCGTGCGTGCAGACGATCCCGGCGCCGGCCTCGGCGGCGACCTCGGCCAGCTGGGGGTCCACCCCGCCCCAGGCGTCGTTGACCACGTCGGCGCCGGCGGCCAGCACCTCGCGGGCGACCTCGGCCCGCCAGGTGTCGATCGAGATCGGCAGCCGCGGGTGCGCGGCCCGGATCGCCGCGACCAGGTCGGCGGTGCGGCGGATCTCCTCGGCCGGCGTGACCTCCTCGCCGGGGGCGGCCTTGACCCCGCCGACGTCGACCATGTCCGCGCCCTCGGCCACCACCTGGTCCACCCGCTCGACGGCGGCGGCCAGCTCGTAGGTCGCGCCGCGGTCGTAGAAGGAGTCCGGCGTGCGGTTCACGATCGCCATCACCACGAGGTGCCCGTCGGGGACGTCCAGGGCACCGATCCGCAGCGTCACGCCAGCAACCGTCCCACGGGGAGCAGAGCGTGCACGCCGACCACCTCGTTCACCACCTGGGTGACCCGCAGGTCGACCACCATCGAGGCCAGCGCGAGCGCCTCCGAGCGGCCGATGCCGTGCAGCGCGCCCATCAGGTCCAGCACCGCGTCCAGCGCGTGCCCGGTGGCGGTGTCCAGGTCGTCGGCCACGCCCATCGCCACCCAGCCGGCCGGGGTGTGCGCGACCGGCGTCCGCAGGTCCAGGCCGTGCAGGTCGTCGAGCACGTCGACGGTCAGGGTGGCCTCGACGGGGCACTCGATCGCCGTCCCGCTGACCTCGCCGTCGCCCTGGGCGGCGTGCCCGTCGCCCACGCTGACCAGCGCGTCCGGGACGGTGACCGGCAGGTACAGCGTGCTGCCGGCGACCAGCTCGCGGCAGTCCAGGTTCCCGCCGTGCCACCTCGGCGGCACCGTCGAGTGCCGGCCCGGCTCGGCCGGGGGCACGCCCATGACCCCCAGGAACGGCCGGACGGCGACCCGGTGGCCGTGCTGCTCGGTGGCCACGCCGTCGGCGATGGTCCAGCGCAGCACCACCGGGTCCGCGAGCACGCCGAGCCGGCGGTTGAGCGCGGTGTCCCGCAGGCCGCAGTACGTCGTCCCGAAGGCACCGGGGACGACGTCGTCCACCCGCACGGCGAGCACCTGGCCCGGCCGGGCACCGCGGACGGCGATCGGCCCGGTGAGCGCGTGCCCGGTGCCCGGCTCCCAGGCCGGGTGCCGCTCGCGCGCGGCCAGGTCACCGCCGTCGAACGGGCCGGTCGACCACCCGGAGTCCAGGCAGCCGACGGTGACCGTGGCGCCCGGGTCCACGGTCAGCGCCGACGGCAGCGACGCGTCGAACCAGCCGTGCAGGGTGTCCGGGGTCGGGTCGAGCCTCACACCAGCGCCTGGTTCACCAGCTGCCGCAGGTAGGACCGGATCGGCAGCGTGCTCGACGGCAGCAGCTGCGTGTAGAAGGTGACGGTCAGGTCCTCGACCGGGTCGACGTAGAACGCCGTGGACGCCGCCCCGCCCCACGAGTAGTCGCCGACCGAGCTGACGACGCCGTAGCGGGCCGGGTCCAGCACCATCGAGAAGCCCAGCCCGAAGCCGACGCCGCGCAGCGGGGTCTCGGCGAACAGCGGCCGGCCGTAGGTCTCGAGGTCGGCGTTGCCCGGGATGTGGTTGCGGACCATGTGCGCCACGGTCCGCGAGCCCAGCACCCGCCCGCCGTCCGGCGCGGCACCGCCGGCCCGGAGCATCTCCACGAACTTCAGGTAGTCCCCGGCGGTGGACACCAGCCCGCCGCCGCCGGACAGGAACGCCGGCTTCTGCTTCGCGGCCGGCTCGAAGGCGGTCAGCGGCACGACGCCGGGGGCGTAGAGCCGGGCCAGGCGGGCCGGGTCGTCGTCCGGGCGCAGGCCGAAGGACGTCTCGGTCATGCCCAGCGGGCCGAACACCCGCTCGGCGAACACCTCGTCCAGCGGCTTGCCGGCGATCACCTCGACCAGGCGGCCCAGCACGTCGGTGGACACGCCGTAGTTCCACTCGCTGCCGGGCTGGAAGACCAGCGGCATCGACGCCCACTGCCGGGTGACCTCGGCGGAGTCGGCGCCGGGCGGGGTGCCCCACTCGTGGCCGGCGGCGCGGTAGGCCGCGTCGACCGGGTGGGCGTGGTGGAAGCCGTAGGTGAGGCCCGAGGTGTGGGTGAGCAGGTGCCAGACCCGGATCGGCTCGATCTGCGGCACGGTCACCGGCTTCGCGGCCGAGCCGGCCACGTAGACCCGGGTGTCGGCGAACTCCGGCAGCCAGCGGGTGATCGGGTCGGTGAGCTCGAAGGCGCCCTCCTCGTACAGCGACATCGCCGCCACCGAGGTGACCGGCTTGGTCATCGAGAAGATCCGCCAGATGGTGTCCGGGGTGACCGGCAGACCGGCCTCGACGTCCCGGTGGCCGTGGGTGCCCACGTGCGCCAGCCGGCCGCCGCGGGCCACGGTCACCAGGAACCCGGGCAGCTGGCCGTCGTCGACCCAGCGGGCCAGCCGGGCGTCCAGCCGGGCCAGCCGGCCGGCGTCGAGTCCTACGTCTGCGGGGTCGGTCTCCACGGTGAGCACGGATCGCATCCTGCCCCCGGACGCACGACGGCGCCCGCCCCGGGATCCGGGACGGGCGCCGACGAGGACGTCAGGCGACGGGGACGGCGGCCGCGGCCTTCTTCAGGTTCGAGCCGGCGGTCAGCTTCGCGGTGTTCGACGCGGCGATCTCGATCGACTCGCCGGTCTGGGGGTTGCGGCCGGTGCGGGCCGAGCGCGAGCTGCGCTCGAGGGTCAGCAGCCCGGCGACGGCGATCTTCTCGCCGCGGGTGAGGGCATCCACGAACTCCTCGCCGAGGGCGGCGATGACGGAGTCGACGGTGGCGGCGGGCACGTCGGCGCGCTTGGAGATGGCGGAGACGAGTTCGGCCTTGTTCACGGTGGTTCCTCTCGGTGGTCTGTGCGGCCCACCACGGCGGCAGGCCTCCCCGGCAGGGGCATCCACACGGGGCGCTGGCCCCGCCGTGGGCGGTCTGGTCGACCACGTCGTCGACCAGGGACGACGGGGACGTTGCCATGCCACCGGGCTGTCTGGCCAGTCAGAGGCCCGGGAATCCGCGGTTTTCCCGCCTCACCCGACCCTCTGGACCCCCGCGTCGTACGTTCGGGGCATGCCTTCGCTCCCCGGGACCGACCTGATCGTCAGCGACCTCTGCTTCGGCGGCAACGTGTTCGGCTGGACCGCCGACGAGCCGACGTCCTTCGCGCTGCTCGACCGGTTCACCGACGCGGTGCCCAGCACGGAGTCCCCGTTCGTCGACTCCGCGGAGATGTACGGCAACGGGTTGTCCGAGCAGATCCTGGGCCGCTGGATGGCCGAGCGGGGCATGCGGGACCGGGTCACCGTGGCCACGAAGGCCTCGCCCGGGGACAAGGAGCACCCGCTGTCGGCCCCGGAGATCCGGGCCGCCGCCGAGCGGTCGCTGCGCAACCTGCAGACCGACCACATCGACCTGTACTACGCCCACTACGACGACGCGACCACGCCGCTGGAGGAGACGCTCACCGCCTTCGACGAGCTGGTCCGGGCCGGCAAGGTCCGCCACGTCGCGGCCTCGAACTACTCCCCCGAGCGGCTCACCGAGGCGCTGGACATCCAGCGCGACCAGGGCCTGAGCCCCTACGTCGCGCTCCAGCCGCACTACAACCTCATGGAGCGGGCGGCCTACGAGGACGGGCTGCGCGACGTCGTCGCCGACCGCGGCCTGGGCACGCTGCCCTACTTCTCGCTGGCCAAGGGCTTCCTGACCGGCAAGTACCGGGCGGGGGAGACCATCGACTCGCCGCGGGCCAAGGGCGCCTCGGCCTACGTGGGGGAGAAGGGCGACCGGGTGCTCGCCGCCCTCCAGCAGGTCGCGGCGGAGCACGGCACGACCGGCTCAGCGGTCGCGCTGCGCTGGCTGGCCGACCGGCCCACCGTGGTCGCCCCGATCGCCAGCGGCCGCTCGGTCGAGCAGCTGGCCGACCTGCTGCCGATGCTGGACCTGCGGCTGGCCGACGACGAGCGCGACCTGCTCGACCGCGCGTCGGAGTGACCCACGGCGCCGGGGGATAGGCTCGGGCGCCGCCCCGGACCCGGCGGTGCAGCCCTGACTGAGGAGTTCCGTGCGCCGTCGGTCATGCCTGGTGCGGCATGGGTGAGCCGCGCGTGGTGGCCGACGTCCTGGCATCGGTGGTGTCCCGCGGCGACCGGTCGCGGTGGCCCACGGCGCTGGTCGACGAGTGCGCCTCGGCCCTCGGCGTGGCCGGGGTCGGGCTCGCGGTGACCGACGACCGGGTCCCGGTGGGCATCGTGGCGGCCACCGACGGCGTCGGGCGGGCCGGCGAGGACCTGCAGTTCGCGCTGGGCGAGGGGATCTGCTGGCACGCCGCCGGCGCCCGGCGGCTGGTGCAGGCCCCGGACCTGTCCACCGACGACCGCTGGGTGCAGTTCGGCCGCAGCGCCGCCGACGCCGGGATCGCCGCCGCGTTCAGCCTCCCCCTGCAGGTCGGCGCGGTGCTGGTCGGCGTCCTGGACGTCTACCGCCGCACGGCCGGCCCGCTGTCCGGCGAGTCGGCCGGGCTCCTGTCGGTCTACGGCCAGGCGGCGACGGCGGTCCTCCTGCTGCTGACCGGGGACGACGACGACCGGCTCGACGACGCCGCCGGCCTGACCGAGCTGGCCGACATCCGGCCGGTGGTGCACCAGGCCGCCGGCATGGTGGCCATCCAGCTCGGCGTGGACCTCACCTCCGCCCTCCTCCGCCTGCGGGCCCAGGCCTTCGCCACCGGCCGGCCGCTGCGCGACCTCGCCGAGGACGTGGTGGCCCGCCGCACCCGACTCGACGGCCCTCCCGACGAACACCGAAGGACACCGCGATGACCACCCGCGAGGAACAGATCACCGACGCGTTCGTCGAGCTGGCCGACTGCCTGGTCGAGGACTTCGAGGTCACCGACCTCCTGCACCGGCTGATCGACCACGCCCTGCAGCTGCTGGACGCCGACGCGGCCGGGATCATGCTCGCCGACGCGGCGGGCGTGCTGCAGGTCGTGGCGTCCAACAGCCACGCGGTCGAGGCCCTGGAGCTGTTCGAGCTGCAGGCCGACGCCGGGCCGTGCGTGGAGTGCTACCGCACCGGCGAGCCGGTGACCCCGGGCAGCCGGGAGGAGATGCGGGCCTGGTGGCCGACGTTCGCCCCGGCGGTGGAGGCGCTGGGGTACTCCTCGGCGCAGGCGGTGCCGATGCGGCTGCGCGACGAGGTGATCGGGGCGCTGAACATCTTCCGCACCGCCGAGGGCGCCCTCGACGCGCGGGACCTCAAGCTCGCCCGGGCACTGGCCGACGTCGCCACGGTCTCCCTGGTCGCCGACCGGACCATCACCGCCCGCCAGCTGCTGGCCGACCAGCTGCAGCGCGCGCTGACCAGCCGGGTGGTGCTGGAGCAGGCCAAGGGGATGCTCGCCGAGCGGTCCGGCATCGGGGTGGACGAGGCGTTCACCGCGATGCGCGACCACGCCCGGCGCAGCGGCCGTGGTCTGCGCGACGTCGCCGCCGACGTGGTCGCCCGCCGGGGGACCATCCCCTCCTGAGCCGGGTTCAGGAGGCGGTGACCGCCGCGGCCAGGTCCTCGACCCGCACCAACCCGACCACGGTGCCGCCGGCCCCGGTGCACGGCACCGGGTCGAAGCGCACCGCGGGTCGGCGGGCGAGGGCGCGGTGCAGCGCCTCGACGACCGGGGTGCCGACGGGCAGCACGAGGGTGGCCGGGGCCTCGAACCAGGCGCCGGTGCGCGCGTCCACAAGGGACAGCGTGCCCGGGCGGCCGGAGTCGTCGAGGACGACGACCGGCGGGGTCAGCTGGCGGTCGTCCTTGCCGGGCGACCAGGTGCGCACCGGGCGCAGCAGGCCCGCCACGGTGTCGTCGCGCTCGCCGCGGGCGGCCCGGGTGCGCAGCATGCGCTGCACCCGGGGCGTGGCCGGGCCGAAGCCGTCGGCGGTCGGCCCGAGCAGCCAGCCGCGGGCGGCGTGGACGCCGAGGTCCAGCAGCCCGGTGAGCTCGGCGTCGGTCTCGACGCCGTCGGCCAGCACGGTGGCACCGGCCCGCTCGGCGTAGGCCAGGACGCCGGCGGCCACGGCCGTGCGCCGCGGGTCCCCGGCGAGCCCGGCCACCAGCGCGGCGGGCAGGACGACGACGTCGGCCGGCAGCTGCGGCAGGCGGTGGACCAGCGGCGCGGGGACGGCGACCAGCGCGCCCCGCTCGCGGAGGGCGGCGCACCGGCGCAGCAGCGCCGCGTCGTCGTCGACCTTGGCGTCGGTGAGCTCGAGGACGACCCCGTCCAGCGGGACGTCGAGCGCGGCGTGCACGACCGGGGCGCCCAGCAGCCACGGGTCGACCGGCACGTGCAGCCGGCCGGCGTCGGGACGGCGGGCCAGCGCGGTCTGCAGCAGCAGGGCCTGCAGCGGGCCGGCGAGGCCGGCGTCGTGCGCGGCGGCGAACCAGACGTCGGGCGCGGCGGTGCCGGGGAAGCGGGCGGCGGCGCTCCAGCCGGTCACCTCGCCGCCGGCCAGGTCGACCACCGGGGAGTGCACGACGGTGAGGTCGTCGGGGTCGGCCAGCAGCGGGCGGCAGTCGGCGCGGCGGGTGGGCTCGAACAGGTCGGTCACGCCTCAGGGATCGTCACCGGGCCGGTGCGGCTTGAGCCCGTCGTCCCCCGTCGGGGGGAGCTCAGACCGGGACGGCGATGCCGGCGAGCAGCGCGGGTACCTCGGCGGCGTCCACCGGGCGGCCCAGCAGGTAGCCCTGGGCGTGCCGGCAGCCGAGCGCGCGCAGCAGGGTCAGCTGGGCGGGGCGCTCGACGCCCTCGGCGACCACCGGCAGGCCGATCTCCTCGGCCAGCCGCAGCACGGCGTGCAGGAAGGTGGCCTGGCGCCGGTCGGTGTCCACCGCGGCGAGGAAGGACCGGTCGATCTTCACCGAGTCCAGCGGCATCGCGTTGAGCTGCGCCAGGGAGGAGTAGCCGACCCCGAAGTCGTCGAGGGAGACCCCGACGCCCAGGCCGCGCAGCTCGGTGACGGTGCGCCGGGCGGCGTCCAGGTCGGCGAAGATGCCGGACTCGGTGATCTCCAGGACCAGGCCGCCCGCGGGCAGCCGGTGGGCGCGGACCAGCTCGGCCACGGTGTCCACGAACCCGGGGGCGATCAGCTGGCTCGGTGCGACGTTGACGTGCACGGACAGGGGCTCGGTGCGCCCGCGCGTCCAGCCGGCCAGCCGGGTGCAGGCGGCGGCGAGGAGGTCGGCGGTCAGCACGGTCATGAACCCGCTGCGCTCGGCGAGCGGGATGAAGACGTCGGGCGGGATGTCCACGCCGTCGTGCCGCCAGCGGGCCAGCGCCTCCAGGCCGGAGACCCGGCCGGTCTCGAGCTCGACGATGGGTTGGTAGTGCAGCCGGACGACGCGGTCGGCGATGGCCAGGCGCAGCGCCTCGCGCAGCACGCCGTCCTGCAGCTCGGCCAGGCTCATGCCGGGGCTGTAGGCCACGATCCGGTCCTTGCCCGACCGCTTGGCGCTGTACATGGCGGTGTCCGAGCGGGCCAGCAGCTCGTCGGCGGCCAGTGGGGCGTCCTCGGCGTCCAGCTCGCAGATGCCGATGCTGGCGTGCACGTCGACGACGTCCCCGCGCAGCGTGAACGGGGGTACCAGGCTGGCCGAGACCTTCGCCGCGATCGGCATCGGGTCGCCGCCGTCCTCGAGCAGGACCGCGAACTCGTCGCCGCCGAGGCGGGCCACGGTGTCGCCGGTGCGGACGGCCCCGGTGAGCCGCTCGGCCACCCGGACCAGCAGCTCGTCGCCGACGGCGTGGCCCAGCGTGTCGTTGACGACCTTGAAGTCGTCGAGGTCGAGGAAGACCACGGCGACCGGCCGCAGGTCACGGGCGTGCAGGGCGAGGGCGTGCTGCAGCCGGTCGAGGAACAGGGCGCGGTTGGCCAGCCCGGTCAGCCCGTCGTGGAAGGCCTGGTGCCGCAGCTCGGACTCGCGGGTGGCCAGCTCCCCGGCCAGGCGGGAGTTGTCCCGCAGCGCGACGTACTGGCGGGCCAGCAGCAGGGCGACGACCACGACGACGGTCAGCAGCTCCCAGCGGTCCAGCATGCGGCCGCGGAAGACCAGCACCGCGGTGACCACCAGGGACAGGGCGACCGGGACGTAGGGCAGGTAGTCCGCCCGGGAGGCCGAGGGGTCCTCGGCCCGGCGCTCCTCGGCCGCGCGGCCGACGGCGGCGGGGCGGCAGAGGGCGGCCAGGGCGATGAGCAGGAAGCCGGCGATCCAGCCGAGGTCGAGCAGGTTGCCGTCGTAGTCCCCGGCCGCGGCCACGAAGGCGAAGCCGCTGTCGGACACGCTGAAGGCCAGCAGGCCGAGGACCACCAGGCCCTGCGGCAGGCGGTCGCCGGTGGCGCGGGCCAGGGTCAGCACGCCGAGCACGATCAGCAGCACGTCGAGCACCGGGTAGGCCACCAGCAGCGTGCCGGCCAGCCGGTCGTCGCCGGTGTTCGCCGCGACCACGGCGCCCAGCGTGGTCTCCCAGCTGACCAGGCCGGCGGCGGCAGAGGTCATCGCGGCGTCGAGGGTGCGCTGCAGGCGGGCGGTCGACCCGTCGGCGGTCTGCAGCAGCAGCAGCGCGGCCGCCGCCAGCAGCGGGAAGGCGACGAAGCCGATGTCGGCGACCGAGGGGAACGGCGCCTCGCCGCCCTGCACGATCTGCACCCAGCACCACCAGCCCTGGCCCGCGGCCCAGGCCGCGGTGCCCAGGGACAAGCACGCCCACGACAGGCGGGACCGGCCGGTGGCGGTGCCGGCGCGCCGGGCCGCGGCGGCCGCGGCGGTGAGCCCGGCCAGCAGCTGGACGAGGTTGGAGACGTACCGGTCGAAGGCGATCGGCGGCGTCGAGACCTGGGCGACCTGGTAGCCGACCAGGACCAGCACCACGAGCAGGACGGCGGCCCGCGGGGGGCCGGTCCTGCGGCCCCGCCCGGATGCGGGCAGGGAGCCGCGCTCGGTGGTCATCGCGCCTCCTTGCTCGGGCGGGGTCCCGTCGTCCGACGGGTCACTGCACCCGTCTTCGGCAGCCGGGGGCCGGTCGTTCAGCCGGCTCCCCCGTCGGGGTGACGCCGGCGGGCCGACCGGCTGCGGGACCAGCGGGTCCGGGCCCGCTGCGGCAGGTCGATGGCCACCGGTGCCGACCAGCCGCGCAGCACGGAGACCAGGCGCAGCCCCGCGGTCAGCGCGATGACGACGGCGGCCACCGGCAGCAGCGGCAGCTCCAGCGGACCGGCCAGCACCGCGAGCAGGGACGCGCCGATGAGGGCGGCGACGGCGTTGTAGGGGCCGGGCTGCACGATGTCGGCGCGCTGGGCCAGCAGCACGTCGCGGATGACCGCGCCGCCCACCGCCGTGGCCACCCCGATGAACACCACGCTGGTCACCGGCAGGCCGGCGAGCTGGGCCTTCTGCGCCCCGATCACGGTGAAGAAGCCCAACGTGAGGGCGTCCAGGCCGACCAGCAGGCCGGTCGTGCGGGACAGCCAGCCGGAGAAGAAGAAGGTCACCATCGCGGTGATGCCGACCGTGGGCAGGTAGACCGGGTTGGTCAGCGCGACCACCGGGACGTCGAGCAGCACGTCCCGGATCAGCCCGCCGCCCAGCCCGCCGGAGACGGCCAGCAGGAGCACCCCGGACACCGCGAAGCCCTCACGGGCAGCCAGCAGGCCGCCCGTGAGGGCACCGATCACGATCGCCGCGAGGTCGACCGCCATCGGGATGCGCAGCACTTCCACCGCCAGGACGTCCACGACGGCACATCCTCCCGCCCCGTCTGGGCAAAGGAACCTCTGCACCCCTTCCCCAGCTCAGAAGGGGGTGTGGAGGTTCCTCTGCCCGGGGACGTCGGCGCTACTGGGCCGGGGCCATCTCCAGGTCGACCGCCGTGGCGTCGGGGGTGTCGACGGCGGTGTCGTCGCCGTGGGCGGCCTTCACCCGGGCGTCCTCGGCGGCCATGGCCTCCTGGCGGGCGCCCTCCTCGTCCACGATCCGCGACTTCACCCAGGCGTCGGGGATGGCGAACCCGTCGACCAGGGTGGGCAGCTGCGGCCGCAGCTCCTTGAGCAGCGCGTTGACCGTGCTGGTCACCGCCTTGGAGCGGGCCGGGGTGAGCCGCCCGTGCTCGAGGAACCAGCCGCGGTCGGCCTCGATGGTGGTCAGCGCGTACAGGTCGCACAGCCGGGACAGCAGCGCCCGCGCCGCCGGGTCGGTGGTGCGGTCGACCGCGGCCACGAAGGCCTCCAGCACGATCCGGTCGATGTGGGTCGTCGCCGTCCGCAGCACGTGGTCCTGCACGTCGTTGAACACGTCGAACAGGCGGTTCTCCTTGTTCGAGGCGCCCTTGCGCAGCCGGTTGGCCGCACCCTCCAGGGTGTGCCGCTCGCGGTCCTCGAACATCTTCAGCTGCCAGCCGCGGTCCAGGAGGGAGACCTCCTCGTCCCGACCGGGGACGGCGTCGACCAGCCGCGCGATGAGGCCGCGGGCCGCCGTCCGCTCCAGCACGGTCTCCTTGACCAGGTCGGCGACGAACTGCGCCTTGCCCCAGTTGTCCAGGGACCCGAAGGAGTCCTGGTAGCCGGTGAGCAGGCCCTTGGCGACCAGCTGCAGCAGGACGGTGTTGTCGCCCTCGAACGTGGTGAACACGTCGGTGTCGGCCTTGAGGGCCGGCAGCCGGTTCTCGGCCAGGTAGCCGGCACCGCCGCAGGCCTCGCGGGCCATCTGGATGGTGGCGGTGGCGTGCCAGGTGTTGGCGGCCTTGAGCCCGGCGGCGCGGGACTCCAGCTCGCGCTGGGCGGCCTCGTCGACGTCCGCGGCGCCCTGCACGTCGTGCATGGTGGAGGTGAGCTCCTCCTGGGCGAAGTGCAGCGCGTAGGTCTTGGCCAGCGCGGGGAGCAGCTTGCGCTGGTGCACCAGGTAGTCGTTGATGACGATCTCGCGGTCCTCGCCCGGGGCGGCGAACTGGCGGCGCTGCTCGCCGTAGCGCGCGGCGATCTGCAGCGCCAGCTTGGTGGCCGACCCGGCGGAGCCGCCGACGCTGACCCGCCCGCGCACCAGGGTGCCGAGCATGGTGAAGAAGCGCCGGGTCTCGTTCTCGATGGACGACGTGTAGGTGCCGTCCTCGGCGACCTGGCCGTAGCGGTCCAGCAGCATGTCGCGCGGGACGCTGACATGGTCGAAGCTCAGCCGGCCGTTGTCCACCCCGTTGAGCCCGGCCTTGGGGCCGTCGTCGCCGACGGTGACGCCCGGCAGCACGTTCCCGGCCTCGTCGCGGATGGGCACCAGCCAGGCGTGCACGCCGTGCCGCTTGCCCTGGGTGACGAGCTGGGCGAAGACCACGGCCATCCGGCCGTCCTTCGCCGCGTTGCCGATGTAGTCCTTGCGGGCGGCCTCGTGCGGCGTGTGCAGGTCGAAGGTCTGGGTGGCCGGGTCGTAGGTGCACGTCGTCCGCAGCTGCTGGACGTCGGACCCGTGCCCGGTCTCGGTCATCGCGAAGCAGCCGAGCAGGTCGGCGTCGATGATCTGCTGCAGGTAGGCGGCGTGGTGCCGGTCGCTGCCCAGCAGCTGCACGGCCCCGCCGAACAGGCCCCACTGCACGCCGGCCTTGACCATGAGCGAGAGGTCGCCGAAGGCCAGCATCTCGATCGAGGTGACCGAGCCGCCGGAGTCCTCCTCGCCGCCGTAGGCCTTCGGGAAGCCCAGCCGGGTGCGGCCGGTGGCGGCCAGGTCCTTGAGCAGACCGGTGATCCGCTCGCGGGCCTGCTCGCCGGTCTCGCCGTAGACCGGGGCGTACTTGGCCTCGCCGAGCTGCTCGCGGGCATCGCGGCGGACCTGGGCCCACCGACCGTCGAGCACCTCGGTGAGGTGGGCCGGGTCGACGGTGGTCAGGGGCTGGTTGCTGGTCATCGGGTCTCCTCGGTGGTGGTGCGGGTGACGACGCCGGACAGGCCGGCCCAGGCGAGATCGGTGAGGTGCGCGGTGAGCTCGGCGCGCGGCATCGGGTCCGGCGAGCTGAGCCAGCGGTCGGCCGCCGAGCGGACCAGGCCGACCAGGCCGTGGCCCCAGGGCTCGGCCGCCGCGGTCGGCCGCCCGGCGCCCTCGAGCGCCATCGCGACCAGCGCGGTGGCCTGCTCGCCGACCAGCTCGGACAACCCGGCGATCGGGTCGGCGGTGGGGTCGCGGTCGGCGGGGGCGTGCACGACGAAGCGGTAGAGCTCGGGGTCGGCCTCGATGAAGGCCAGGTAGGTGTCGATCGCCGCCGAGACCATCTGCCGGGGCTTGTCCGTGCTGGTCATGGCCGTGCGGAGGGCGTCGAGCAGCTGCTCGGCGACCCGGGCGCAGACCGCCAGGTGCAGCTCGCCGCGGTCGGCGAAGTGCCGGTAGACGACGGTCTTGCTGGTGCCCGCGGCCGCCGCGATCTCCTCCATGCCGACGCCGGGCCCGTGCTCGCCGACCGCGGCGACGGTGGCCGTCACCAGCTGCTCGCGCCGGGCTCGGCGGTGCTCGTCCCACCTCGAGTCGCGGCGGTCCCGTCGCTGCGGCACGGTGCCCGCACGGGTGGGCGGGGTCACCGCCGTCGACTTCATGTGAACGACGGTACCTGATACCGTCGGTACCGACAACGGCACCACGACTCCCCCCGGAGGTCCCCATGACCCGCAAGGCCGCGATCGTCGGCGGGAACCGCATCCCGTTCGCCCGCTCGAACAAGAAGTACGCCCGCGCCTCGAACCAGGACATGCTCACCGCGACCATCGACGGCCTGGTGGCCCGCTACGGCCTGGCCGGCGAGCAGCTCGGCGAGGTGGTCGCCGGCGCCGTCCTCAAGCACGCGCGCGACTTCAACCTGACCCGGGAGTCCGTGCTGGGCTCGCAGCTCTCGCCGTCCACCCCGGCCTACGACGTGCAGCAGGCCTGCGGCACCGGCCTGGAGGCCGCCGTCCTGGTGGCGAACAAGATCGCGCTGGGCCAGATCGAGTCCGGCATCGCCGGCGGCACCGACACCACCTCCGATGCGCCGCTGGCGGTCAACGACGACCTGCGCCACGTGCTCATCGCGCTCAACAACGCCAAGACCCTGCCCGACCGCCTCAAGCTGCTCGGGAAGATCCGGCCCGGCCAGCTGGTGCCCGACCAGCCGCGCAACGTCGAGCCGCGCACCGGGCTGTCGATGGGGGAGCACGCCGCGCAGACGGCGAAGGTGTGGGAGGTCAGCCGCGAGTCCCAGGACGAGCTCGCCGTGGCCAGCCACCACAACCTGGCGGCCGCCTACGACCGCGGGTTCTTCGACGACCTGGTCACCCCGTTCCTGGGCCTGACCCGCGACGACAACCTGCGCCCGGACTCCACGGTCGAGAAGCTCGCCACCCTGAAGCCGGTGTTCGGCAAGGGCGAGGGCGCCACGATGACCGCGGCCAACTCGACCCCACTCACCGACGGCGCCTCGGCGGTGCTGCTGGCCAGCGACGAGTGGGCCGCCGAGCACCAGCTGCCGGTGCTGGCCCACCTGGTCGACGCCCAGACCGCCGCGGTGGACTACGTGCACGGCGGCGAGGGGCTGCTCATGGCCCCGGCCTACGCCATGCCGGTGATGCTGGCCCGCAACGGGCTGACCCTGCAGGACTTCGACCTGTACGAGATCCACGAGGCCTTCGCCTCCACGGTGCTCTCGACGATGAAGGCCTGGGAGGACCCGGCGTTCTGCAAGGAGAAGCTGGGCCTGGACGCCCCGCTGGGCTCGATCGACCGCTCCAAGCTGAACGTCAACGGCTCGTCGCTGGCCGCCGGGCACCCGTTCGCCGCGACCGGCGGGCGGATCGTCGCCTCGCTGGCCAAGGCCCTGCACGAGCTCGGCCCCGGCAAGCGCGGGCTGATCTCCATCTGCGCCGCCGGCGGCCAGGGCGTCGTCGCGATCCTCGAGAGCTGAGAAGGAGACCCACCGTGAGCGACTGGTACCGCGACTTCGCCAACTCCGGCGTCGGCACCACCCTGGTCAAGCAGCTCGGCCTGCCCCGGCCGGCCGTGCTGCGCCGCTACACCCCCGGCCAGCCGCTGCTGGACGGGCCGGCCCTGGTCGGCTCGGCCGGCGAGGGTCGGCTGCGCGCCGAGATCGAGGCGGTGCTGAGGGACGACGGCGTGACCGTGCTGTCCCCGGCCACCGCCGACGGCGGGTCGGGCCCGAAGGTGGCCGCCGTCGTCCTGGACGCGACGGGTCTGACGACGCCGGCCGACCTGGCCTCGGCGCACGACTTCCTCGCCCCCGCCGTGAAGCGGCTGGGCACCAACGGGCGGGTCGTCGTCCTCGGCGAGGTGCCCGGGGAGGCGCCGTCCCCGGCCCTGGCCGCGGCCCGGCAGGCCCTCGACGGCCTGGTCCGCTCGCTGGCCAAGGAGTTGCGGGCCGGTGCCACCGCCAACCTGGTGTACGTGCCCAGCGGCGCCGAGGCCGCCGTCCCGGGCCCGCTGCGGTTCTTCCTGTCCGGCCGGTCGGCCTACGTCGACGGCCAGACGGTGACGCTGAGCGCGGTCGACGCGCCCAGCGGGGACGGCGGGACGACGCCGCTGGCCGGCAAGGTCGCCGTGGTCACCGGTGCGGCCCGCGGCATCGGCGCCTCGATCGCCGACGTGCTGGGCCGGGACGGCGCGCACGTGGTCGCCGTGGACATCCCGGCCGCCGGCCAGGCGCTGGCCGCGGTCGCGAACCGGGTCGGCGGGACGGCGCTGCAGCTGGACATCACCGCCCCGGACGCCGCCCAGCGGCTGGTGGAGCACCTGGTGCAGCGGCACGGCGGGGCCGACGTGGTCGTGCACAACGCGGGCATCACCCGGGACAAGCTGCTGGTCAACATGGACTCGGCGCGCTGGAACTCGGTCCTCGCGGTGAACCTGCAGGCCCAGCTGGACCTCACCCCGGCCCTGCTGGACGCCGAGGGTGCGCTGAAGCCCGGTGCCCGGGTGGTGGCGGTCAGCTCGCAGTCCGGGATCGCCGGCAACCGCGGGCAGACGAACTACTCGGCGTCCAAGGCCGGCGTCATCGGCATGGTGCGTGCGTGGGCCCCCGCCTTCGCCGAGCGCGGCGCGACGATCAACGCGGTCGCGCCCGGGTTCATCGTCACCGAGATGACCGCGAAGATGCCCTTCGGCACCCGCGAGGTCGGTGCCCGGCTGAACTCGCTGCAGCAGGGCGGGCTGCCCGTCGACGTGGCCGAAGCCATCGCCTGGCTGGCCCAGCCGGCCAGCGCCGGGGTGAACGGCCAGGTGCTGCGGGTGTGCGGCCAGAACCTGCTGGGCGCCTGATGGGCACGCCCGTCGTGCTCTCCTCGGCCCCGGCCATGGGTCCGTTGTTCGCCAAGGCGGCACTGACCGCGCGCGGCCGGGGCGGGGCGTTGCCCGACACCCACCTCGCCCGGGTCGCCGTCGCGGTGGACCCGGCCCGGGTGGCCGACTACGCAGAGGTCTGCCGGTTCCGGTTCGGCGACACGTTGCCGCCGACCTTCCCGCACGTGCTGACCTTCCCGCTGCAGGTCGCGCTGATGGCCGACCGGTCGTTCCCGCTGGCCCTGCCCGGGTTGGTGCACGTGCGCAACCGGGTGGACGTCGTCCGGCCGGTCGGGGTGTCGGAGAAGCTGGACCTGGAGGTCTGGGCCTCAGACCTGCGGCCGCACCGGTCCGGGGCGACGGTGGACCTCGTCGCCTCGGTGCGGTCGCGGGGCGATGAGGTGTGGCGCGGGCGGTCGACCTACCTGGCGCGGGGGGCTTCCGCGCCGGAGGGGGAACCGACCGACCTGGACGTGACCATCGGGGACGTCGCCCAGGCCGCGGTGTGGCGGGTGCCCGACGACGCGGGCCGTCGGTACGCCAAGGTCAGCGGCGACGTGAACCCGATCCACCTGTCGGGCCTGACCGCGAAGGCGTTCGGCTTCGAGCGGGCGATCGCGCACGGGATGTGGGTCAAGGCCCGCGCGTTGGCGGCGCTGTCGGGGCGGCTGCCGTCGTCCTTCAGCGTGGACGTCGCCTTCAAGAAGCCGCTGTTCCTGCCCTCGACGGCCACGCTGTCGACGGCGGCGCGCGACGGCGGTTGGGACCTCGCGGTGCGCAACCAGAAGTCGGGCCAGGACCACGTGCTGGGCCGCATCCGCCCGCTCTGACCGCCCGCCGCAGTTGATCATGCAGAACCGGCACGCCGACACGCCCTGACCCGGCGCGTCGGCGTGCCGGTTCTGCATGGTCAAGAAGCATCCCGGCCGGAGGTTGTGAGACCCACTCGGGCAATGTGCCCGGATCCGTTCACAGATGTCACCCGGGCCACCGATGGGTGAGCTGCGCCCGGGCGGACCGTCGCGCTGGCACCCGGCGCTCCGGGTCCTCTCCCCTACCTCGCGGGGGGCGGGGCCGTCGCCGTTGCCCAGCGTCGATCAGGGGAGTGCCGCAGAGTCCGTCCTCCTGCCGCAGATCTGGTGCAGGAGGACGGAGTTCCGCGCACCCCCCTGATCAACGCTGCGGGGGTCAGGCGGTGAGGGGGTGGACCTGGGCGCGGCCGAGCACCCGGTCGTAGTGGCCGATCAGCTCGTCGCCCAGCCGGCCCCAGGTGCGGTGGGACACCGACGCCCGGGCCCGTCCCGCCGCGGCGCGCAGAGCCAGGCGGTCGTCGCGCAGGCCGGCGACCTGGGCGGCCAGCACGTGCGGGTCGTCGCCGGCCCACAGCCAGCCGTTCTCCCCGTGCCGGACCAGGTCCAGCGGCCCGCCCGACGCCGCGACCAGCGCCGGCACCCCGGCGGCCAGCGCCTCCTGCACCGCCTGGCAGAACGTCTCGTCGGCACCCGGGTGCACGAGCAGGTCCAGCGAGGAGACCAGGTCCCCCAGCTCCTCGCCGACCACCCGCCCGGTGAACACCGCCCGCGGCAGCGCCCGCTGCAGGGTCCTGCGCTGCGGTCCGTCGCCGACCACGACCAGCCGCACCCCCGGCAGCTCGGACAGCGGGCCGAGCAGGTGCAGCCGCTTCTCCACCGCCAGCCGGGCCACCGTGCCGACCAACAGCTCTCCACCGGGCACCAACCGCGCCCGGACGGCGGCCGACGAGCGCCCAGGGGCGAACTGCTGCAGGTCGACGCCGCGGGCCCAGAGCGCCAGCGGGCCGATCCCGTGCCGGCGGAGCTGGGCCATCGTGGGTGTCGAGGGCACCAGGGTCAACGCCGTCCGGTCGTGCAGCGCGCGCAGCCAGCGCCAGGTCGTCGTCGACCCGCCGGGGACCCGGTACCGGCCGGCGTAGGCGGCGAGGTCGGTCTGGAAGACCGCGACCGCGGGGATGCCGCGTTCCTGCGCCGCCCGGGCCGCGGCCGAGCCCAGGACGGCGGGGGACGCCAGGTGGACGACGTCCGGGCGGATCCGGTCCAGCAGTTCGCCGACCTCGCCGGTGGGCGCCGCCAGCGGCAGCTCCCGGTACCGCGGCAGGCGCACCGACCGGACGGCGTGCACCGGGACGACCGCACCGCAGCGGGTCTCGTAGTCCTGTCCGGACGGCGCGACAACCACCGGTTCGTGACCGCGCAGGGCCAGGTGGTCGGCGGCCCGCAGCACCGACGTGACGACGCCGTTGACCGCCGGGGTGAACGTCTCGGACACCAGTGCCACGCGCATGGCGCCAGCCGACCGTGCCCAGGCCTCCGGACGGTGACGCCGACCTGGCCGGACGGCGGCGGGCCCGTGATCATCGAGGTCGGGGGATAGGGTCGGTCGGCCAGGAGGGCTCGCCTAGTGGCCGATGGCGGCGGTCTTGAAAACCGCTAGGGGTTAGCGCTCCTCGAGGGTTCGAATCCCTCGCCCTCCGCTCTGACCAGCACGTTCGCGCTACATGAGGAGGTCTCGCCCGCTCCGGAGGGTCCTCAGATGAGCCGGCGTGCCCGCTGCGTGCCCGTACGGTTCACGCGCGTGCCCGCACGGTCCGCGAGCTCGCTCGCCGCGAGCCGGCCCAGGCCGGCGGCGACATCAGCGTCGCGGCGCTCGGCGGCGTGCTGGTAGATCATCGCCGCGCGGGTCGAGGAGTGCCCGGCGCGACGCATGACCTCGGCGAGGGTGGCCCCGCTCTGAGCGGCCAGGGTGAGGCCGGCATGCCGGAGGTCGTGCAGGTGGGCGCCGGGCAGGCCGGCGTGCTTCCGGGCTGTGCCCCAGGCGGTGTGGACGTGGTGGGCGCGCAGCGCAGTGCCGTCCTGGCGGGCGAAGAGGTGGTCGAGCAGCGTGGTCGGTCCGCGGACCTCGAGGTGCGCCCGCAGAGCGTCGAGCCCCTGCGGAGGCAGGTGGACGGTGCGTTGGCTGCCGGCCTTCGGTGGCCCCTCGCGGGGCCCGGTGTCGGTCTCGACGACCTGCCGCACGACGGCCACGGTGCCTGCATCGAGGTCGACGTCGGCGCGGCGGAGAGCGACCAGTTCGCCCAGTCGGAGGTGTCCCCAGAAGCCGAGCTGCACCAGCCCGCGGAGGTGGACGGGCATCGCTGCCGTCAACTCATCAATCTGCGCGACGTCGAGCAGTGGCCGCTCTTCGCTGCGGGCCTGCCCGGCGCCGACGATGCGGCAGGGGTTGCGGGCGACGGCGTCGTCGGCGACGGCGGTGGACATGACAGCGCGCAGGACGGCGTAGGCCTGCCGCGCGGCGGTGGGGCCGGTGGCCGCGCTGACGTCTGCGTGCCAGGTGCGGACGAGGGCCGGCGTGATCCGGTCGAGCATGAGGTCACCGAGCTTGGGCAGGACCCACCGGTCGAGGGAGTGCTGGTAGGTCTCCCGCGTGCGGATGGCCAGCGGTCGGCCTCTCACGGTGCGCTCGGCCAGCCAGGACTGGCTGTACTCCCGCAGTCGAATGCCACTCCGCAGCGGGTCGAGCCAGGCACCGCGAGCCATGTCCGTCTCGGTGGCTACGAGGAACCGCGCGGCGTCGGTCTTGGTGGCGAAGGTCGTGGGGGCTGATCGGTCCTGGCCGTCGGGTCCGGCGTAGCGGGCCTGCCACCGCCCGGAGGGCAGCTTGCGCACGCGACCGAACCGGCGACGCGGAGGCATGGGTGGCCTGCAGGTGTCAGTGCTTGGCGGTCAGCGGCTCGACGGTCCGGGCGTCGAGATAGGCGTCGAGGTCGGTCTGCCAGAACCGGAGCGACCGACCCGCGTAGGTGAAGCGGACCCGTCGCTCGGCGACGAGCCGGTAGACCAGGCGACGTCCGCACCGGAGGTACACCGCGGCGCTGTCGACGTCGTGCAGTCGGTCGGTCGTCCTTGCACCGGCAGTGGTCACGCGATGTCTCCCACGCTCAATGGCGCCCGTGCGGTCGCCACGGGGTGACGGTGGCCCGTCCGACGAACCAGGCGGCAGCAGAGGTCATCACCTGTCACCGCCTGGGGGATGGGCGGGGCGCTGCTGGCCCGGGACGTCCCGATGCCAGGTGCGGATGGCTGGGGTGACGTCGGTCCACCGGACGTCACCCCACATTCCTCGGCGGTCGAGGGCGGCCTGCAGTTTGCGGACTTCGTCGGCGATGCCGGCCAGGTGACGGGCGTACACGTGATGGCTGTCCAGCTGGCGGGTGAGTTCGCGGATGAGGCCGTGCCACTCCTGGTCCTTGGGTGCCGGTCGTGAGTGCGGGGGAGCAGGGACTTGGACGACGCGCTCCACCACCTCGACGGCGCTCAGCCCGGAGGCGGCGGCACGGCGTTGCTCCCATGCCCGCTGGCGGCAGGACGCCGAGCACCACTTCGGCACCGGGCCGCGGGACTTCGGGGTGATGGGCCCGAAGCACCAACCGCACGTCGTCGCGGCCGCGCGGCGGTGCTCCGCCGGGACGGGAGGGTTGCCGTCGGGCACCGGGGCGGGGGGACTGGCGAGCTGGGCGGCCTCCATCCGCTCGCGGGCCCGCCGCCGGCGTTCTTGCTCGCGACGGTGTTCCTGCATGCGGCGGGCGTGAGGGCTGGCCATGTCGTCTATGGGTGACCTAGGGCCCGCGTGGGTGTCACGACGAGTGGGTGGCATCCGGGGTGCAAGAGGTGTGTCGGATCTGGTTCGTGGTGCACGAGGCTTCCGAGAAGTGGTCGGGGCCCATGCCGCAGGAGAGGCGGGCTGGGGCTCGCGTTGGTGGACGGCGGGTTGGGTTGTTCGGCTGACGCTGTGAGTGAAGCTGGGCCTCGTCGAACCGGGATGGTCCGACGGCTCGCGTGCCAGCCCCTCGTGCTGGTGCTGAACGTCGCCTGGAGTCCCACACCGGGGGTGACCTTGCCCATTGCACCCACGGCCGCCGCTCCGACAGCGGCCAGGAGCTGCTCCGAGCCATCACCGAAAGCTCCGCGCCCGTCCCCCTGGCGGGAGTGCGGGAAAACCTGGACGTGCTGCCCGGGGGAGACCTCCTCAACGACCTCGCGTCCGAGCTGGCCCGCACCGGCCGCGGCAGCGTCGACACCGCCGGCATGGCACTGGCCGCGTCCCTGGCCCAGATCGCCGAGGACTACGACCTCATCTTCATCGACTCGCCCCCCGGTGGCGATGTCCTGCAGCGACTCATCCTCACCGCCGCCAAATGGGTCATCGTGCCCACCCGATCCGATGACGCCAGCCGCATCGGCCTGCGCGACGTTGCCCGCCGCTATCTCGAGGCCCGCACCGACAACCCTGGCCTCGCCCTGCTGGGCGTCGTGCTGTTCGGCACCAACATCTCCGCCACCCGCGTCACCGGACAGGCCCGCGAAGCACTGGCCCGCGACCTCAACGGCGTCGTCCCGGTCCTGGACGCCACCATCCGCTACGTCGAGGCCGCCGCCACCGACGCCCGCAACCGCGGGCAGCTGCTGCACGAGCTGGAGAAGAGCGTCGCCGCCCAGCCCCGCTGGTACGAGCTGCGCCGCAGCGGTGACGGCAAGAAGACCACCGCGTTGGCTGCCAGCGCCGGCTCGCTGGCCGGGGACTACGCCGCCTTGGCCAAAGAGGTGCTGCAGATGATCGTCGACGCCGAGAACAAGCTCATCGACGAGCTGCAGGGAGCCCAGTCGTGACCAACCCCGACAGCACCGTCCGCCGCGTCCCCGACATGGACCTCGGTGCCGTGTTCGGCAACCGCACCGAAGGACTCACCGGGCTCGCGCCCCGTCGTCGGCGGGGCCCTGCCGTGACGCCCGAGCCGACGAGCGCACCGGAGAAGCAGCCCAGCTCCGACGCGAAGCCGGCGGTCGCCCCGCAGCAGCCCGCGGCGACGACCCCCGTGGAAGCGATGCCCCAGGCGGACCCGGCCCAGGACGGCAGCAGCGGGGGAGAAGTGACCACGACACCCTCGGCCACCCGCTCGCGGCCTCGCACATCACGCACCACCACGCCCGCCAAGGCCACAGCTTCGCCCGTGCCGCGGCTGGTGATCCTGCAGTTGCCCAACAGCACCGCCGACCGCCTCCGAGACAACGCCCGCCAGCGCGGCGTCACCTACAAGGAACTCGCATTGGACGCCGTGGAGGCCACCGCAGAGCAGTTGCCTGACCTGCTCGCAGCCCAGCGCCCTAAGGCCCGCGCCGAAGGCATGTTCGCCGGCGAACGCGTCGCCACCCAGGTGCGCCCCGAAGGGCGCCGCCAGGTGTCCATCAAGCTCACCGAGACCAGCATCGCTGCTCTCGACGACCTGGCTACCCGCCACGGCGCGCGGTCCCGCAGCGAACTGGTCGCCACCGCACTGGACGCATACCTAGCCGACTAGCTATCTGGATAGATCATCAGCGGTGGGGTTGGGAGCTGGGCTCCCGTCAGTCACGGGGGTAACTGACGGGAGCGAGACAACTTTAGACCGTTAAGCGCCGCGCATCATGACCAGCACGCAGCTGGCCCGCCGTGCGGTGCGCCGTCGTCCTGGACTCCTATGCGGGGTCGACATCGGTGGGGGAGAGGTCGGGGTGCAACCGCAGGAACCGGAACGGGTGCCGAAACACCCCCGAACCAACAGCGGCGACACGACACTTCACATCTGAGGGCCGGCGCTTCGAGTCAACCGGCCAAATGAACGCAGGGTGGGCCAGAGGCCCACCCTGCGTTCTCCGGGTGGTAGACGCGAGGGTCAACTCGCCCTCGCACTACGGCCCAGTGGCTGCCCCCTGTAGTGGCAGCCACGGAGCCCGTTCCTCGACCCAGGTCTGACTCAGCGACCAGAGATCTTGTCGGCAACGCGGGCGATCGGAGATGTTCGGGGAGCGCCGCCGAACTCCTGACGATCGGCCGCCCGGTAGGCCACATAGAGGCTGCGGACGCCGATCCACCGCGCTGGCTCAGGCTCCCAGCCTCGCACCCGGCGATCCACCCACGGCAACTGCGCCAGGTCGGTGTCTCGGCGCAGAACGAGGTCCCGCAATGTGCGACCGGCGAGGTTCGTGCCGGTGACTCCATGACCAACATAACCGCCGGCCCAACCAAGACCGGTCGTGTGATCGACAGACACACTTGCGCACCAATCGCGCGGGACGCCCAGGACGCCAGACCATGCATGGTCGAGGGCAGCGTCGGCAGCGGCTGGGAAGTACTGCCGCAAGACAGCACGCAGCTGCTCCTGGGTGACACGATGGGTGTTGCCCCCGTCATCAGTACGAGAGCCGAAACGGTAGGGGATTCCGCGGCCGCCCAAGACGATCCGACCGTCCGCCGTGCGCTGCATGTAGCAGAACGAGTGCGCCCCATCCCCGACGAGCTCGGCTGAATCCCAGCCAATCTGCCCCCAGACGTCAGCTGGGAGGGGCTCGGTGACGACCATGCTGCTGTTCATCGGCAACCAGACGCGCTTGGCGCCCTTGAGCTGGGCCGTGAACCCTTCAGTGGCGCGGATGACGTAATCAGCCGTGACCGTCCCCTGCGCGGTGACCGCTTCCCGTGGACGGATTTCCGTCACCCGGGTCTGCTCGAAGATGTCCACGCCGAGCCTCTCCACGACGTCGGCCAATCCACTAGCCAGCTTGGCCGGCTGAATGCGCGCGCAGTGCGGGCTGAACTGCGATGACAGACCACCACCCAAACGGATCCGCTGAGCTGTCTCAGTCGCCGTCAGCTCGATGAGGTCATCGGGCCCCCAGCCGGCCTTGCGCAGCGCCGGAAGGTGCTCGCGCAGGCGCTTCTCCTGAGCTCGATTAGTAGCGACGTGCAGCAATCCGTCCTTCTGGATGTCGGCGTCGATACCCTCGGCTGCACAGACGTCGATCACCTCGTCGACGGCAGTGAACATCCGCTGCTGGAAGTCGACTGCGGCGGCCCAGCCATGCTGCGCGGCATACCGACGCAGCTGTCCCGGCGGCTCGGCGCTAAGCCACCCGCCGTTACGCCCCGACGCGCCGAAGCCCGCGAACTCGCTCTCAAGGATGGCAACCTGCAGGTCCGGCTGCGCCTTCTTCAAGTAGTAGGCCGTCCACAAGCCGGTGTAGCCAGCCCCCACAATGACTACGTCATACCGGCGGTCTCCCGGCAGGGATGGCCGAGGCGTGGGCATTCCGGCTTGTCGGTGCCAGAAAGAGACGTTCCCGTTGACGAAATCGCGAGTGCGGGGCTGGGTTGTCATAGCTTCCTACTCAGTTCGGAGGGACATCGCTGGTTCTGCTCGGCAGTCATCAGGCGTCGAGGGGTTGCGCCGCGGGCCGGGGCGACTGCAAGCACGGCAGACCGGTGGCCAAGTCCGTCGGCCAAGGTGAGGCCGTGCCCTACCGAAGCGGAATGGACCCGAGGGTTGGGAGGATGAAGGGCTGGTCCGCCGACCCGAGCCACACGGTCATCGAGTTCGGGGCTCGGACCCCTTGCCACAGCTCCCAAGGTAGGGCGCAGAGCCTGGGAGCTGTATAAGCCTCCACCACGAATAGTCGTTACTTGTTGTCCACCAGTACGAGCGACGGACGACCATCACCGTAGGAGCCGACGCTTGCCCTGCGGCTTTTCCGGGGGCTGGGATCACGGGTGGTTGCCGGCCAGCGCGCGGCCCACGGACCCGGGGCAGATGAGAATCCGACCTCGCGGTGCATGTCCGGGCCAGGAGCTGGCCTCGGGGACACCGCTTAGGAGCCGCCCGTGAGACGCCATGCTTGGAACGCAACCCAAGCTGCGGACAAGTCGGAGGAACGGCGCAGATCCAAACCGGTCAGGTCCTGTACGCGCTTCAGGCGATACGAGAGCGTCTGCCGATGAATCTGCAGTTCATCGGCCGTGTCTTGCCATCTTCTGTCGTTGCGCAGGTAAGCGAACAAGGTGGCCCGCAGCGAGCTGGACCGGTCATCATCGCCGGCCAGCGGTCCAAGCACTCTGCTGACGATGTCGTCAGCCTCCTTCTTCGACCGCGTCAACACCGATACTGAGGATCCTTCGTAGGCCGCCCAGCCCTTCGCCTCTTCTGCAGAGGTCAGTACTTTGCCTGCTTCGACCGCCGCGGCCCGTGCGTCCGCGATATCGGTGAAGACCGAGCTGATCCCGGCGGTTGTCACCAGGACGTCCATAGCCCCTCGAAACGAACCCAGCTCATCCGCTGGCACAAGAGCTAGGTCATGAACCCTCCCGGGTCCGACCAAGACCGATAGCTGCAGGCAGGCGCTGGCCCTAGCCATGTGCGGCCCGACGGCCTTGCTGACGGCAACGAGATGAAACCCCTCAGAGAGCTCGTGGGGCGACAAGAAGCTTCGTAGAGCGCGCGCATCTGCAGTTCCGTTGAGGACTGCGTGCATGAGACGGGCCATCACCTCAGATCGCCTGTCCGCAGCGTCAAGGAGTCGGTCCACCGCACTGCGCAGGACCTGGAGCAAGTGGACTAGCAGGAAGCTGTCGAGAGGCTCCCCAGGGAACTCGCTCAGAACCACCTGCGCGCGGTGGCGACCCTCCAATGGGTAGGAACGGACCACGTCACGGATGCCATCCAGTGACCCCTCCGGCCTGGCCGATGTGAGCAAGGACAGGCCGGTGGTCTGGTCAAGGACGTCAATCCCGATATTGAGCTGAGCCGCCAGGTCAGCCACAAGCGAGGTGGCGTTGCCGTCTGCGGAGGCGGCCAGGTGGTACAGCTTGCTGAGCGCGAGGACCTGAAGGGTCTGATCGGTGGTATTCGCTGCTGCCACGTGCCGCGCGACCACCGCATACGACGTTCGTCGGCCCGCCAGGAGGATCGGGAAATGCCTGCGGTCGGCCTCTGCCAACATCCGGCCAGTGAGTTTGGGCGCGACGTCATGATCGCCGATGACCATCCCGGCTAGCCCGGCCTCATCTAGTCGCGCCACAAACTCGACTTGTTCAGCGGCCAGCCTGGGGACACACAACCCGACGGTCATCAGCAGCTCGTGCGGACCAAGCCACTCCACCGGATCGGCCATCTCGCAGCTGTGGGCCCACAGAATCTCACGCATCTGCCCAAGCCCCCCAGCGAGGACACTGATGTCGAGGCTGTGTGCCCCCACGATGTCGGCCACTGTCAGGACACGTCCGCGCATGCCGCAAAGTTAGCCTCACGTATAGCTCGACGGTCAGATTCATAGCGTCTGCTAGTTCATCGGGTTCACTCCGCCCCCTAGCGTCTGGCCCGGCGAACCGCCGAGCCCCAGGGGCGCCGCGGACTGCCGCACAGTGAGGCGATGCCCGACCCTGGCTGATACGCCAGCCACCCATGTCTGACCACGACAACGAGGTGTACAGATGACGCATTCAGCCCAACGCTCCGTGAGCGGAGCCCCGAGGACCCACTCCGTGTGCCAGGCGCGACGAGCATGACCAGCTTCGACGACGGCGACCTCGCATGGCCCCCGCCTCAGCCGGTCCCTTCAGAGCGGGTGCTGTCGGGAGACCCCCACATGAGCACGGTCCGCCATCACCAAACCGAACACGCTGAGTTCGGGCGATGGACGGTGACCCCCGGGTCGTTCACCACAGTGAGGGACGGCCAGGACGAGTACATCTACGTCATCGACGGAGACGGCGACCTGGTCTCCGCCGACGGTGTCGTAACTCGTCTTGGGCCTGGGGTGTCGGCAGTGCTGGCTGATGGTTGGACTGGCCGATGGGACATACGCACCCCGCTCACCAAGGTCTACACCCTGATCAACACTGTCAAACGCTGAAGGCAGCGCCACGCGGGCTCAACCGGGCCGACTTAACGCCCAGCAATTGCACCCTCATCCTCAGCACTGCAGCCGAAGGCGAGCGGGTCGTCGGCTATCGGATACCGAGCGGCCCGCTCGAGGCCTCAGGCCAGCTGCGCGGATTGGATCTGTGGGCCGGCCTCGCCATGTCACCTTGCCCACCATCGCACTCGAGGGCCAGCCAGCAGCGCCTCATCTTCAATACCAGGAGGACAAGTGATGGCTACGCCGTACTGGATCGCTGGCGAACCAAAACTAGGTGATGACCCCCTAGAGGTCTTCTCACCATATGACGGCCGGGCCGTCGGTCGCACCACGCTGGCGGTGCCGCAGGATGTCGAGGCAGCCATCGCCACCGCTCATCAAGCCCAGGCCACCTGCGCCTCCGCCCCAGCGCATGTCCGTGCCGCTGCGTTGGACCACGTGTCGCGGGAGCTGTCGACGCGCGTCGAGGAGATCGCTGCAGTCCTGACCGCCGAATCAGGCAAACCGCTGAAGTGGGCCCGCATCGAGGTCGCCCGGGCATCCTCGACCTTTCGCTGGGGAGCCGAGGAAGCTCGCCGGTGGTCAGGCAGCGTCCAACGATTGGACACCGATCCGGCGGCAACCGGTCGCATGGCCCTCGTTCGCCGTGCGCCTCGCGGCCCTGTGCTGGGCATCGCGCCATTCAACTTTCCGCTGAACCTAGTCGCCCACAAGGTCGCGCCAGCCATCGCTGTGGGCACCCCAATCGTGCTCAAGCCCGCCCCGGCAACCCCACTTACGGCACTGCTGCTCGGCGAGATCCTGGCCGAGACCGACCTTCCGAAGGGGGCGTGGTCAATTCTCCCCGTCACCAATGACGTGGCCAGCGTCATGGTGACCGATCCGCGACTACCCGTCGTGTCCTTCACCGGCTCGGTCCCCGTGGGCTGGGCGATACGCGACGCCGTTCCCCGCAAGCACGTCACCCTGGAGTTGGGGGGAAACGCTGCCGTGGTCGTAGCCCCCGACCAGGATGAAGACGACCTCGCCCATGCAGCAGCGCGTATTGCAACCTTCGCCATGTACCA
This sequence comes from Klenkia terrae, assembly GCF_037083865.1. Classification (NCBI taxonomy): domain Bacteria; kingdom Bacillati; phylum Actinomycetota; class Actinomycetes; order Geodermatophilales; family Geodermatophilaceae; genus Klenkia; species Klenkia terrae. Next base: position 140,368 of record NZ_JBAPLV010000006.1, on the reverse strand, counting down.
AGCCGGCCAGTCCTGCATCTCGGTGCAGCGCGTATTCGCCCACCGCGAGATCGCGGAACAGCTCACCACCAAGATCGTCGAGGTGGTGCAGCAGCTAGGTACCGGCGACCCCGCAGATGACAACACCGACGTAGGGCCCCTGATCGACGAGGTGGCCGCGTGCCGAGTCGAGGTATGGGTTGAGGAGGCAGTTGCAGCTGGCGCCACCCTCCTCACCGGTGGGACCAGGTCCGGCGCCGCCTACACCCCGACCGTGCTTACCGATGTGCCCCGGGACGCCAAGGTGTCCCGCGAGGAGATTTTCGGTCCTGTCGTCGTCGTGGAGACAGTCGACTCCATCGACGAGGCTTTCGACCGAGTCAACGACAGCCGCTTTGGACTGCAGGCCGGCGTTTTCACCCACGACCTCCAGTTGGCGTTCCGCGCCGCTCACGAGCTCGAGGTCGGAGGCGTGGTCATCGGTGACGTACCGAGTTTTCGGGCCGACCAGATGCCGTACGGCGGTCTCAAGGACTCCGGTACGGGCCGAGAAGGTGTACGTGCAGCCATGGAGGACCTCACCGAGGAACGGGTGCTCGTCCTAACCGGGATCACTTTGTGAACTGTTGCTGCCTTCGCACCTGTGGGCGGTCCGCTGCCAGCTAGTCAGCCGTCGCGGCATTGGAACGAACACCCACTTCGGCATCCCTCCTCTGGCACATGCATGCAAGACGGTGACCGGGTGTGGTTCCCGGACAGCGTCAGACAAATCGCTGCAGGGACCGTAGGGTTGAGGGCTCAGCTACGACACGGAGAGGGCTAACCATGAGCCTGGGACCAGAGTGGCACCGAGCCATCGGTACGTCTGTCATCCAGCTCAAGGAACCAGCCGCCCACTCGCAGGCTGCGGTCGATCTGATGCAGTGGACCCTGGACCAGATCGAACAAGCGCACCACGCCTCAGATGCCGGTGTGGCCGAGCTCCGCCGAGTTCTTGCTGAAGCGAGGTCATCCCAAGGGTAGGAGCGGACGGTCAACGCTCAGTTCCTAGATTGGCCGGCAACACGCCTGCACTGCCAAGGATACTGGACGATCCGGTCCATCCACCGATCAACCGAGGCTGATCACGGCCGATGAGTTCGGATGACCACGTTCCAACAGCGCCGGGAACCTACGACCTGAGCCCGTTCGTGTCGGATCCGCGGCCCCCGTGACCGCGGATCCGCCTCGTGGAGAGGCTCAGTCAGCGAGCACCCAGAACTCGCGGAACCGGGTGTGGAACGTCCACGTCGACATATGCCCCTTGGGCAAGAAGGCGGCGTCGCCGGCCTTCACCTCGATGGCACTGCCGTCCTCGAGCTCAATCCGTGCCTCACCCTCAAGGACGTAGATCATCTCGTTCTCGGTGAGCTCATAAGTCGTCTTCGCCGGGTCGCACTCGAAGAATCCGCATCCTCGCGAGCCGTTGGTGTAGTCCTCGTGCAGGGTGAAGCCGCGCCCTGCGGGCTCTCCGCTGTGCACGATCACCCCCTCAGGCTGCCAGGTCTCGAACAAGGCTGAACCTGCGCTCGCCGACTTCAACTCGGCCATGTGGATCCTCCAGTTCATCGGGCGGGAGCCCCAATCCTGACCATCTCTGGACGTACTGGGATTGCGAAATCCGGCAACCTTGAGCCCGCGATTGCACCCTCGATGCAGGGTTCGGACTGTCGGGCGGCAGATAGAAGCCCTTCACCCCATCGCTACGCGCAATGTCTGAGGCCGGCACCGGACCCTCAACCTAGGGCGGGGGAGAGGGCTGAGGGTCGGGCCCCATCGCGCGATGACCGAGATCGCCCCCATCGCTTGCGCGTGCCACCCCACGTGAGCTGGCTGCCTCCCACGACGCCTGACCACCTGAGTGGGTGCTTACGCGCGGCACCGTGAGCTGCGACTACGCCGTGCCAGCTACATCGAGCCGGGCCACGGGTGCGATCAGCCCCCCGCCGGCGGTTGCTGAGATGAGCAATCAAGAGCGCACATATTGCAGGGAAGAGGACATGTGGGGCCATGTGATCACTCTCATACTTCCCGCGCTGGCCACCGCTAACGAGGAGAAGAAATGACGTCAGACGTCACCGATGGTGCACGGGACGGCCACGAAGAAACCGGTCATGGGGAGCTGAGCGGCCTGCAGCAGGGCACGCTGAGTCTGCCCAAGGCCCTGGGTCTTGCGGTCGTCACCTTCAGTCCCGTACTCATGGCCGCCACCGCACCAGCTCTGGCTGGTCCGGTAGCGGGTTCCAGCGCCTGGTTGTCAGTCCTTGCCGGAACAGTTCTCGTCGCGTTCATCGGCCTGGCGATCGTGCCCTTCGCCCGGCGCTACGTGGTGTCTGGCGCGCTGTACTCCTACATCGACAACGTGCTCGGGGTAAAGGCCAGCACCCTGGCGGGGGCTTCGCTGGCCGTCGGTTACGCAGTCGGGGTGATTGTTTGCCTCCAGGTGTTCGGGGTGTACACCGGAAGCTTCATCGCCACCGTCTTCGACCTGCCCGCGGCCAACGGCCTGGGCGGTCAGACAGTCATCTACATCCTCACCATGCTCAGCATCACCTGGTTCGCCATCCGTGGGCTGGATACCTCCACCCGACTGAGCATTGGCCTCCTGTTCGTCTCCGCGCCCATTGTGGCCTTGGTCCTCATCGCGAACGTCTTCACCGACGGGTTCGCCTTCGGTGACCAGTTCACGTTCACCGACTTCACGTGGGGTGGGTTCTTCGCCGGCATCGTCCTGTCGGCCACCTTCTTCGTCGGCTTCGAATCCAGCGCAGCGACCGCTCTGGAGACCAAGAACCCGATGCGCACCATCCCCCGACTCATGACTTTGGTGCCGGTGATCGTCGGTGGCGTCGGGCTAGTCGCCACGCTCCTCACCGTGCCGGTCCTGCCGGCCATCGCCGACGCCACTGCGGCTGGTGAATCGCCCCTGTCGGCGATGGCAGACAACGCAGGGCTCGGCGTCCTGGCGCCGGTAGCTGACCTGTTCTTGGCCATCACCTGCTACGCGGTCGTTCTCGGGTTCATGAACTACGCGCCCCGTGTGTGGGCCACGATGGCCGTCGACGGGCTTCTCCCGACCGCCCTGGGACACGTCGATGAGAAGCGTCGGACCCCGGTCCGCGCGATCGTTGTCGTGTCCGTGATCTCCACGATCGTTCCGATCGTCCTAGCAGCTGTCAGCGGCGGCACTCCGCTCGACGTCTACGCCCACGTTGCCACGCTGTACCCGTACTACTGGGTCATCCCGTACATGCTGATCTGCGTCGGGGCGATCGTCATGCTCGGCCGCCGGCACGAGCTCAAGGCCGGAACGGCGATTGTCGCCGTCATCGGCGGGGCTGGCTTCGGCTACGTGTGGCTCAGTGCGGTTCTCAACCCCACCGGGACGTCGTTCGACGCCATGACATGGGCGGCTCCGATCACCATCGCCCTCGCATTGCTCATCGTCGTGCCCATGCGCATGAAGGCACATCGCGACACCAGCCGCACCCCTAAGAAGTACGCCGGACTTCACCAGGACGACTGAACACGACCGCAGACCCAAACGCGCCACGCCGGGAGACCCCGGGAGCGCCCCGGCTCATCGGCTGCCAGCGGCAACTGCCCGAACTTGCTGGCGACAGCAAGTCTGGGGCCCCTCAGTAGCCACCCTCCTCCACCGGAGGTGCCGTGGATGGGTTGCCCGTCACTGACCTCGGCTCGGCCACCACCTCGTGGTGGCCGAGCCGAGGTCCGTTCAGCCTGGTGCCCCAGCAGAACATCCGTTGCCTCGGCCACCCCCGATTGATTACGCGCCGCAGCAGCCCGGCGCCACCGACATCCTGCGCGAGCCCGGGCGATGCAAAGACCCCCGGCGCAGGTGGTGTAAATGGGGCATCCCGGTCGACTGCCGCTGCCATTGTGGCTCTCTACATATGGGGCAGCGGCCCATCGTTGCGCCGACCACCTATCGGCGGCGTCCGAAGCGTCGAGCCGGTCAGCCTCCTCGGAATCCGCAACCAAGACGACGTCTTTGTCTGCCGAGGGCAAGCCTGCAGAGCAGGTGGTCAATCGATACTTACGTCCACACGCCTCGGATTCGGTGACGCCACGCCACTAGGCAGCGTCGCCGGGACAGTGCAGCGTGCCACGACCAGCGGTGAATTGTTCTGGAGAGGGCCTTGTGACGAACAACAGCGGTAGTGCGGTGCTGCAGCCGGAGCAGGAGATGCTCAATTGGGGGCGTCTCATCTTGGATGGAGTCCCCTACGCCGACCTGGTGAGCGCCCGGGATCGTGACCCGTCCGTGACGTGGTTCGAGCACTGGATGCAGACGGCTGCCAACTACGAGCGACTCGGCGAGACAGCCGAGTCCCGTGGGCACACCATCAGCGCCGGCGAGTATTTCGTCCTGGGCTCGCTCGCTGCGCAGTACGCCCAGTTCCTGTGGTTCGACGACCGACGTCGAGCCGGACAGGAGCGCAAGGTCGAGCTCTACCGCCGCGCAGCCCCGCTGCTGAACCCGCCGGCGGATCGGTTCGAGGTCACCGTGGACGGTGCCACCGTCCCTGGCTACGTCCGAACCCCCTCGACGGGCGAGGGCCCGTTCCCCACCGCGGTGCTGCTGGGCGGTCTCGAGTCCACGAAGGAGGAGAGCTACCAGTTTGAGCAGCAGCTCCTGGCCCGCGGCATTGCCACGGTCACCTTCGACGGCCCCGGACAGGGCGAGATGTTCCCGGAGGTCCCGCTGCGCGGTGACTACGAGCGTTACACCTCCGCAGTGGTCGACTACGCAGAGAAGCTCCCAGAGATCGATTCCTCGCGCATCGCCGTGGTCGGTCGCAGCCTCGGTGGGCACTACGCCCTGCGCAGCGCAGCCCTGGATGACAGGTTCATCGCCTGCATCTCCTGGGGCGGGTTCGCCGACATGGATTCCTACGACGAAGAGACCCCGATGACGAAGGAGAGCTGGAAGTACGTCACCGCGTCATCAACGGATGAGGAGTCTCGCGAGCGGGTCATGACCCTCATGGACGTCCGCTCCGAGCTGCACAAGCTACGCGTCCCGACGTACATCCAGCACGGTATGCACGACGAGGTTCCGGTGAGTGAGGTCGAGGTGGTCAAGCAGCTGGCGGTCGACGCCCCCCTGACCATCGTGATCGAGCCCGACGGGGACCACTGCTGCCACAACCTCGGGCCGCGTCCGCGCATCGAAATGGTCGACTGGCTCGAAGAGCAGCTCAAGCCGCGGTCCTGAAGGGCCGCCGAGAGACCGCGCTGCCCTCCACCGCCGCTCGGGTGGAGGGCAGCGCCTTCATGCACGCCCACCCCGGCCGGCCGGCCAGTCCAGCGCTATGCCGCGCGCGTTGTCCGGCTGCTAACGGTCACCGGCCGCGCAGATCGTGGTCAACGCCTGCTGAGCGCTTCATGTGGTCGGCGACCGCGGGCTCATGCGCCCCGAGCCCCTTGATGGTCCGGCCCCGCCTGGTCAGCTTTCCTGTGCGGCGCGGTGGCAACCCGCCATTGCCACAGGTCCGGCGCTCAGTCGGGCGCAGCAGCCCGCGGTGACGGTTCAGACGACGCCGTGACCGGGAGGTACTGCCTCACCGGCCGGGGCCGGTCCAGGGGCAGTCCCATCTCCGAACGGGCGGCCTCCGAGGGCTTCCCGGCCGTGCGGAGTGAACCAATTGCTCAGATCGGGTCCGTTGGGCACGACCCCCGATGGGTTGATGTGAGCATGCACGAGATAGAAGTGCTGCTTGGCTTCGAGGAAGTCCACCGTGTCACCGAACCCCGGAGTCTGGAAGAGATCGCGGCAATATGCCCACAGGACCGGCAGCTCAGTCAGCTTGTGGCGGTTACATTTGAAGTGACCATGGTAGACAGCGTCGAACCGAACCAACGTGACGAATAGCCGCACATCGCTTTCAGTGACCGATCCACCCATGAGATACCTGTTCGTGGCCAAGCGTTCGGACAACCAATCCAACGCGCTGAAAAGACGCTCGTAGGCGCGTTCGTAGGCCTGCTGCGACTGCGCAAAGCCACATCGGTAGACCCCGTTGTTCACGTCGCTGAAGATGCGCTGCATGACAGCGTCCATCTCGTCCCGGAGCGGCTCGGGATAGAGGTCGGGAGCCCCAGCGCGGTGCAGCCCTGTCCACTGTGTAGAGAAGTCCAACGTCAGCTGTGCAAAGTCGTTGGTCACCACGGCAGCAGACGGGACATCGACCAGCGCCGGCACAGTGATGCCCTGGTCGTAGTCGGGAAACCTAGCCAGATAGGCCTGCTGCAGTCGCTCATAGCCCAGCACAGGATCCAGGTCCCCTGCGTGCGAGCCGAACGTCCAGCTGCGCGAGTCATGAGTGGGCGCGCACGCCGCCAGGGAGATAGCATTCTCCAGGCCAAGCAGTCGACGAACGATGATGGCCCGGTTTGCCCACGGACATGCTCGAGCGACGACCAGCCGGTAGCGACCCGCCTCTACCGGCCAGTCTCCGGAACCATCTGCAGTGATCCGGTCAGTGATGTAGGTGGACTTGCGGCGAAACTCCAGCTCGTCGCGAACGGGTTCGCCCTGCGGTTCGGTGGTCATGTCCCTACCTCGATCCGCTCGTTTGGTCATCGTCGAACAGCACCTGGAGCAGCGGGTGTGCGCGGCCGGCCACAGCGGCGCCAGCGCCATATGAATGCCGCCAGCGTTCAGCTCGCAGCCGTGCGCAAAGCGCCCTGCGCGCGGTGGGGTTGCCTAGCTGTGGGCAGCAAGCAGCGCCGCGGTGCCAGGCAAGGTCGCCGACACAAGTGAGGCGGAGGCCTGGCCTACACCCGGTGTGCAGCCCCCATCACCGCGCACCCCTCAGCCATCAGTCGTCGGTTGCCGGAGTCCCCAGGTGAATCTGCAACGCGGTCGTATCCGATTCCGCGACGTCGTCCACGGCGGTACCTTCCTGCCCCGCCATGGCCTGGCGAGCCATCGTGAACAAAGCCTGCGGATGGACAGGGACGCGTTGAACGCGGAACTCACCGCCGAGTGCATCATCAATAGCACCAGCGACCGCCGCGCCCACCGCGATCAGCCCCACTTCCCCCAGGCCCTTGGCGCCGAACGGGTTGTTCGGGGTTGGGGCGTCCTCGGTGATGAAGTAATCCACGCGTGGGATCACCTCAGCGGTGGGAATCAGGTAGTCCATGAACGACGTCGACAGTGGTTGCCCAGCCTCGTCGTACAGGAATTCCTCAAATAGGGCCCCGCCGATGCCCTGGGCAGCGGCCCCGATGATCTGCCCCTCCGTGGTGAGGTGATTGATGACCTTCCCAGCTTCGGTGCTGACAAAGAAGCGGCGGATGGTGTGACCCCCCGTAGTGGGGTCGACCTCGATCTGAACAAGCGTGATGCCATAGGGGTAGTTCATGTGGTCATCGAGATAAACGGCGTCGGCCCCCAGCCCGGGCTCCTTGCCGGCCAGCCGGGCAGTGAAGTTGTCGAAACGCTGCGCAATCTCCCCCAGGCTCAATGATGTGCCCGGTGACCCCACCACCTGAACTCGACCCTCGGTGAGCTCCAAATCAGCGACGTCAGCCTCGAGCATCTCACTGGCCAACTCCAAGGCCTTTTCGCGAGTCTTGATCGCCGCGATGCGTGCTGCACCGCCGGCAAGCACCGTGGACCTACTCGACCATGAACCGACCCCATCGGGCACTAGGTCGGTGTCTCCGTGCAACACGTCGATCACATCGGGATTGATGCTGAGTTGGTCGGCGACAATCTGAGCCAACACCGTCTCGATGCCCTGACCCACCGAAGATGCGCCGGTCAAGATTCGGACACGACCGGCCTCATCGACTTCGACGGACCCCGTCTCGTAGAGACCCAGGCCAGCCTTGTCCATCAGCAGACCAACACCGTTGCCCACCAGACGCCCCTCGGCACGCGCTGCTGCGGCCTCTTCCCGCCACGCGTCGTAGTCGGCGGCTGCCAGAGCCTTCTGCACGTGGTCCAGTACGTCACCGGAATTGAAGGAGTACGGCTCGAATGCGATCTCCAGGCCCGGCTCCCAAGGCAAGTCAGCAGCAGTCAGAAGGTTGCGGAGCCTGATGGTGACCGGGTCGATACCCATCTCCTTCGCCGCGAGGTCGAACAGCCTCTCCCGAGCGAACGTCCCCTCAAAGCGACCCGGCCCCCGGTAGGCCGCCAGCGGAGTCTTGTTCGTCAAGACCGCATGCAACTCCGCGGACAACGCAGGAATTCGGTACGGGCCCACGATCATGCCCGCGGTGATGTCGCTGACCAGCGGCTCAGCTTGGCGCATGAAGGCACCATGGTTGTGCCAGATCTCATCGCGGAGCGCGAGGATTTTGCCCTCAGCATCGAAGGCACCCGAGATGTGGTGGACCTGCTCGCGGGCATGAGAGATGCCCACCATGTGCTCGACTCGGTCCTCGATCCACTTCACGGGCTCGCCAAGAATCCGCGCGGCGTGGGCCACCAGGATGTACTCAGGAAATGCGCCGCCTCGGACGCCGAAGTTGCCGCCGACGTCGGTGTGACGCATCCGCATGCTGCTCTGCGGCATACCCAGCACCTTGGCCATGACACGACGGGAGTCGTGCACATGGACCGGACCCCACATCCACAGCTCATCACGAGCCGGGTTCGGCTCTACGACACAACCCCGCGTCTCCATCGGGATCCCCGTGTGACGGCCGATCTCGAACTCCCCCGTGACCACATGCGCAGCCGCGGCGAAAGCTGCCTCGACATCGCCGTACTCCTTGACGAACCGTGCCGGCTCGTTGCCACCCGCATGCAGCGGGGTGCTGAAGCCGGCGGCCTCAACGGGGTTCAACAACACAGGAAGGTCGTCGTAGTCGACGCTCACGAGCTCAGCAGCGTCCTCGGCCAGGTAGGGATCCTCGGCCACCACCACGGCGACCGGCTGGCCCACGTAGAGGACCTTGTCCACGGCCAGCACGGGGTGACCAAACGTGTCCAACTCAGGGAAGCCTTCGTGGTACCCGATCTCTTCGATGGGGATCACACCCAAATGCCGGGTGTCCTCACCGGTCAGCACCAGCCGAACGCCAGGCAGCGAGCGAGCCGCTTCCGTGTCGATGGCAGAAATGGTCGCGTGAGCGCTCGTCGCCCGGACAACCCGCATCGCCAGCGCACCAGCCAGGTGCACGTCATCGACGTAGTAACCCTTACCCCGCAGGAGTCGACGGTCCTCGATCCGTGGCGTCCGGCCCCCGACGTGCGGGACCTGCGGGGCAGGGCTGGAGCTGGTGGCAGTCATGCAGGCGCCGACCTTCCGCTAAGTGGGCTGAACCTCAATATTGACCGCCGAGCAGGGTCAGCTGCTTGCTGCAAACCGAAAGCCCAAGCTCAGGATTGCCCGGCCTCGACAAGCGTGCCGCCCGCACGAGACAGCCGGCCCACGAGCCGGGACCGCCGCTGATACTGACGCCGCCGATCCGTGGGGCGGGCGATCAGGGTGCGGCCATGCAGATCAGGACGAGGACGGTCCACGGGACCGGTGACAGCTCACCGTGCCGTGCGGGAAGGCACAAGCGGGACCGCTGCCTTTGCCGGAACGCGAACAGTCGTCCCACCCCGCATGTCCGGATACTCCACCCATCCCAAGCCTCGGAGCCGGGAACACCGCAGCTGCAGCCGTTCGAAGGAGAACCCAGTGGCATACGACGTCATCGTTGTCGGCGGAGGATTCGCTGGATTACGAGCCGCCCGGGATCTTGCAGCTGCGGGCTCCTCGGTGGTCCTCTTCGAGGGGGGGCATCGCCTGGGTGGTCGGGCCTACACCCGGGCGTCTGAACTGTTCCCCGAGGTCCAGGTCGAGATCGGTGGCACCTACCTGGAACGGCACCACCACCCGCGGTTGGCCGGGGAACTGGACCGCTACAGCGTCCCCACAGCACCCGCCCCCGAGGCCACCCACTTCCGCAACCGCCTGGGATCGGGTGACTACGACCGGGCCTTCCCGGTCCCTGGTGAGGAAGCGACATCGGTCGAGACCGGCTCCTACCGGATGCTTCGGGATGCACACCGCATCGACATCACGGCTGGCCTGGAGAACCAGAACCTCGACGACTTGGACATCCCGCTCACCGACTACGTAGAGACGCTCGGTCTGGGCCCGGTCGCCAAGCAGTTGGTGCTTTCGTGGAGTTGGAACATGCTGGGGCAGCACCCCTCCAAGTCCTCCGCACTGTGGGCTCTGCAGCAGGTGGCCGCCCACGGATACAGCGTGCTCGGCGTCGTCTTGTCCCTCGACGAGATCGTTCCCGCCGGCATGAACGAACTGGTAGCGGCCATGGCCGCTGACGTGCCCCAGATCGTTCAGGGGGCACTGGTCACGGAGGTCACTCGGCAAGAGGACGGCACCTACGAGGTGCTCGTCGAGCGCGCGGGGGAGCGGGAGCGCCACCGCACTACTCACGTGGTGATCGCGACCCCGTTCAACACCTGGCGCAACATCACACTGGAGCCCGCGCTGCCATCCAGGAGGGCAGCTGCCGTGGCCCGAGGCCATGCCTGCCGTGGACTCAAGCTCATCATCCACGTCACGGGTGTGCCAGCAGGGTTGTCGTGCACCGGTGATGGCGTGTTCCCCACCGTCTATGACTACATGGCAACCCCAGACGGCGGGCGGTTCCTCGTCGCGTTCACCGATTCAGACTCCTTCGACCCCACCGACGAGGTCGCCGTGGCCGCCGCAGTCCACCACTACGTCCCCGAGGCTGTAGTGCACGGCGTGGAATACCACGACTGGGCGGCCGACCCGCTGTTCGGTGGCCCCTGGGTATCGCCCTACATCGGGCAGTTCAGCCAGATCCACAAGGGCCTGGGGGAGCCGCACGGCAGGGTCCACTTCATCGGTTCCGACGTGTCGCTGCAGTTCCCCGGCTACATCGAAGGCGCCCTGGAGACAGCAGACAATGCAGTAACCAGCATCCTGAGCGGCGCCCCCGAGCGGCCCGGTCCGGCCCACCACGCATGACTGGTGAAACCTGCTGCGAGGACCGCTGCAAGCCGCGTGCAGTGCAGCGCCACCCACCCACCCCACGGCGCCGGGCCACTGCCCTCCGGTGCTCGGCGCTGGCGGCAGGAAGGCTGCCGATGAGGCGATCCAGGCACCGGACGACTGACGTGGTTGCTCGTACGCTCGGCAAGTGACACTCGAAGACGACCTGCAGGCCGTGGCCGACGGGGTACGGGAACGGTTGCCCGAACTCACCACGAGGATCGCACGTCGTCTGCGCGATGAGATCCCGGAGTTCTACCTGCGTGACAACCCGGCGTTGAGGGCCGGGGAGACCGAATCCATCAGCAGCTCCATCCGAGACATCCTCGATGGAGTGACCGAGGAACGGCCTCCTCCCGAGCGTGCCTCGGATGCGCGCCTGCGCGAGGCACGGCTAGCGGCCCAAGCCGACGTCGACCTGCACGCACTGCTGCGAACCTCGCGGGTCGGCCAGGCCCTGACCTGGGACTGCATCCTCGAGGTAGCAGATGAGCTGATGCCCCAATCGTCGCAGCGCCTGCCGGTATTGCGACACATCAGCCAGTACCAGTTCATCTGGAACGACCGGGTCAACGCCTCCATCATCGAGGCATACCAACAGGAATACCGCGCCTTCTATCTGCAGGGACGGGACCGTAAACGGCGGGCGCTGGTCCGCGACCTGCTCGCTGGTATCCCCGTGGATGAGTCCGCACTCGGGTACTCGTTGCGCGGACGGCACGTCAGCGTGATCGCTTGGGGGACCGCGCCCGAGGCCGCCATCAAGAAGGCCGCAGCATCCTTGGGTTGGCAATCACTCACTGTCTCCGGTGCGGCCGGCACCGTCGTGGGATGGCTCGGCAGGCCCAATACCAAAATATCCTCCGATGAGGACCTGTCTGCCCTGGAGACAGCTCCCGAGACGTTCCTGGCCGTTGGCCAGTACGGCGACAACCTGGATGGGATGCAGCGCTCCTACCGGCAGGCGTGGCAGGCATACCGGGTCGCTCAGATCCACCCGCAGCCAGTGACCCGGTACACCTCGGTCGCGCTGGAGGCACTGGTTCTGCGAGACCTCCCGGCTGTCCGCGACTTCATCGTGGAGCAGTTGGGCCCTCTCTACCGCGCCGACGAGCGAGCCAAGGTCCTACGAGAGACCCTCAGTGCCTACTTCGCCAGTGGGCAGAACGCCGCATCCACGGCATCGGTCATCGGCGTGCACGAGCGAACGGTGGCCTACCGACTCAGGTCCGCCGAGAAAATCCTGGACAGGTCGATCGCCACCTCGCGAGATGAACTGTCCATCGCTTTGCGCATGTACGCGCTCCTGCAAGAGCAGGAGCGCGCAGACCTCGTCGCATTGCAGGACCAGGTTCTCGGACCCGCTCCGTTGTGATCTCCCTGCGGAATCCTGACGACGGTGCGTGCGGCTTGTCCGAGAGCAGAGACATCACACCGGAGCCCGCCAGGGAAGGTTGAACCTGCCCCACACATGACGCCCCCTCGTTGCGTCTGCTGCGGGCGAGTGAGAAGGAGCCGCCAAGTGCAGGACACGGTGCATGACGTAGAAGATCCGGAGGGGCGGTCATGAAGCCTCCAGCGTTTGAGTACGAGGCACCCTCCACGGTGGAGGACGCCGCCCAGTTGCTCGCCGACGGTGGTGACGACGCAAAGTTGCTGGCAGGCGGGCAGAGCCTTATCCCCTTGCTCAACCTTCGGTTCGCGGCGCCGTCGTTGCTCGTCGACCTCAACGGCGTCGCCGAGCTGGCCCACATCCACGACGCTGCGGGGGAGCTGCGGATAGGAGCCCTTGTCCGGCACAGCACCGTCGCCGGCCATGCCCTGGTCGCCGAACGCCACCCACTGCTGACCGAGGCCTTGGGATACGTCGCGCATCCGCAAATTCGCAACCGAGGAACCATCGGCGGTACGACGGCTCACTCCGACCCTGCCGCCGAAGTACCCGTCGTCCTGCTCATGAGCGATGCCCGAGTCGTCGCCCGCTCGACCCGCGGACAACGTGAGGTTGCAGTGGACGACCTGTTCGTGTCGATCTTCACGACCAGCCTCGAGCCAGACGAGATCATCACCGAGGTGATCATCCCGGACCGTCACTCCGAACCGGGAACGATCACCGGGGCCTCTTTCCAGGAGTTCGCCCGCCGGCACGGTGACTACGCCATCGGCGGCGGTGCAGCGATCGTCGAGCTGGACGCCGAAGGTGTCTGTCGGAGCGCCCGGGTCGGGCTGCTAGGAGCGGGAATGCGCCCCGAGGAGTCCAAGGCCGCGGCCGCCGTGCTCGAGAACAGCACCCTCGCCGAGGACACAGTCCGCGAAGCCGCCCGGGTTGCCACAGCCGACATCAGCCCCCTGGGGAATGTGCACGGCGACGTGCAGTACCGACGTGACGTCATTCGTGAGATGACCTTCCGTGCGGTGATGACAGCAGCAAACAAGGCAAAGGCGGGGACCGCGTGAAGCGCGACATCGAAGTCGAGGTCAACGGCAACCGATACCGGCGGTCGGTGGAGCCGCGGATGCTCCTAACGGATTTCATCCGTCATGAACTGCGGCTAACCGGAACCCATGTTGGCTGCGAGCACGGCGTCTGTGGCGCATGCACCATCCACTTCGACGGGGAGCCGGTGCGTGCCTGCGTCATGCTCGCCGTCCAGGCTGATGGACACAGCTTGCGTACTGTCGAGAGTCTCGCTGAGGACGGGCAGCTCAACCGACTGCAGCGTGCCTTCAACGAATGCCACGGACTGCAATGTGGGTTCTGCACCCCTGGCTTCCTGATGACCTTGCAGCCGGTCGTCGACGCCGGTGAGCAGCTCAGCGATGGAGAGATCCGAGATGCGATCTCCGGAAATCTGTGTCGCTGCACCGGCTACCAACAGATCGTGGACGCCGTCAGCGCGGCACTCACCCCCCCGCAGCCCGAGGACCACGCCACCAGCTGACCTCAGGGCTGCAGGACCCCTCGGCGGGGTCGGACTCCGGTTACCCGGAGCCCGACCCCGCCGGTTTGCTACCAGGCAACAGCTGGGTTGCGCGATTGCGACAAGCCCGCGCCCAGTTGTGCGAAGGATGCAATAGGACCCAGCAACAGCTCCTCGCAGACTTCATCTTGCCGCCAGCAACTGGCGGAGTCGCGAACCTCGAGGAGTGCAGCATGATCCGGCACGTTTTCATGTGGCAGGTCGCCGAAGGCAACGACCCCGATGAGGTCATCAGCCTGCTCAACACGCTGAAGGGCATGTCCAGCATCCGCAGCTGGGAGCTGGGCAAGCACACCGGCGACCCGGGCGAAAACGGGACGCCCTGGGATGGCGTGCTGATCAACGACTTCGACGATTGGGCCGGTCTCGAGGAGTACTCGGTCGACCCCTTCCACGCCGAGGTCGTCGGCAAGCTACTGCCCAAGCTCGCCGCCCGAGCGGTCGTCGACTTCGAGCGAGAGACCCGATGACCGACGCGCCAGCTCGCGCGAACATCAAGGTCACGACAAGCCCGTGGGGACCGGAAGACCAGCTCGGTGCCCTGAACTACCTGGACCCCGCCCGCGCCGCCCACGTGCTTGCTCGAGCAGATGGTCGACGCGTCTATGACCTCAGCATCGACTACTTCGTCGGCATGCCCAGCTTCCAGGCCGCCGGCGACCCGGCCTACCAGCTGTTCATGAGCCACACCCCGCAGGGAACGGTCGTAGACAACCTCAACGGCGTGGGATCCGAGGTGAACCGACACGTCTGCTACTCGGGGGATGTCGTGTTCATGTACACCCACACCGGCACCCACATCGACGCGCTCAACCACTTCGGTGTCGACGGCGAGATCTACAACAACTTCAAGGTCGATGAGCACCTGGGCAGCCGGAACTGGACCCGTGGTGGCGCCGAGCAGATCCCCCCGATCGTCACCCGCGGGGTGCTGTTCGACGTGGCTGGGCTCAAGGGCGTGGATTGCCTCGACCCGTCCTACGCGATTTCCATCGAGGACCTGCAGGGGTGCCTCGAGCGAATCGGGACCGAGCTGCAGGCCGGCGACGTGGCCTTGATCCGCACCGGACGCATGGCCTTCTGGCCCGACGGCAGCAAGGTGCTGGGCAACCCCCCTGGGGTGGGGCTGGCAGCGGCCAGGTGGTTGACCGAGCAGAAGATCGCCGCCGTCGCCGCCGACCAGGAATGCGTCGAGGTCGGACCTTCAGAGCAGGAAGACAACTGGCTGCCCGGGCACTGCCACTTCCTCGCCGAAGCAGGCGTCCCGATGATCGAACTGATCGACCTGGAGGAGCTTGCCCGCGACGGCGTCAACGAGTGTGCCTTCATCGCCGCCCCCATCCGGCTCCGCGGCGCTAGCGGTGCCCCCCTGCGGCCGCTAGCGATCCCCTTCCACCCGACGACATGACCATCCCCAGCGGACGGACCACCAGCACGCGGGTCGCCGTCGTCGGAGGGTCGATCGGAGGAATGACAGCCGCCGGGCTGCTCCGAGACGCCGGCTACCAGGTCGATGTCTATGAGCGTTCCCCCGGTCCTCTTTCGGGTCTAGGCACGGGCATCGTCGTACAACCGGAGCTCGTCCGATTTCTCCTGGAGAGGACCACGACAACTCTGGAGGACATCAGCGTCCCCTCGTCGTCCATGAGATACGTCGACGCCTCCAGCGGTGCGCTGATCGGTGCGACCGATGACAGCTGGCGATTCACCTCCTACAATGCTCTCTACCATCGGCTGCTAGAGAACTTCGGCCTAGAGCGCTACCACTTCTCCTGCAACCTGGAGCGCTTGGTCGACCACGGGGACCAGGTCGACCTCACCTTCAGCAGTGGGGAAACGGCCCAGGCCGATCTCGTTGTACTCGCCGACGGCGGAGCATCTGCCGGCCGTCGTCAGTTGCTCGGGATCACCCCCGAGTACGCGGGCTACGTGACCTGGCGTGGTCTAGCAGAGCTGGACGCGCTGTCGGCCTCCACCCGCGCTTTCTTCGACGACACGTTCACCTACGGCCTCCTGGACGACGGGCATCTGATCGCCTACCCCATCCCGGTAGTCGATGCAGACGGGCACACCAGGAGGGCACTGAACTACCAGTGGTACTGGAACGTCCCCGCTGGGCCCGAACTGGACGAGCTGATGACCGACCGCAACGGGGTGCGCCGACCGACCTCGGTCCACCACCACGACCTGCGGCCAGAACTGCTCGCCGAGTTCCACTCTCGAGCAAGCGAGCGACTGACTAACACCTTCGTGGAGCTGCTGCACGCCGCCGAAGAACCCTTCGTCACGGTCATCGCCGATGCAGACGTGCCTCAGATGCGCGTGGGCAGGTGCGTGCTGATCGGCGACGCGGCTGTCACCCCGCGGCCGCACGCAGCAGCTGGAGGGGCGAAGGCCGCCGCCGACGCCTGGGCCCTGGTTGCTGCGCTAACTGATGGCGGGGACGACCTTGATGAGGCACTTAACCGGTGGGAAGCCCAGCAGCTACCCGTTGGACGCGCTTACCTGCAGAAGGTCCGGCGCATGGCCGACGTCCTGCAGCACGGCGGCAGCTTCACACCTGGTGACCCCGCCAATCGATTCGGCCTGCCCACCGTCGTCGCGGGTTGAGCCTGCTGTGTCCCGACCCCAGACCAGAGATGAGCGTTGACAATGCAGTTGACCAATGAGTTCGACGTGTCCGTGCCGGTAGATGAGGCCTGGCGGCTGCTCTCGGACCTAGAGAAGGTCGGGCCCTGCCTGCCCGGTGCCTCCATCACCGGACGCGATGGCGATGACTACCTCGGCCAGGCCAAGATCAAGGTTGGTCCGATCACCGCCAACTACAAGGGCACTGCCCGATTCCTTGAGCTCGACGAGGGCGAGTACCGCGCTGTGCTGAGCGCGAAGGGCCGAGAAGCTCGCGGAGGTGGTGACGCGCAGGCCCTGGTCACTGCGACCCTGCTGGACAAGGGGGACGTAACTCACGTCACGGTGATCACCGACCTCAACCTGTCGGGCAAGATTGCGCAGTTCGGGCGCGGCGTCATCACCGACGTCAGCGCCGCTCTGCTCAAGACATTCGCCACCCGCCTGGAAGCTATGGTGCAGCAGGACCAGACCGGCGATCAGGACGCGACGGCGACCACGCCGCCAGCGACCGCTACCGGCGGGCTGCCCTCGGGCGAGGGTAAGCCGCAACTGGTGACGTCGTCTGTGCCCACCGAGGTGCCCCACGCAGCACCCGTGGCAGACGAGGACGACGCACTGGCCATCCTCCCGCTCGCACGCAGCATCGCGCTGAGCAAGCTGCAGCAGCCGGTCCCGTTGTTCGCGGTCGTACTCGGCGCCGCCATCGCATTCCTCTTGGGGAGGCGAAGGGCTTGAGCGGCTCGCCGCCGGCCTCGACCGATATTCGATTATTGCAGGTCGCCTATGGCGATGAGGAACCTCTAGCTCGACGCGTCGAGCGGGTGGCGAATCTAGTTCGGCAGCAGCAAGGCGCTGATCTGGTGGTGTTGCCCGAGCTGTGGGCTCACGGCGGCTTCTCCTATCAGTCATGGCAGGAGGAGGCTGAGCCGCTGACGGGACCAACAATCTCCGCGCTGCGCGAGGCGGCCCGTGACGCACAGGTGGTTCTCCACGGCGGATCCGTAATCGAACGCCCAGCTGACTCGAGTGCCCTGTACAACACCGCTGTAGTGATCGACCGCCACGGCGAGATCACAGCGACATACCGCAAAATGCACCGGTTCGGCTTCAGCGAGGGGGAGCCTCAGCTGCTCACCGCGGGGGACCAGGTAGCCACCGTGGAGCTTGACCTGGCGGGTCGGTCGGTGCCAACCGGATTGGCTACCTGCTACGACCTCCGGTTCCCCGAACTATTCCGCATGCTGACCTACAACGGAATGCAGGTGCTGTTCCTTGTCGCGGCGTGGCCCAAAGCGCGCGTCGACCACTGGCGGGTCCTCGCGCAGGCACGGGCAGTGGAAAACCAAGTGGTTGTCCTGGCGTGCAATACCGCCGGCACACACGCCGGGGTCACGATGGGCGGACACAGCATGATCGTCGATGCCCAAGGTCGTGTGCTGGCCGAAGCCGGCGACACCGAGGAGGTCCTCAGCATGGTCTTAGACCTCGGCGGAGTCGACACTGCACGCGCGAGCTTCCCCGTGCTACTCGACCGCCGGTTCTAATCACGGCAGCCACGACCCCGGGGCCGGCGGTGCACGCACGACCCCGGCGCCGGGTAGTCCGATCACTCACTGACACCGCACGAGCCGAGCGCCGCCAACAACCACGCCTGCAACCCCCAGGCAGGTAGGGGCACTTCAGGCCAACGGCCACCGCAACCCTCAGCCGTTTACGGATTCCGGGTGATGCGGGTCACCAACGTCTGTCATCTGAACGTCGATAGCTGTGTTGCCGGATTTACTGTCGGATTTCCGGGCCCGACGGACACGCGTTGCCGCCCACTGGAGGTGTGAGAGTGAAGTCCCCCGTATTTGCCTATGCCGCGCCGAACACCGTGGCTGAGGCATGCAGCCTGCTCGCCGATGACGAGGACGCGAAGCTGCTCGCAGGCGGGCAGAGCCTCGTACCCCTGCTCGCATTGCGTCTTGCCGCACCGACGACCCTGGTCGACCTGCGGCTAGTGCCCGCCCTGACAGGTATCACCCACGACCAGGGCGTTCTCCGGCTCGGGGCCATGACGACCCATAGATCCATCGAGCGCTCCCCGCTGGTTCAAGATGTAGCGCCGGCGATCGCCGAGGCCGCCGCGTTGATCGCCCATCCCCAGGTTCGGACCCGCGGCACGATCGGCGGCGCAGTGGCCCATGCCGATGCGGCAGCCGAGTGGCCCGCAGTCCTGCTCGCCATGGACGGCCACGTCGAGGTCACCGGCACCGGAGGTAGCCGGTCCATCTCCGCCGGCGACCTCTTCATGGGCCCATTCATGACCTCCCTGGAACCGGATGAGGTCATCACCTCGGTGTCACTGCCCATCGACGGACGCGAGATCTGGGTGGATGAGCACCAGCGTCGCCACGGTGACTACGGACTGTCCATCCTGGCGATGACCTACCAGCTGTCAGATGGGCTTATCACCGATGTCCGACTCGCTGTCGCAGGGGCCACCGGCAGCGTCACCCGTGCCCCCGAAGCCGAGGCAGCACTGGAAGGACGTGCCCCCGCCGACAGCAACGACGCGATCACTGCTCTGGCAGCTGAGCTGTCCTACACCTCGGACATCCACGGATCAGCCGACTACCGGCGAGACATCACCACCACATTGTTCCAGCGCGCCCTGCGGGCCGCGGGGGAGAGGTCCGGTCAGGCATGACGCAACCAGCCGAGCACGTCTCAGTCCAGGTCGAGGTCAACGGGCGTCGTTATCAGCGCAGCGTCATGGCACGCCTGACGCTGTCGGATTTCCTGCGTGACGAGCTGGGGCTCACCGGCACCAAGGTCGGGTGCGAGCACGGCGTGTGCGGAGCCTGCACGATCCTCATCGACGACGAACCGGCTCGCTCCTGCCTGATGCTCACCGTCCAAGCCGACGGCAAGAAGATCCGCACGGTGGAAAGCCTGGCGAGCGGGCGGGAGATGAGTCCCCTGCAAGCGTGCTTTCAAAAGCACCATGCCTTGCAGTGCGGTTTCTGCACAGCGGGCTTCCTCATGAGCGCAACAGCGCTGCTGGAGGAAGGCCAGCCGACGCGGGAGGACATCGTTGAGACGCTGTCCGGCCACTACTGCCGGTGCACCGGCTACTCCCCGATCATCGATGCGGTCGAAGAGGCCGCGGCCAAGGAGCCGTCATGAGCTTCCCGCACTCTCAGTCGCCCTCTATCGCCGCCCGGAGCATCGGCGCCCGCGTCCCCCGAGGGGACGATCCGCGACTGCTGACTGGTCGCGGGCAGTACTTGGCCGACATCGTTCTGCCCGGTGAACTGCACGCCTGCTTCGTTCGTAGCTCTGCTGCTCATGCCCGCATCACGCGGGTCACCACCGACGAGGCCCGTGCGCTCGACGGGGTCGTCGCGGTATGGACCGGAGAAGATGCCGCGAAGTTCTGCGAAGGCATCGTCGGGGAGCTGGAAGTCGAAGGATGTTTCGCCACCACGATGCCGTTGCTCGCCCGAGACATCGTCCGCTACGTGGGGGAACCCGTCGCAGTGGTCGTCGCGGAAAGCAGGTACGTGGCCGAGGACGGTTGCGACCTCGTCGATGTGGACTACGAGCCGCTTGAGCCGGTTCTGCACCCGCGGTCGGCGTTGGAAGGCGGCCCGTCCGCCAACGAGGAGCTGCCCGACAACGTCGCCCTCCGGGGAGGCAAGGTCCTCGGTGATGTCGAAGGCGCATTCAACGACGCCGCACGCGTCATCGAAGCGACCTTCCACAGCGGTCGCCTGTCGGCTGGGCCCATGGAAACCCGTGGGGTCATCGCCAGCTACGACTGGACCAGTCGCCGGCTGCGCCTGTGGACCGGCTCGCAGATGCCCCACTACATCAAGTACTGCCTCACCGCGTACCTCGGCTTCCCGGAGAACGAGTGCGAGGTGCTGACACCTGACACCGGCGGTGGGTTCGGACAGAAGGCCCACATCTTCCCGGAGGAGATGCTGCTGCCGCTGCTGGCCCGCGAGCTTGACCGGCCGGTGAAGTGGGTCGAGGACCGTCGCGAAAACCTGATGACTGCTACCCACGCCCACGAGCAGTTCATCGACATCGCCTACGCCTTCGACTCCGACGCACGGGCCACAGGTGTGCGAATTCGCGCAACCGGCGACGGGGGGGCCTACCACCAGCCACCGTGGTCGATGGGCGTCGAGCCATGGTGCACGGCGATGGTCACCCCCACAGGGGTGTACGACATCCCCGCAGCCGATCTCACCTACGAAGCCGCCGCCACGAACAAGACCCCCATCGGGGCCTACCGCGGTGTGGGATACATGGCCGGCACCCTCGTCCGTGAATGCCTCATGGACGACGCAGCCAGGGCGTTCAAGCTCTCCCCCTTCGACATCCGCCGGCGCAGTGTGGTGCGCGAGTTCCCGTGGACCAACCCGCAGGGAATCGTGTACGACGAAGGCAGCTGGCTGCAGACCATCGACGAACTCGAGCGCATGGTCGACTACCCGGCCTTCCTCGAGCGTCAGGCTGCGCTCCGCGCCGAGGGCCGCTTCATCGGGCTCGGATTGAGCGTCTTCGTCGAAAGCAGCGGCGAAAGCACGGCGATGGGCAAGGCCCACGACCTCGGGGGCATCTACCACGACACCGCCACAGTGAAGATGGAGCCCAACGGCAGCGTGACCGTCACCATCGGGCTTACCACCCAAGGTCAGGGTCACCGCACGACGATGGCCCAGGTCGTTGCCGACTCGCTGGGTGTGCCACTTGAAGCCATCACCGTTCGAGCCGCTGAATCCACAACCTACGGCTGGGGGAGCGGCACGGTGGGCAGTCGCGGTGCGGTCATCGCCGGTGGAGCAGTCCTACGAGCATCCAACGTCATCCGCACCAAGCTCGTTGCGCTAGCGGCGAGCATGCTCGAGGCGGACCCCGCCGACATCGACCTGGTCGACGGTGCGGCCGTGGTGCTGGGCGTGCCCGGGTCCTCGGTGTCCATCATCGACCTGGCCACCGCGGTCTACTTCGACCAGAGCGCCTGGCCCGCGGACTTCGACCCCACCCTGGAAGCCACCCTCGCCTACGACCCTGCGCGGCCGATCTTCTCCAACGGCGGCCACGCCATGATCGTCGAGGTCGCGCCAGAGACCGGTTTTGTGACTGTGGAGAAGGTTTTCTCGGTCGAGGACTGTGGCACGGTAATCAACCCAGACATCGTCGAGGGCCAGATACGCGGGGGCGTCGTCCAGGGCATCGGGGCGGCGCTGCTCGAGCGCCTTGTCTATGACGATTCCGGTCAGCTGGTCACCACCACCCTGCTGGACTACCACATGCCGAGCATGGACTTCTCGCCCCCTTTCGAGATCCACCACCTGGAGACGCCCTCCTCCCATACGCCCGGCGGCATCAAGGGCATGGGAGAGTCCGGCCTGATCGCGGCACCCGCCGCCGTACTCAACGCCGTCAATGACGCCCTGTCCCACACCGGCACGGTGCTGCACGACATCCCCATCACCCCCGAGCAGGTGCTTCGCGCCTTGCGCGGATGACCGTTGGTCATGATGGATCGCGCGGGGGAGCTCACCCACCGGTCGTCGCACAAGCAGCTCGCAGCCATGGACACTGTGCGCACCTGATGATCGGTGAGGGCGGCCTCCGATGACATCGCACACCGCGGTGCTCGGCTCAGTCGCCCGGCTGGATATCGCCACAACCAAAGGGTTCGCGCTCAGTCAGGTACCTGCAGTCCACGTGGCATCCACCGGCATCGTCGGCAACCGGGAGTTCTTCCTCGTCGACATCGACGAGCGGCTCTACTCGGTCCCCAGAGACCCTGCCTTTCTTGGCTATTGGACTTCCTATGACCACTCCAGTGGCGTCTTCTCACTGGGCAGCGGTGACACAACAGAATGCTCGGCCACGGTCCACCACGTGGGGGACGTTCGACCGTTCGAGTTCGACGAACGCATGGTCGAGGGCCGGTGGGCGCCGGGACCGTGGGATGAGGTGCTCTCAGACGTCGCCGGACGACACGTGCGCCTAGTGCACTGCGCCGTTGCAGGTGGTGGACATGACGTCCACCCGGTGACGCTGCAGTCCACAGCCTCCCTGGCTGCACTCGGCACCGAACTAAACGGACATCCACTGGACCGTCGCCGGTTCCGGCTCAACCTCACCCTCGACCTAGGCTCTGTCCCGTTCATTGAGGACAGCTGGGACGGCATCTTGGCCGTGGGGTCCTGTCGGCTTCGACTGCGCGGCGGGGTGCCCCGCTGCATAGCTGTGGAATACCGGCCAGAGGACGGTCATCGCGGCCTGCTCGTGCAGCAGCGCATCAGCAGACTGCGCGGGCCGATGATCAGCGACTGGGGCCCGGGGGTGCTGTACGGGACCTACGCCGATGTCCTGGACCCCGGCCCCATAGCCGTCGGCGACCCGGTCGCCGTGCAGACCTAAGAGCAGACGGCGCCACCAACATCACCACCTCGTCGGGAACGGTAGCCGGCAGCCAGGCTAGCTATTCGCCACCGCACGAAGGCCACCGCACCGCATCAACCAAGAACTCACGACAGGTAACGGTGCCACCAAGGGGGACACGCATGACCTTCGTCATCACCCAGGCTTGCTGTGACGACGCCTCTTGTGTCCCGGTGTGCCCCGTGCAATGCATCCACCCACGCCCGGGGGACCCAGAGTTCACCACCACCGAGCAGCTCTACATCGACCCGAGCACATGCATCGATTGCGGGAATTGCGCCTTTGCCTGCCCCGTGGAGGCCATCGTCCACGAAGCTGACCTTTCACCGTCGCAGGCGGAATTCCGGGCCATCAACGCCGACTACTTCACCGCTCACCCACTGAAGGACGTGCAACCGCTTCCGATTGAGCGGCGCCGGCTGCCACAGCCACAACAGAACCTCAAAGTTGCGATCGTGGGAGCGGGACCATCGGCGCTCTACGCCGCAGGGCAGCTCAGTGAGATCCCGGGCGTCTCCGTCACCATTGTTGAAAAGACACCCATGGCGCACGGGCTGGTCCGCACCGGCGTCGCACCCGACCACGACCAGACCAAGCTCATCGGCGACACCTTCGATCGAGTCCTCCGCCGGCCGAATGTCACCAGCTATCTCAACGTTGAAGTCGGGCGAGACATCTCCGTCGAGGAACTGCAGCGTCACCACCACGCCGTCATCTGGGCTGCAGGAGCATCAGAGGATCGCCGACTTGGCATACCGGGGGAGGGTCTTGCGGGGTCGGTGACCGCACGGGAATTCATCTCTTGGTACAACGGCCACCCCGATTACGCCGAACACGAGTTCAACCTGTCCGGGCCCACAGCCGTGGTTATCGGAAACGGCAACGTCGCGCTCGACGCAGCACGCCTCCTCACCCAGCCGACCACTCTGCTGTCAAAGACATCAATATCGGACCGGGCGCTCGCGTCAATGCGGACCAGTGGCATCGAAGAAGTCATAGTCATCGGACGGAGAGGGCCCGCCGACGCCGCCTACAGCACCGCAGAGCTGCTCGCCTTGTCCCATCTTCCTCAGGTCGATCTAGTCACCAACCCTGCAGATTTTTCTGACCCAGAATACAAACCCACCACGTCCCGAATCGCGCAGGCGGCCGACTTCGCGCGCCGGCGCGCAATCCTGCTGCAGGCAACCCGGCGCACCGGCACCGCCCCCCGGCGGATCGTGATGCGATACCGGCTCACCCCCACCCGGCTGATCGGCGAGCGGGCAGTCTCAGAGATCGTGCTGTCCCACCCCGACGGCACCTCACAGTCCATCAAGACGTCCCTTGTCATCAGCGCCATAGGCTTCCGCGGACGCGCAGTGCCCGGCATGCCCTTCGACCACGCCGCCGGCGTCATCCCCCACGACCGTGGGCGAGTCGTCGATGCCAAAACGGGTCTCCCCTTGCCGGGGCTTTATTGCACAGGCTGGATCAAACGAGGCCCAACCGGTGTCATCGGCACCAACCGCTCCGACGCCGCCGAGACCATCGCCTCCCTGCTCAGCGATATCGACGGGCCCGGCCTTCCGACCCCCGTCCAAGACCCAGCACAACTGGCGCAGCTGCTCAGGCAACGTCAGCCCGACCTGATCACCGCCGAAGGATGGCGGCGCATCAATGAGGCAGAACGAAGTGCTGGACGAGTTGCCGGGCGCCCCCGGGTCAAGCTGCTCACCTCAGCGGACTTCCTTCGGGTAGCAGCGCAGCACGACGAGACCTCGGCTGCTGTGCTCACCGATGAGTGACGGGGACGGGGCACCTGCCCCAAGAACCGCACCCAGGCATTCCCCCGAGAAAGCAGCTGTGACCTGGTGGCGTCGATGGCCACGCCGCCCAAGCGCTGCTGATCCACCGCCCCCGATCCAGGCACCCGCCAAAGCCGACGCAACAAGTGCATGGCTCACCGCGTGGGGTGCCGCAGCCGACACGATGTTTCTCACCGCACCTATCAGCGAACCTGGCGGCCGGTCAGCACCACCTGCCCCGACATCGTGACCCCCCACGAGATTCGTCGTCAGATATGAACAACGCCCACCCGCAGCCGGAATGGAGACGATCGGCTCGACGAGCCGGCTCGTCCCGCCCCAGCGAGCTCCGCTGGAATCCGGCAAATTGTGCTCCAAGGTTAGCCATTTCGGATAACACCGTTCACCGCTGGTAAGCCGCAGCCATAGACCTAGACGCAGCAGGGCGCCTGTGGTTTCTGTCACCTTCCTGCGCAGTGGACGTCGCATAATCCGAAACCGTTCGAAGGTGACTCGACCGGCAATTGTCGACATGGCAACCCGGTTCGGTCCATGAATGTGATCGGCGCCAAGACGGCCGTCGATTATGGGCTCCTGAGCTGCATGTTTGGCCGAACCGTTAATCGCTGGACTGCTCGTCGATTAAGTGTCAGGGGACGCCTGTTTGTCGTAGACGGCGCGGTCCAGTGAACCCGAGAAACGGTCTGTTTCGGTGCATCTCGGCTCAACCATGACTCGCTGGTTGCCGTTAATGGTGGGGTAGGCCAAAAGCGCTGATCGCGAATGGAGTGGCAAGCGTGTCGCCAACCCGAGCGTCGTCGAAGACAACCCGCCGTTCAATCCCACGAAGGGTTCTCTACTGAGTGTGAGGTCCTGGCCAGCGGCACCCGGCCCGCCAGCAAGTATTGGCCGACAGTCGGAACAGTCATGCGACCCCACAGAGCGTCTCAAGGCGCTGTAAGGGATGCACCTTAACCGTCGCCTGCTTCCGGACGCGCTGCACGCCCCAGGTGGCATTCATCGCAGATGGATCTGTGCCGCCGGTGACCGAGCAGAACCTCACATCGCAGCCCTCGCACCGGGTGGCCACACGCGACCCGTCCCGCTCCCCTTCACCCCTACGCGCCCCAAAGGATCTCCGTCATGTCAGACCGCACTGTTTCCCGATCCCGGAGGGTCATGGGTGTGCGCACGCAGGTCCTCGCCGTTGGAGCTCTCGGCATGGCTGCGGCGCTGGCCGTCGGGGCCGCGGCCTTCCAGGGGCTGGCTGCCTCGGAACGCAGCCTGAACGTAGTCAGCGAGCTCCAGGAGGCCCGGCTGATCGCACAGCAGATCCGCACCGCCAACGGTGACATCGGCGCCTGGCAGACCGCCTATGTCTGGGACAGGCGTCGACTGGGCCTGGCCGCAGCCGTTGCGCCGGATAACGTCACACGGGCCGGGTTCTTGGTCGCCGGACAAGACCTCCAGCCGCTGCTGGACAGCATGCCGAGGGCTCTGCTCACCGCCTCCGAGAAGGACACGTTCGACCAGTTGAACCAGTCATGGATGGACTTCTTCGCCATCGATGACCAGATCGTGGACAACTACGCCCTCGACACCCCAGCTGGGCTAGCCGCCGGCGACGCCCTAGTACTGGGACCAACCCAGGACGTCTTCTACGCCGTGGCCGAACAGACCGCAGCACTTAACGACTCGTTGGCGACACGGGTCGAGCAGGCTCAAAATGTCGCCGACTCCCAGCGCTCGCGCAGCTTGGTCCTAGTCACAGGAGTCCTCCTGCTGGCCCTAGCGGCTGTCTTGACCCTGGCCTTGCGTACCGCACGGCGGCTGCTGCGTCAGCTGCAGACGGTCCGTGATGCTGCCGTTGCTCTGGCGGCCGGGGACCTCACGGTGTGCACCGAGGTGACCTCACGCGATGAGGTCGGACAGACTGCGGCCGCCCTCAATGGCGCACTTGGTTCTCTGCGGAAGGTGATGACCGCAGTCGCTGCCTCGGCTGAGGCAGTGGCTGCCTCCAGCGAGGAACTGTCGGCATCCTCGGCCCAGATCTCGGCCTCTGCGGAGGAAACGAGCGTGCAATCCACGGTGGTCACCGGCGCCGCCGACGAGGTGTCCCGCTCGGTGGCGACAGTCGCCGCGGGTGCGGAGCAGATGTCGGCCTCGATCCGGGAGATCGCGCAGAACGCCAACGAGGCCGCCCGCGTCGCCGCCGGCGCGGTGACCGAGGCCGAGGCAACCAACCAGACAATCCAGAAACTGGGGCTGTCCTCCAAGGAGATCGGCGACGTCGTGAAGGTCATCACGAGCATCGCCGAGCAGACCAACCTGTTGGCGCTCAACGCCACCATCGAGGCCGCTCGGGCCGGTGAGGCCGGCAAGGGCTTCGCAGTCGTGGCCAACGAGGTCAAGGAGCTGGCCCAGGAGACCGCCCGCGCCACCGAGGACATCGCCCGCCGGGTGGAGACGATCCAGGCAGACACCGGTGGGGCCGTGGCCGCGATCGGCCGCATCGGCACGGTGATCGGGCAGATCAACGACTACCAGTTGACCATCGCCTCGGCGGTGGAGGAGCAGACCGCCACCACTAACGAGATGTCGCGCAGCGTGGCGGAGGCCGCGGGCGGCACGACGGAGATCGCCGCCAACATCACCGGGGTTTCAACTGCTGCCGGCACCACTACGCAGATCCTCAGTCAAAGCCGAGTCGCCGTCGATGAACTTGCCCGCATGGCCGCCGACCTGCGCACAACTGTCAGCACCTTCACCTACTGACCAGGCAGGAGGCCAAATGCCTCCTGCCTGGTCAGCTGGACGGCTTGACGACCCGAGGCCTTTGGTCAAGCCGCCGACGATCTGCCAGTCCACAACTACACACCGCGCCTCGGTGTATGCAGCTGAGCAATCGGTGCAGATGAGGGGTCCTGCGGCGCTGGTGACTGGCTGTCGGGAAGATGCGGCGGTGTCCCCAGCGGCGTGAGGAGCACGACGCGCACGTCACCGGCGGCCGATGCACCTGGTGTCGAGCCGGAGAACCTGCCCGTCAGCTCGAGCTTTCAGGACGATCACGGGGCGTGTCGTCCTCGCCGTCCTCGCCAGCACCATCGCTCAGGACCTCCGCGGTATTTGCCCCATCATCAGCGGGCCCGCCGCTGCCATGAGAGCGACCATCATCGGCGTCGTCGATCGGAACCAGGCTGTGCGTCATGTCTTCATCTCCATGTCTGCTGTCGTGCGCGTCGAGAGCGCTGATTCGCGCCCCGGTTACTGCTATCTCAGTTCGGCGCTCCTAGCACTCCATGCGACCTCCATCGAGGTCCGCCCAGTGCGATTCACACTTGCTTCGAATGTGACCAGCTCCCCGCATGAATCGGCTCCGGGAAGACACCCTGGTCCACTGACAGTGTGACCGCGTAATTTCTGGCGTACCGGGTTGCGCAGGTGTTGCGACCTGGTCGAGGTACTTCAGCAAGGTGCCGCCATGGACGTCGCCGGCGAAATTTGACATGTCCGGGGTCATGAGAATGGTCATGGACGGTCGATGACGGTCGTCGCCCATCGCACGCTCCTCGCGTCCACGCGGCGGGTTCGGGAACCGACGACCTTCGTCGGCTGCGGAGCTGGCGACGGTGTGCCGCGCAGGGCCGCCTACCTGGCTTGTTAGGCCCTGCGTGGGCAGCGCAACCACAGTAAGGACGAGGCGGTCGGTGGCCTTTGCAGTGGAACGCTAGCGACAGAACGCCGGCCAGGCCTGTGCCGCATCCGACCAATTCAGGCGTGAATTGCCCGGAATCGGGCACGCCGTCGTGCACGGGGGCAGGCAGGCGCGGCTGCGGAGCAGTGCGTCGACGGCAGGACCGACACCCGGGCTGATCGTGACGCCCGAGCTTGCGCCGATGAGACAACCCGGTGCCGTTTTAGGCGGACAACGTCAAAGTCCGGCTTTGCATCACGTCCTACGTTCAACCTGGCCAAAGTGTTGGCTGTGAGGGCAACGGAGAGGGACTGAGGGCGTTGATGGTGACCTACGGTCTTCTCGCGCTGGCCATCACGGTCGAGATCGTGGCCACCTTGTTCCTGAGAGTGACCGAGGGCTTCACGCGCCTGCTGCCCAGCCTATTTGTGGTCGTGGGCTATGCGTTGTCCTTCTTTCTGCTCTCTCACGTGCTGAAACGGGGGCTGGATGTTGCCGTCGTCTACGCCCTGTGGTCGGCAGTGGCGATTGTTGCCATCTCAGTCATCGGAGCCGTCTTCCTGAACGAACGCCTGACGGCCATCCAGATCCTGGGAATGGCGCTCATCGTCATCGGAGTACTCGTGCTGAAGATGGGCGCCAGCACCGCGACCTGACCCGACCCAGCCGGTTTCCTCGGCCCACCAGCAGGCTGTCTCCTGCCCCGGGTGAGGGCAGCTACGGGGTCCGCTTCGTGCTGATGAGGCCCATGCAGAGCTCGCCCCCGACGAGGCAGTTAGCGGGGCCCGTGTCCACGGTGCACTGCACACCGCTACCAACAGCGGCTACAGGGCTCGGGTGGACCGCCCCGCCATGTGACGGCTGCTGAGGATCTTGACGGGCGCGCCTACCTAGACGAGGGGTCGAAGGCGGACACCTTGAACCCGGTGACCAGGTGACGGGTCTGCTGCACCGACTGAACCCCGGGCATGGTTGACCTGGGCGGTCTCGTCGAGGCGGGCAGGTGGAGCCGGCCGGGCGCCCGTCGCCGCTGATGTCGGGTCAGGACCGATCAGCGACGATGCTGTCACGGGTGTCCCGGGCGCTATCGGGCCAGTCGGAGGTTGCCCGAGAGTCCCGCGAGCTCGCTCAGGAACTTGTCACCAGACCTGACCGGACACCTTCGACCAAGCCTGTGAGTGCATAGCGCACCGATGCAAGGGCCAGACCGGAATCGTGGGCGCCGAGTTCGCAGCCGTGGCCTTGGCTATTAGGGACTGCTGCACGGATAGGTGACAGTTCGGGTTAAGCGGCCTGAGCCGCCGGTGTGTGGTCGATCATCTCGCATTCGATGGGTGTGAGGCGGCCGAGGGCGGCTTGCCGCCGTCGGCGGTGGTAGGTGCGCTCGATCCAGGTGACGATCGCGATCCGCAGCTGCTGGCGGGTGGCCCAGCGCTGGCGGTCCAGGACGTTCTTCTGCAGCAGCGCGAAGAAGGACTCCATCGCCGCGTTGTCCCCGGCAGCGCCCACCCGGCCCATCGATCCGACCAGCCCGTGCGCGCCCAGAGCGTGAACGTAGCGCCGAGATCGGAACTGCGACCCGCGGTCGGAGTGGACGATGCAGCCGGCGACGTCGGCACCTGCAGTCGCGCGCCGGGCGACCGCGGACTCCAGCGCCGTGACGGCCAGCCGGGACTGCATCCGGGCGTCCATGGCGTAGCCGACGATGCGGTTGGAGTGCACGTCCTTGATCGCGCAGAGGTAGAGCTTGCCCTCGGCGGTGGGGTGCTCGGTGATGTCGGTCAGCCACAGCCTGTTCGGCTGGTCGGCGGTGAACACGCGCTGGACGCGGTCGTCGTGCACCGGCGGTCCGGGACGGCCGGCCTTGCCGCGGCGGGGCTTGCCGAACGCTGACCACCAGCTCATCGACGAGCACAGCGCCCAGGCCGTGCGCTCGGCCATCGGCTGCCCGGCCGTGGCGGCCTCGGTGGCTAGGTACCGGTAGCCGAACTCGGGGTCATCGCGGTGGGCGTCGTACAGGGCGTTGGCCCGGTAGGCCGACTCGAGCTCAGCGGCGCTGATGGGGTCGGCCAACCACCGGTAGTAGGGCTGGCGGGCGATCTTCAGGACCCGGCACGTCACCGCGACCGGCACCCGCACACGGGCACCGACAGCGGCCAACTCACGGACGAGCGGGTACATCATTTTCCCGGCAAATTCGCCTGTGACAGGTAGGCCGCCGCCCGGCGCAGCACCTCGTTCTCCTGCTCCAGCAGCCGGATCCGCCGGCGCGCATCACGCAGCTCGGTGTTCTCCGCCGTGGTGCTGCCCGGCTTGACGCCGTCCTCGACATCGGCGGCCTTCAGCCAGTTCGTCAGGCAGGACTCGCTGATCCCGAAGTCGGCCGCGATCTGCTTGAGGTGGGTGCCGGGCTCACGGCTGCGGGCGACGTTCACCACGTCGTCCCGGAACTCCTTGGGGTAGGGCTTGGGCACGATCAACATCCTTCCAGCGGCACCTCTCGGCACCACAGATCAGATGTCACCTACTCGTGCAGCAGTCCCTCACCCCCCTGCGGACGCAACGAGCGGTGGTCCGCGTACTGGCCCGTCGTCCCTAGCGGGGAGTGCTATCGCTGTCGCCCCCATTGGGGTGACGTACGCGAGGAGGGTGCTGGGTGACGGCGGTTTGTGTTCCGCGCTGCAGCTTCTCGAGCACCGCGGGTCGCGAGCTTGGCGTGATTGCTCCGAGCTTGGCCAACGGCTCCGAGTCGTGCCCCCGCCGCGAGGATGCGTCACCCCATCCTCAAGGACGTATGTGCTGGTCAAGAGCTGTTCAACCGCACGTGCTTCGTGCCCGCTACGTGCCCGTAGCGACGGCGAATGTGGGTCATGAGCGGTGATGGGCGGTGACTCTCGTGACGCTCTGAGCTGCGGTTATGCGATTTCGTGCAGGTCGCGTCAGAGGCACCAGCATTCTTGAAAACCGCTAGGGGTTAGCGCTCCTCGAGGGTTCGAATCCCTCGCCCTCCGCTCGCCGGTGCCGCCCGTTCACGACGAGGGCGGCCCACCGAGGTCGGGGATGACCAGTTCCCCGCTCAGCACGCGGTTGGCGGTGGTCTCCAGGTCCAGCCCCAGGGTGAAGGCGGCGCCCCGGAGCAGGGACAGGGCGTCGCTGGTGGTCAGCGCGCGCTGCCCGCTGATGTGCCCGACGGCCAGCCACACCCGGTGGC
Organism: Klenkia terrae; assembly: GCF_037083865.1. Classification (NCBI taxonomy): domain Bacteria; kingdom Bacillati; phylum Actinomycetota; class Actinomycetes; order Geodermatophilales; family Geodermatophilaceae; genus Klenkia; species Klenkia terrae. The sequence continues at coordinate 108,569 of NZ_JBAPLV010000006.1, read as the reverse complement.
GCTCGACGATCGGCAGGGCACGGAAGGACCGGGGTAGCCCCAGCACGATGTCCTCCTCGCCGGCCAGGTCGTCGGCCAGGACCTCCCCGACCAGCTCGGCGACGGCCGCCACGTCGGCCAGCGTCCCCGCCGTGGGGGTGCCCGGGTCCCGGAGGTACAGGTCGAGGGCGGCGACCCCGGCCAGCGCACCGCCCACGGGCAGGGCGACGACGCACCGGTAGGGGGTGTGGGCCACGAGCTGGACGGCGAACAGCGGCCACCCGCCCTTCAGCTCCTCCAGCGGTGCGACCACCACGCCGCGGATCTGCTGCGCGGTCAGGCACGGACCCTCGCCCGTGGCGTACTGCAGCCGCTCGGCGGCCGCCGCCTGCAGGTCGCTGGCCCCCAGGGGGAGTCGCCGGTCGGGCAGCAGCGTGTAGCTCAGGCTCGCGCCGTCCACCGGCAGCGCAGCCACGCAGGCCGCGGCGACCTGGTCGGGCAGCAGGTCGTCCCGGTCCGGTTCGCCGACCAGTCGGGCCAGGACCTCCGTGAACCTGCTCGCCGCGGTCATCGCGACCGACCGCGCTGCGGGCAGGCGGGTCGTCGGGGGAGCACTGGATCTCCGGGCGGCTAGCGGTGCTGGCCGCAGGGATCACGACGTCGGTGCGCGGGGCGCACGACCGGAACGTACCCGATCGCGCACCCGGTGACCGGTCGCTCAGCTCGTCGTGATGGGGAGCAGGACGAGGTCGACCATCTGCTCGACCTCGGCCGTCGTGGACGCGGGTCGGTTGCTGGTGTACCGCTGCCACCACATCGACTGCACGACGACGACCAGGAGTCGGACCTGCACCCCGGTGAGGACGTCGGCGCGGGCTGCGTGCCGGTCGGTGATCCGGGTGACGGCCGCGGCCAACGGCTGCACCACGCCGCGCTCCAGCACCTCGTCCAGGACGGTGCCCCGGCCCGCGTGGCCGAGCAGTGCCGAGGCCGCGCGCTCGCAGCGGTCCAGCGGGTGGGTCCACGGGTCGAGCAGGGCCACCAGGTCACCCCGGAGCGAGCCGGTGTCGGTCACGTCCGGGACCAGCGTGCAGGTCCGCAGGGCGTCCACCACGAGTTCCTGGGCCGACGGCCACCGGCGGTAGATGGCGGACTTGCCGGCCTGGGCCCGCGCCGCGACGACGTCGGTGGTGATCCTCCCCAGCCCGTCCTGCGCCAGGATCTCGAGCGTGCAGTCCAGCAGGGTGACGGTGAGCGCGCCGTCGAGCGGTCGGCCGGATCTGGCGGCCACGACGCCTCCCTGATCTCGTAGGTGCACCTGGGCGCACCGAGGTGATGGGCACCCGGATGTGCTGACTGAGCATTACCTAACTGGGGAAGGTCCAACCGGTGGGGCCCTGTCTGTGACGTGACTCACCCGGTGACGACGATCGCACCACCCGCTGCCGGGTTCGACTGCAACTGAGACGTGTCGGTGCCGATGAAGCCACCACTTGCGATACATGTCGTACCGGAACTGAGGAGTTGCTGTGACGTCGTCGGCCACCGACTTCCTGGACGAGCTGACCCACGGCATCCACACCGCACCCACCGTGCAGGTGCTGTCCGCCCGGGCGACCACCCCGCAGCCGAGGCCGGTCCCGCCGCCGTCGGCCGGCGCGATGCCCGGCGACCGGGCGGCCCTGACGCTGCTGGGCTCCGTGGTCGGCGTCGACGCCTGGGCGATCACCCGGACCACCGAGGACACCTGGACCTGCCTGGTCCTGCAGACCACCGCCCGCGCCGCCGAGCCCGGGTCGGCGTGGGCGGCCACCCCCGCCGCGCGCTACCCGGTCGGCACGCCCATCGCGCTGGACCGGTCGCTGTGCCACCACCTGCTGACCGGCCCGGCGGCCACGGTCGTCGGTGACCTCGGCCGCGGGAGGGAGCCCGCCCTGCGGCGGATCGCGGACAGCTGGGGGGTGCGCGGCTACCTAGGCATCGCGCTCACCGCCCCGGACGGCGCGCGGCTGGGCTCCCTCGTCGGGCTCAGCGCAGCGCCGCTGCAGGCGCAGGACCGGGACTGGTCCGCGATGCTCGAGGTCCAGGCCACCGCCCTGCAGGCGTCCCTGGCCGGCCAGGTCGCTGCTCTGGCCGGTGTCCGCCGGGAGGCCTACGAGCGCAGCGCGGCGAACCTCGACGCGGTCAGCCGGCTGCCCAACCGCCGCGGGTGGGCCGGGCTGCTCCTCGCCGAGGAGGAGGCGTCGGTGCCGGTCGGCGACCCGGTGGGCCTGGCGCTGGTCGACCTGGGGGTGGTCCGCACGGCACGCTCGCTGCGCCGCGCGGTGGCCGTGGTCCGCGAGGCGGCCGGCGACGTCCAGCTCGCCCGGGTCGGTCCCCGGCAGCTCGGCATCCTGGCCGGCGGTCTGCAGACCTCGCAGGTGACCCGGACGGCCGCCCTGGTCCAGGCCAAGCTCGAGGGCGCCGGGTTCACCACGGCCACCGCCCACAGCATGCGCGCGGGGCTCGAGCCGCTGGCCGCGACCTGGCTGCGGGTGGAGAACGCCCTGGTGGTGGCCCGTCGGGACGGCGCCCGCTGATCAGCACGGCGGGCCGTCGGCGGTCCGCCGGTCAGGTGCTGCGCACGACCGGGAGCAGCGCCCGGTCGACCATCTCCGCGACGACGGTGTCGGTGGTGGCCGCGGGTTCGGACACGTAGCGCTCCCACCACAGGGCGAGCAGGAGCCGGCCGAGCAGCACGCGCCCCGCCGCCGGCACCTCGTGGCCGCGGGCGACGTGCCGGTCGACCGCGGTCGCGACCGCGGCGTCCAGCGGGTGCACCACGGCGGCCTCCAGGCCGGCGCGCAGGGCAGGGCTGTGCCGGGCCCGCCCCAGCACCGTGGCCACGAGCCGCTCGTCGCGGTCCAGCGCGCGCGTCCAGGGCTCGAGCAGGCCGACCAGGTCACCGCGCAGGGACCCGGTGTCCGGGATGGCGGGCACGGGGCGGCAGCGGGTGACGATCTCCGCGAGCAGTGCTGCGGTGTCCGGCCAGCGCCGGTAGATCGCGGCCCGGCTGACCCCGGTGACGGCCGCCAGCGCATCGGCGCTCAGCCGGTCCGGACCCTGCTCGATCACGACGTCCTGGGCTCCGGACAGCACCCGGTCGGTCAGTGCCCCGTCCCGGGGGCGACCGAGCCGCGGGCCGTCGGACCCGGGCGACTCGGTGGAGGGGTTCACGGCACCGTTCCCCGGGCGCGTGCGCACCCCGTCAGGAGGGGGCTGTCCCCCTCTCGACGCCGGGTCCGGGGCGCCCCGGACGAGCCGGTGCCCGCACGCTACCCGGTCACCGGGGGTGCGACCTCGAGAGCGGGGACGACGGTGCCGGTGACCTCCCCGAAGGAGATCCGGGTGCCGCCGGGACCCGGCGCGGTGGCGGTGACGGCGACCTCGTCGCCGTCCTCCAGGAAGGTGCGCGGAGTGCCGTCGGCGAGGGCGAACGGTTCGGCCCCGCCCCAGGACAGCTCCAGGAACGACCCGCGCTGGTCCCGCCCCGGCCCGGAGACGGTGCCGGAGGCGAAGAGGTCGCCGGTCCGGACCGCAGCGCCGTTGACCGTGAGGTGCGCCAGCTGCTGGGCCGGCGTCCAGTACATCTGGTCGAAGGGCGGGGTGGCGACCAGTTCGCCGCCCAGGCGGACCTCCAGGGTGAGGTCCAGGCCCCACCGCAGCCCGGCGTCGTCCAGGTAGGGGAGGACGGCGGTCCCGCGGGCCGGCGGGTCGGTGCGCGCGGCCTCCAGCGCGGCCAGCGGCACCACCCACGGCGACACGGAGGTCAGGAAGGACTTGCCGAGGAAGGGGCCCAGCGGCACGTACTCCCAGGCCTGCAGGTCGCGGGCGGACCAGTCGTTGACCAGGCACACCCCGAAGACGTGGTCGGCGAACGCGCCCACAGGCACCGGGGTGCCCGGGGTGGACGGGACGCCGACGACGAACCCGACCTCGGCCTCGATGTCCAGCCGCGTGCTGGGCCCGAAGGTGGGCAGGTCATCGGCGGGGGCCTTGCGCTGACCCCGCGGGCGGACCACCGGGGTGCCCGACACGGCCAGCGAGCCGGCCCGGCCGTGGTAGCCGATCGGCAGGTGCTCCCAGTTCGGGGTCAGCGGGGCGGAGCCGGGTCGGAAGATGCGGCCGACGTTCTCGGCGTGGTGCCGGGAGCTGTAGAAGTCGACGTAGTCACCGACCTGGACCGGCAGGTGCATCGTGACGTCGGCGCGGGGGACGAGGTGCGGCTGCACGTGGTCCCGGTGGGCGGGGTCGGTGAGCCAGTCGGTGACCTGCGCCCGCAGGGCGGCCCACGCCGGCGGGCCGGCGGCCAGGAAGGCGTTCAGCGTGCCGGTGGTGTGCACCGGGTCCCCGGTCGCCCCGGCCAGGTCCAGTACCCAGCCGCCCACCGCGATGCCGGTCCGCGGGGCCCGGTCGGCGGTGGAGAAGATGCCGTGCGGCAGGTTCTCCAGGCCGAACCCGGTGTCGTCGGCCAGGTCCAGCCAGGAGCCGGAGTGGCTCACGCGCCGGGTCCGCGGCCGGACCACGTCCAGGCGTACTTCCCGTCGTCCGAGGCGCGGCCGCCCTCGCCCAGCCCGAGCGGCCGGAAGGTGTCGACCATGACGGCGAGCTCGTCGAAGTACTCGGCCCCCAGGGAGCCCTCGATGGCGGCGGGCTGCGGGCCGTGGCTGTGCCCGCCGGGGTGCAGGGTGATCGAGCCCTTGCCGATGCCGGACCCCTTGCGGGCCTCGTAGTCGCCGTCGACGTAGAACATGACCTCGTCGCTGTCGACGTTGGAGTGGTAGTAGGGCACCGGGATCGCCAGCGGATGGTAGTCGACCTTGCGCGGCACGAAGTTGCAGATGACGAAGTTGGCGCCCTCGAACACCTGGTGCACCGGCGGGGGCTGGTGCACCCGGCCGGTGATCGGCTCGAAGTCGCTGATGTTGAAGGCGTAGGGGTAGAGGCAGCCGTCCCAGCCGACCACGTCGAAGGGGTGCTCGGGGACGACGTGCACGGTGCCGGCCAGCCCGACCGGGCCGTCGCCGCGGTGCTTGACGTAGACCTCGACGTCGGTGCCCTCGACCAGCAGCGGCTCCGCCGGCCCCCGCAGGTCGCGCTCGCAGTAGGGCGCGTGCTCCAGCAGCTGGCCGTACTTCGAGAGGTACCGCTTGGGCGGTGCGATGTGGCTGTTGGCCTCCACGGCGTAGGTGCGCAGCTCGCCGTCGGGCACCCACCGGTGCGTGGTGGCCCGTGGGATGACGACGTAGTCGCCGGGGCCGACGCTCAGCGCCCCGAACACGGTCTCGACGACCGCGGTGCCGCGCTCGACGTAGACGCACTCGTCGCCGGTGGCGTTGCGGTAGTACGGCGACGTCTGGGAGGACACCGCGTAGGAGATCCGGACGTCGGCGTTGCCCAGCACCAGCCGCCGGCCGAGCACCGGGTCCCGGGCGGCGTCGGTGAACAGGTCGTGCAGCTTCAGGTGCCGGGGGACCAGCGGGGTGTTCGCCACCAGTGACTGGTCGGGCAGCTCCCAGGTCCGGGCGTCGACCAGCGAGCTGGGGACGCCGGAGTGGTAGAGCAGCGAGGAGTCCGAGGAGAAGCCTTCCTCGCCCATCAGCTCCTCGCGGTACAGGGCGCCCTCGGGGGAGCGGTGCTGGGTGTGCCGCTTGGGTGGGACGCTGCCCACCTGCCGGTAGAACGCCATCAGACGAGCTCCATGTTCTGGGTGACGATGCGGCCGAGGGCCGCGGCCAGGTCGGCGGGGTCGGTGAGGACGGCGGCCACGTGCGCGTCCGGGCGCAGCAACCAGATCTCGCCGGGGCGGGCGCCGAGGATCCCGGCCAGCACACCGCTGGGGTCCAGGTCGGCCAGCCGGTGGACCGCCACCGGCGCCCCGCCGTCGTCCGCCCGGCCCGTGGGTGCGGGGGCGTCGTCGGCGAGGAGGACGGTCAGGCCGTCCCGGGCGAGCTGGCGCAACCGAGTGAGGTCGGGGCGACCGGCGACCGTGACCGGGCAGTCGGGCACCAGCACCCCGGGTGCGGCCGGGGGCGCCTCCCCACGCGGCGGGCGACCGGCGAAGGGGCGGCCGGGGTCCGGGGTGGTGAGCGGGGACTCCACGTACCAGAACGGCTCGGCCAGCCGGCCGCTGTCGACCTGCGCCCGGGCGGCCGGGTCGGTCGTCGCCCGCTGGAGGACGTCGACCCGGTGCGCGGCCTCCTCCGCGGTGCCCGGCACCAGGAAGCGCATGGTGGCCGCGGTGACGTCCAGGTTCTCCACGGCCGCGGCGTGCCGCTCGGCGGAGTAGCTGTCCAGCAGGTCGTCCCCGGCCCAGCCCCGCCGGACGAAGGCGATCTTCCAGGCCGCGTTCTCCGCGTCGAGCACCCCGGAGTTCAGGCCGCGGGCGCCGAAGGGGGAGACGAGGTGGGCCGCGTCGCCGGCGACCAGCACCCGGCCGACGCGCATCCGGTCGACCACGCGGGAGTGGAAGCGGTAGACCGACTTCCAGACGACCTCGTAGGGCCGGTCGCCGATGACCTGGCGGATCTTGGCGTCCAGCCCGCCGGAGGCCTCCTCGGTCGCCAGGTCGAAGTCCGGCGGCACCTGCCAGTCGATCCGGAAGGTGGAGTCCGGGCACGGGTGGATGAGCACCTGGCGGCCCGGGTTCCAGACCGGGTCGAAGTAGAACCGGCGCTCGGTCTCCCAGCCGGGCAGCTCCGTGCGGATGTCGCAGATGAGGAACTGGTCGCCGAAGGTCTGGCCGTCGAAGGTCAGGTCCAGGGCCCGGCGCAGCACGTCGGCGCGCGGTCCGCCGCAGACCACGGCGTGGCTGCCGCGGTGCTCGCTGCCGTCCGCGCAGCGCACGGTGACGCCGTCGTCGTCCTGGGCGAGGTCGGTGACCTCGTGGTCCCAGCGGACGTCGACCAGCGGCTGGTCGGCGATCGCGGCGTCCAGCAGCTCCTCGGTCAGGCACTGGCTGACGTTGACGAACGGCGGGAAGGGGGAGCGACCCCGGTCGACGAAGTCGAAGCTGAACACCTCGTGGTCGCGGTGGAACGTGCGCGCGGTGGTCCAGGTGACCCCCTGCCGGGCGACCTCCGCGCCGACGCCGACGGCGTCCCAGACGTCGAGGACGTCGCGCTGCTGGCAGATGGCCTTGGACCCGACGAGGTCGCGCCGGGGCCGGCTGTCCAGCACGACCACCGGGATGCCCCAGCGGGCCAGCAGCAGGGCGGTGGTCTGGCCGACCGGTCCGCAGCCGACGACCAGTACGGGCTCGGTCATGACTGCAGCTGGTCCCACACCTGGCGGTCGCGCTCGGCGGTCCAGATGACCGGTCGCTCGACGCCGGAGAACTCGTCCCACAGCCGGGAGACGTCGAAGGGCAGGCAGTGCTCGAAGATCGGCCAGTGCCCGAAGGTGGGGGCCAGCGCGGCGTGGGTGGCGTCGAAGGCGTCCTTCAGGGTGCCGCCGGCGCGGTGCGCGGTGCCGACCGTGTCGTGCATGGTGGTGAGGAACGAGCGGGTCTGCTCGACGGCGGCGTCCACCTCGTCCCGGCCCCGGGCGATCTTCCCGCGACCGCCGACCAGCTGCTCGGCGCCGAAGGCCTTGACCCGGTCCAGGGTGCCGGCGGCCCAGTCGAAGTGGAAAGCGTCGCCGGTGTAGAGCGCGGCCTGGGACTCGACGAGGTCCCCGGCGAACATGATCTTGTGCTGGGGCAGCCAGGCGACGATGTCGCCCTCGGTGTGGCCGCGGCCGACGTGCTCGAGGACCAGGTCGCCGCGGTCCCCGCCCAGGTCGATGGTGAGCTTGTCCCGGAAGGTCATCGTGGGCCAGGTCAGCCCGGGGATGGACTCGGGCTCCTCGAACAGCCGGGGCATCCGGCCGTACTCGGACTCCCAGTCCTGCTGGCCGCGCTCGGCGATCAGCCCCTTGGTCTGCTCGCTGGAGACGATGACCTCGGCGTCGAACGCGGAGGCGCCCAGCACGCGGACGGCGTGGTAGTGGCTGAGCACCAGGTAGCGGACCGGCTTGTCGGTGTGCTCGCGCAGCTTGGCCAGCCAGCGGCGGGCGGCGACCGGGGTGGCCAGGGCCTCGAAGCAGACCAGGAAGTCCTCGCCCTCGATCGCGCCGAGGTTGGGGTCGCCCTCGGCCGTCAGGGCGTAGACGCCGTCGGCCAGGACCTCGAGGGTCTGCTCCTTGACGCCCAGGTCGGCGGACGAGGCGAACGACTTCGCGGCCACAGGTCACTCCTGATCCATATGCGAGCACGATGCTCGCCTTGGGAGTGACCGTAGAGCTGTGTGAGCCGGGGCACAAGACCCGTCGTCTTCGCCCGGGGTTCCCCTGCCGGTCACCTCCGCCGCGCAGGGTGACCCGGGTCGATGTCCCCCCAGCGTTCGGAGCCCGACCCATGACGACGTCCGACGAAGCCACCCGCTCGGTCTCCCGCCGCGGCTTCATCTCCCGCACCGCGGTGACCGGCCTGGGCATCGCCCTCGTGGGCAGCGTGGACACCCTGTTCGGCGCCGGCAGCGCGGCCGCGGCCCCCGGCGGCGTCCCCGGCCGGCCCGGCACCCCCGGCCCGGGGACCGGGTACGGCCCGCTCGTGGCCGACCCGCGCGGGATCCTCGCGCTGCCCCGCGGCTTCAGCTACACCGTCGTCGCCCAGGCCGGCGTGACGACGATGGAGGGCGGCGTGGTCACGCCCTCGGACCCCGACGGCACCGCGGCCTTCACCCGCCCCGGCGGCCGCGGCGCGGTGCTGGTCAACAACCACGAGATCGGCGGCGACGAGCCCTACCGGGTCCCCGCGGTGCCGGGCCTGACCTACGACCCCGGCGCCGGGGGCGGGACGACGACCATCGAGGTCGACCAGCAGGGCCGCCGGGTCGCCGAGCGGGTCAGCCTGGCCGGGACGCACAACAACTGCGCCGGCGGCCGCACCCCCTGGAACACCTGGGTCTCGTGCGAGGAGACCGAGGCCGTGCCGACCGCGACCAACGGCCTGACCCAGCGGCACGGCTACTGCTTCGAGGTCGACCCCTACGACCAGGCCGCCAACCGCGATCCGCGCCCGATCAAGGCCCTGGGCCGCTTCGCCCACGAGGCGGTGGTCGTCGACCCGGACACCTCCGAGCTCTACCTGACCGAGGACGCCGCCAACCCCAACGGTCTGCTCTACCGCTGGACGCCGCCGGCCGCCGCGCTCCCGCTCGGCAAGGGGTCGCTGCGGCGGCTGGGTCCCACCGACGGCACGCTGGCCGCGCTGCGGGCCACCCGGGACGGCGTGCTCGTGCCGGACCTGAACCAGGCCACCGAGATCGGCACCACCTACGCCACGGAGTGGGTCACGGTGCCCGACCGGGACGCCGCGACCATGTCGACCCGGCTGCAGGCCTACGCCCAGCCGATCACCCGGGCCCGCAAGCTCGAGGGCATGTGGTGGGGCGACGGCGGTGTGTACTTCGTGTCGTCGTTCGACCGCTCCCTGGACGCCCCGCACGACGGCCAGGTGTGGTTCCTCGACCCGCTGGCCGACACGATCCGGCTCACGCTGCGGTTCGCCTACACCCCGGCCGACCAGGACTCCGACGTCGACGGGCCGGACAACATCACCGTCTCGCCCTACGGCGGGCTGATCATCGCCGAGGACGGCGAGGGCAAGCAGCACCTGGTCGGGTCCAACTCCGCCGGGGAGACGTTCTTCTTCGCCCGCAACGACCTCAGCGGGTCCGAGCTGGCCGGGCCGACCTTCTCCCCGGACCGGAAGACGCTGTTCGTCGGGATCCAGGAGGAGGGCTACGTGCTCGCCATCCAGGGCCCGTTCGCCCGCCAGCACTGACCGCACCGACGCGCCCCGGGTGCAGCACCCGGGGCGCGTCGGGTCAGCGTGCCCCGGTGGGGCCGCCGGCCGAGCGGCCGCGACGGCGGTGCTTGGGGCGCGCCGAGTCGCTGCGCGGCGGACCGGCGTCCGAGCCACGGCCGCGGTCGGCCCGGTCGTGCGCCTGCGGGTCCTGCCGGCCGCCCGCGCCGACGTCGGACTTGCGCGGCTTGCGCCCGCCGGCCCCGCGCCCACCGGCGGACGACCCCGACGACGACGGGGCCTGGGACCGACCCGCGCCGGCCCGGGGCGGACGGCGGTCGGACGACGGGCGCCCGCTCGGCCGGGTGCCGCAGTCCCGGCAGGTGGTGAACCACGGCGCGATGCCGGTGCCGCAGCCGGTGCACCGGGCCGCGGTGGACAGGCTGATCGCCTCCGGCAGCAGCTCGGTGATCTTGTTGGCGCAGCGCTCCTCGACCTCGGCCGCGTCGGCCGAGGTGAGCCCGGCGACGCCGGGGAACGAGCGCAGCAGGGTCTGCGCCTCGCGGGCCTGCGCCGCGGCCTGCTCGTAGTCCTGCACCGTCGAGCTGCGCGGCACGGCCGGCAGCACCAGCTCCCGGGACACCGCCAGCCCGGCCTCGTGCTGCAGGGCGGCGCGGGCCAGCGCCAGCCAGCGCACCTTGCGCGGCGGGTCGTGGTCGATCGCCAGGTTGATCAGCCGCCACACCGTCCACAGGTCGGTGGCCAGCGGGCCGCGCAGCATCGGCAGCAGGGCGTGCACCCGCAGCACCAGGCCGCTGACGTCGTCGGGCACCATCGCCTCGGTCTTCGTGGCGGTGCGCGCCCACATCGACCACCGGGTCAGCGCCTCGGGCAGGTCGACGGCCTCGAAGGCGCCCAGGTCGTCGAGCTCGGGGCGCAGCCGCGGCTTGCGGTTGGGCAGGTCGCTCATCACGTCGCCGCGGGCGACGGCGGCACCGGCGGCGACCAGCGAGGCGAACGGCTTGAGCCCGGCGATCCCGCCCAGGACGCCGACCTGGCCGTGCCCGGTCAGCCCGTACCGCCCGGCCCGGCCGGCGATCTGCGCGGCCTCCCAGGTGCGCAGCGGGCGCATCTCGGTGCCGTCGAACTTCTGCGTCTCGGCGAACAGCACCGTCGTGGCCGGCACGTTGATGCCGTGCCCGATGACGTCGGTGGTCACGAGCACCTCGAGCTCGCCGCGGGTGAACCGGGCGATGACGTCGCGGCGGGTGGCCGGGGGGAGCGCGCCGTAGAGGACGCCGACCTTGCCGCGCCTGTGCGGGTCGAGCTGCGCGGCGACGGCGTAGACGGTCTTGCGGGAGAACGCGACGACCAGCGTCTGCTCGCGGACCTGCGAGGGCTTCACCGGCGCGGGCAGCACGTCCAGCCGGGACAGCCGCTTGTGGTTGACGACGACGACCTGCTCGGCGTCGGCGACCAGCGGCTTGAGCAGCAGCAGCGCCTCGGCCGCGGAGATCAGGTGCATCTCGCGGTACTCACCGGTCAGCAGCAGCCGGGCCCAGTGGTGGCCGCGATCGGGGTCGGCGACCCAGTGCGACTCGTCGAGCACCAGCATCTCCCCGCGCGGCGGGGCCTTCTCCACCGTGCAGCAGACGATCGGCGCGTGCGGGTCGATCTCCTCCTCGCCGGTGGACAGCCCGACGGTGCCCGGGGGCAGCTGGGCGGAGAGCTTGGCGTAGGCCTCGTGCGCGAGCTGGCGCAGCGGGGCGGCGTAGACCCCGGAGCCGGCGGCGGCCAGCGCCTGCAGCGACTCGTAGGTCTTGCCGGAGTTCGTCGGGCCGAGGTGGAAGACCACGTGCTCGGGGCGGGTGGTGCGCACCGGCAGGGCGGGCTCGGCGCCGTCGACCCAGGTCTGCTGGGCGCGGCGCTCGTCGCGGCTGCGGGTGGAGGCGTCGGTCGTCCGCTGCGCCGGGCTGCGGACCCGGCGGCGGGAGGTGGGGGAGTCGGTCACGGTGTCCTTCGGGAGCTGGGGATTCGGGGGTCGGCGCAGTGCTGCGCTCGGGACCTCACCAGGGGGAACAGCGGCCGGTGCCGATCTGTGCCCGGCTCCACGGTCCCACACCCCCACCCCAAGGGGTGGCCGCGCGGCACGACGCGCACAGCTGGTCACCGCGGCGGTCGATGTCCTGGTCGTGCCCCCCGCTGCGTCCCTGCGTGACCGCGGCCCGACCCCGGTCGGTGCCCGCGGGCCGTCGGCGACCCCGTCGGCAGCCCGCGGCCGGGGACCGCGGTGGTCGCAGCCCGTCCGGCCGGGGCTGACCCGGTTGGTGGCCGCACCGCTGCTGCTCAGCGGCGCCGGGCTGCTGGCGGTCGCGCTCGTCGTGCTGCCCCCGGCCGCGGGCTCGGCCATCGGCTGGGCCCTGGCCGGAGCACTCGTGGTGCACGCCGCGGTCGTCTGGCTGGTGCCGGTGCGCACCCGGGCCGGCGACCTCGCGGCGGCGACGGCGGCGCTCACCGCGGTCGCCGCGGTCACCGTGAGCACGGTGCTGGTCGCCGCCGGGCTGCACGCCTGGGCGATCCTGCTCGCGCTGCCGGTCCTCTACGCGACCAGCATGTTCACCCGGCCCGCCGCGGTGGCCGTCACCGCGCTGACCTGCCTGGGCGGCTCGCTGGTCCTGCTGCTCACCGGGACCCCGGGCGAGGGGGTGCAGGTCGCGGTGGACGTGCTGCTGGTCTGCGGCTGCCTGGTGATCCTGGCCGTCTTCGTGGTGCACGGCATGGAGCACATGGCCGCGCTGGTCGCCGAGCTCGAGCGGGTGGCCGCCGTCGACGGGCTCACCGGCCTGGTCACCCGGCGGGTGCTGGACGACGCGATGGCCGCCTCCCTCACCACCGCCCGCTCGGCCACCGGCACCGCGCTCGTGCTGGTCGACCTCGACCACTTCACGTCCGTCAACGACGTCCACGGCCACCCGGTCGGCGACGCCGTCCTGCAGCACGTCGGCGCCGTGCTCACCGCGGCCGTGCGCAGCACCGACGCCGTGGTCAGCCGGCTGGGCGGCGACGAGCTGGCGGTGCTGCTCCCCGGCTGCCCGGTCGAGGTCGCCGCCGGCCGTGCCGCGGACCTGGTGGACGCCGTCCGCAGCACCCCGCTGCTGCTGGCCGACGGCACCCCGCTCCGGCTGACCGTCAGCGTGGGGGTGGCGCACGCGCCGGACCACGCGGCCGACGTCCGGGCCCTGTACGCGGTTGCCGACGCGGCCCTGTACTCGGCGAAGCGGGCCGGGCGCGACGGGTTCGCCGTGGCGGGTGCGCCTGCCCACCTCGGGTGAGGGGGTCTGCGGCCGGGTCGCGCCCCGGCCGATGGTCAGGTGTGCGAGCACCCCAGGGACTCCGAGCCCGCGAGCCGGTCGCGGCGGCGCGGGCAGCGGCGACGTTGACCGGCTTCAGCGGGCTGCTCCTGCTGCCGTGGACGCTGTTCCTGCCGCCCCGGCTGGCGCCGCTGCAGATGGCCGGCTGCCTCCTGGTGGCCCTGCTGCTCATCGGGACCTCGGTGGCCCTGGTGCGGGGCGGGGCCGACCGGTTCGACCGCGCCGGCGTGCTCTTCGCCGTCCCCGCGCTGGGCTCGGTGACCGTCGGGGTGACCAACCTGGTCACCGCGGACACCTCCGCGGCGGCCCAGATCTTCCTGGTCGTGCCGGTCCTGCTCGCCGCCACCCAGCTGCGCCGCGCCGGCGCGCTGCTCGCCGCCGGCGTCGGCGTGGTGGGCAGCGGTCTGGCCACGGTGGTGGTCGACCCCACGGCGCAGGGCTTCACCGACGCCGTCGTCGTGGGGACGGCGATGCTGGCCGTCACCGTCGTGCTCGTCCGGTCGGCCGACCGCCGGGACCGGGCCTTCGAGGTCGTGCACCGGCAGGCCACCGCCGACGGCCTGACCGGCCTGCTCCGGCGCGGGGCGGTCGACGCCGCGCTGGCCGACGCGGTCGCCCGGGGCCAGGTCGCCGTGCTCATGGTCGACGTGGACGGCTTCAAGCGGATCAACGACGTGCACGGGCACCTGGTCGGGGACGAGGCGCTGGTCCACCTGGCCGACGTGGTGCGCGGCCAGGTCCGGCACACCGACTGCGTGGTCGGCCGGCTCGGCGGCGACGAGCTGGTCATGGTGCTGCCCGGGTGCACCCGCGAGGGCCTGGCCGGGCGTGCCGCCGACCTGGTCGCCGCCGTCCGGACGGCCCCGCTCCCGCTGGCCGACGGCCGGCTGCTGCCGCTGACCGTCAGCGTCGGCGGCGCGCACTCGCCGTCGGACGCGGACGACCCGAAGGGGCTCTACGGCGCCGCGGACGCGGCGCTCTACGCGGCCAAGCGGGCCGGCCGGGACCGGTTCAGCACCGCGGCCGGGGCGCGCGTCGGCTGAGCGAGGCGACCGCCGACCCCAGGGTGCGGGCGGTCAGCCGCCCGTCGGCCAGGCCCAGCGCGACCACGTCGTCGAAGACCCGCTGGTCGGCGGCCGCGGCCCCGAAGGCGGCGTCCATCAACCAGGGCCGGCTGCTGAGCCGGGAGGCCGCGGCGGTGTGCTGCAGGTGCCGGCCCAGCCGGCGCTGCAGCGCGGTGCGGAACACCCGCCCGGCGTCCGCGCCGTGCGCCGCCGCGGCACCGGCGAGCGCCCCGGACAGCACGGCGTAGAAGATGCCCTCGCCGGTCATCGGGTTGATCAGGGAGACCGCGTCCCCGGCCAGCAGCACCCGGCCGTCGGGCTGGCGGGGCCGGCCGGTGGACAGCGGCAGCCGGTGGGCCCGGAGCTGCTCCGGTGCGGTGCCGGGCAGCAGCCGGTGCAGGCCCTCGAGCAGCCCGGCGCGGGTCGCCCCGCCGCTGACCAGCTCGCCGTAGCCCACGTTGGCCCGGCCGTCGCCGATCGGGAAGGACCAGGCGTAGGCCGGCCAGCGCTGGTCGGTCGTGGTGATCACCTGCACGCCGGGGTCCCCGGCCGGCGCGTAGCCGCGGATCGCGATGGCCAGCCGGTCCGGGCGGTTGGGTCCGATCCCCAGCGCCCGCCGGACGACGGACTCCGCGCCGTCCGCCCCGATGAGCACCCCGGCGGTGAGCACGCCGTCCACGTCGACGCCGGCGGGACCGGTGGTGACCCGGCGGACGGTGTGCCGGCGGAACTGCGCACCGGCGTCCAGCGCCGCGGCGAGCACCCGGCCGTCCAGCACCGCCCGGGGGACGACGACGGCCGGCCGGTGCATGGCCCGCTCCACGGTGCGGCCCGACGGCGACGTCAGCCGCAGCCGCGGGACGGCGGGGTACCCCGCGGTGACCGCGTCGACGTCCACCCCGAGGGCGGCCAGCACGTCCAGCGCCTCGGGGGCGATGCCGTCGCCGCACACCTTGTCCCGCGGGAAGTCCGACCGGTCCAGGACCAGCACCGATGCCCCGTGCCGCCGGGCGGCCAGGGCCGCGGCCGCGCCGGCGGGACCGCCCCCGACCACGACGACGTCCCAGGACTCCACGCGCCCGACGGTAGGTGGTGGGGCTTCCGCCCGCGGCCCGACCGGGCCAGGGTGGGGTCGTGGACGAGCACGAGCTGTGGTTGCGGTCGATCGCCGACCAGCGGGCCGCCTTCCGGGCCGCGGTGTCGGGCCTCACCGAGGAGCAGGCGCGGGCGGTGCCCAGCGCCAGCGCGCTGTCGCTGGCGGTGCTGGTGAAGCACGCCGTCTGGGGGGAGGACACCTGGGTGGGCGCGCGGGTGGGCGGGGTCGTCCCCGACGAGGGCCCGGCCGGGTGGGTGGCGGGCTTCGAGCTGACCCCCGAGGACACGGTGGCCTCGCTGCTGGCCCGGTGGGACGTCGTCGCCGGGCGCACCGAGCAGGTGGTCCGGGCCGAGCCGGACCTGGGCCGGCCGGTGCCGTTGAGCGCGGAGACCCGGCAGTACGTCGCCGCCGACGTCGAGCCCACCGTCCGCTGGGTGCTGCTGCACCTGGTCGAGGAGCTGGCGCGGCACGCCGGGCACGCCGACGTCGTGCGCGAGACGGTCGACGGCAAGGGCGCCCAGGAGCTGGCTCAGCCCTGAGGCGGCTTCCGCCACTTCCGCTCGGGGTGCCGGTAGCCGGACACGAACTCCAGCAGGCCGTCGGCGGTGTGCACCACACCGAGGGCGTCCAGGCGGCGGCCGTCGAGGTACCCGTCGTCGACCATCCGGTGCAGCTGGGTGAGCAGCGGCTGCCAGAAGTCGTCGACGTCCAGCAGCAGCGTCGGCTTGGCGTGCAGGCCGAGCATGCCCCAGGTCCAGGCCTCGAAGAGCTCCTCCAGGGTGCCGGCGGCACCGGGCAGGGCGACGAAGGCGTCGGACAGGTCGGCCATCGCGGCCTTGCGCTCGTGCATGGTCTGCACGACCCGCAGGTCGGTCAGCCCGGGGTGGGCGAGCTCGTCGTCGACCAGGTGCTGCGGGATCACCCCGACCACCTCGCCGCCGGCGGCCAGCGCGGCGTCGGCCACCGTGCCCATCATCCCGACCCGGCCACCGCCGTAGACGATGCCGACGCCGGCCCGGGCGAGGGACTCGGCGAACCCGGCCGCGGCGTGCTGGTGGGACGGCGGGCCGGCCTGCGACCCGGTGAAGACGGCGATGCGCATGCCCGGCACCCTGTCACGCCCCGCCCGGGCAGGCATGGGAGCCCATGCACCCGGGGACGGGGCCCGTGACCGGGTGCATGGGCTCCCATGCCGTCGTGTGCGGGGTCAGGAGGCGGGTGCGCCGTACGCGCGGGTGACCCACTCGGCGATGCAGACCGGCTTGTCGGCGCCCTCGCGCTCGATGACGACGGCGATGGTGTTCTGCACCCCGCCGGCGACCTCCTCGACCGACTTCAGCGTGGTCGTCGCGCGCACCCGCGAGCCGACCGGGACCGGGGCGGGGAAGCGGACCTTGTTGAGGCCGTAGTTCACGCCCATCACCGCGTCGCTGATCGTGTACGTCGCGGTGGCGAGCGGGACGGCCAGCGAGAGGGTCATGAACCCGTGGGCGATCGGGCCGCCGAAGGGGCTCTCGGCCTTGGCCCGCTCGACGTCGACGTGGATCCACTGGTGGTCACCGGTGGCGTCGGCGAAGGTGTTGACCGCCTCCTGGGTGATCTCGTACCAGTCGCTGGTGCCCAGCTCGGTGCCCTGGAGGCCGGCGATCTCGGCGATCGTCGTGGTGGTGGTCATGCGTCACTCCTCGGTGAGTACGTGGATCTCAGGTCGGGCTTGCGGATCTTGCCGGTGGCGGTCTTGGGCAGCTCGGTCACGAACCGCACCTGCTTGGGCACCTTGAACCCGGCCAGCTTCTCCCGCAGCGCGGCGCGCAGCGCCTCGGCGTCCTGCACCGCCCCGGGGGTCGGGACGACGACGGCCAGGCCGACCTCGCCCCAGTGCGGGTCCGGGACACCGATGACGGCGACCTCGGACACCTCGGGCAGCTCCAGCATCGTGGACTCCACCTCGGCCGGGTACACGTTCTCCCCGCCGGAGATGATCATGTCCTTGTACCGGTCGCGGATGTAGAGGTAGCCGTCCTCGTCGGTGGAGCCGGCGTCCCCGGAGTGGTACCAGCCGTCGACGATCGCCGCGGCGGTGGCCTCCGGTGCGTTCCAGTAGCCGGCCATGATGTTCGGCCCGGACAGCACGATCTCGCCGACCTCGCCGGGCGGGCAGGTCGTCCCGTCCGGTCGCACGACCTTGACGTCGGTGAAGAACTGCGGCTTGCCGGCCGACCCGACGTGGTCCGCCGCGTCGGCGCTGTCCAGCGCGGTGCCGGCCGGCGCCGACTCGGTCATCCCGTACGCCTGCTGCACGGTGATCCCCCGGTCCAGCCAGGTGCGCAGCAGCGGCAGCGGCAGCGGCGCCCCGGCCGCGCCGATGGTGCGCAACGCCGACAGGTCGAGGGTGGCGAAGTCCGGCTGGCGGCTGAGCGCGTCGAGCATCGTGGGGACGGCGAAGAACGACGTCACCCGCTGCTCGGCGATGACCGCCAGGGTCGCCGGCGGGTCGAAACCACGCACCAGCACGCCGCAGCCGCCGCGCATGAGCGTGGGGTTGAGCGTCCCGTTCAGCCCGCCGATGTGGAACAGCGGCGCCAGCGCGAGGGTCCGCTCGTCCGGGGCGAAGTCGAAGCCGAGCACCTGGCTCATGCACGACCAGGTCATGTTCCCGTGGGTCAGGACCGCGCCCTTGGGCCGGCCGGTGGTCCCGGAGGTGTACATGATCAGGCAGACGTCGTCGAGGGTGACCGGCTCGTCCCGCTGCACCGGCTCGGCACCGGCGAGCAGCTGCTGCCAGTCCAGCGAGTCGGCGCCGCCGGCCAGCGGGGTCTCACCGGCCACCCAGGTGCGGACGGCGGGGAGCGCCTCGCGGAGGGCGTCGGCCGTCGTCCCGTGCTCCCGCCCGTGCACGACCAGCGTGGCGCCGGAGTGCTCGAGCACGTACTTCGCCTCGGGCGGGGTGAGCCGGGCGTTGACCGGCACCCAGATCGCCCCGAGCTGGCCGCAGGCGTAGAGGGTCTCCAGGCCGGCCGGGTGGTTGGCGCCGAGCCAGGCCACCCGGTCACCGCGCTGGACGCCGAGCCCGGCCAGCGCCGCCGCGGCGCGGCGCACCCGCAGCGCGAACTCGCCGTGCGTCGTCGTCGTGCCCTCGAACCACAGAGCCGGCTTGTGCGCGGAGCTGCGCAGGTGCCGCTCGGGCCACGAGCCCAGGCCGGCATTCCTCACCTCAGCCCCAGGGCGCGGATCGCGTTCTCCTTGAAGATCAGCGGCTTGACCTCGGGCTTGATGTCGAGGGTCTCGAAGTCGGCCATCCAGCGCTCGGGCTTGAGCAACGGGTAGTCCGACCCGAAGAGCACCTTGCGCTTGAGCAGGCCGTTGGCGGCCTTGACCAGCTGCGGCGGGAAGTACTTCGGCGACCAGCCGGACAGGTCGATGTAGACGTTGGCCTTGTGCGTGGCGATCGAGATCGCGGAGTCCTGCCAGGGCACCGAGGGGTGCGCCATGATGATCGTCAGCCCGGGGAAGTCGGCGGCGACGTCGTCCAGCAGCATCGGGTCGGAGTAGCGCAGCTTGATGCCGCGCCCGCCGGGCAGGCCGGCGCCGATCCCGGTCTGGCCGGTGTGGAACAGCGCCGGGACGCCGAGGTTCTGCAGCTCCTCGTAGAGGGGGTAGACCGCGCGGTCGTTGGGCTCGAAGGCCTGGATCGACGGGTGGAACTTGAACCCGCGGACGTCGTGCTCGGTCACCAGCTTCCGGGCCAGCGCGATGCCCTTGGCGCCGCGGGCGGGGTCGACCGACCCGAACGGGATCAGGACGTCGGGGTGCTGGGCGGCGAGGTCGGCGATCTCCTCGTTGCTCAGCGCCGGGTGGCCGGTGGCGTGCTCGATGTCCACGGTGAACACGACCGCGGCCATGTTCTTGGCCCGGTAGTCCGCGGCGATGTCCGGGACGGTGGGGTCGTAGGGGTCGCCCTTGAAGTACTTCGCGGCCGCGGCGTTGAGCTCGTCGTCCAGCGCCAGGTGGCCGTGGGTGTCGGCGTGCACGTGGGTGTGCACGTCGATGGCGACCAGGGCGTCCAGGTCCAGCTGCAGGGCCATCTCAGGACTCCGGCTCGAACTGCTGGCCGACGGTCTGCTTCGAGGCCTCGAACGTGGGGCCCCAGGCGTCGGCGATGGCCTCGGCCGACCAGCCGGTGCCGTCGGCGAACTCCACGACGGTCTCGACCGGGTGGGTCCACAGCGCCAGCCGGTCGCCGCCGATGCCGATGGCCTGGCCGGTGATGCCGGCGGCCTCGTCGGAGGCGAGGAAGGCGATCAGCCCGGCGACGTCCTGCGCCGACCCGAAGCCCAGCTGCTTGCGGGCGTAGGGCGGCAGTGGGTCGCCGTTCTTCAGCGCGGTGACGTAGGGCTCCAGGAAGGGCACCGTCTCGGTCATCGCGGTGGCGGCCACCGGGACGACGGCGTTCACGGTGATCTGCGCCCGGGCCAGCTCCATCGCCCAGGTGCGCACCATGCCGACGATGCCGGCCTTGGCCGCGGCGTAGTTGGTCTGGCCGAAGTTGCCGACCTGGCCGGTGGGGGAGCCGATGCAGATGATCCGGCCGCCCTCGCCCTGCTCGCGCAGCTTGACCGCGGCGGCGCGGGTGCAGGTGAAGGTGCCGCGCAGGTGGGTGGTGATGACCGCGTCGAACTGCTCGTCGGTCATCTTCCACAGCGTGGTGTCGCGCAGGATGCCGGCGTTGTTGACCAGCACGTCCAGCCGGCCGAACTCGGCGACGGCGCGGTCGACCAGGGCCTGGGCGGCCTCGCTGGACCCGACGGGCACGACCTCGGCGACGGCGCTGCCCCCGTCGGCGGTGATCGCGTCGACGGCGGCCTGCGCGACCTCGGCGTCCACGTCGTTGACCACGACGGCTGCGCCGCGGCGGGCCAGCTCCTGGGCGTAGGCGAGGCCGAGGCCCCGGCCGGATCCGGTGACGACGGCGACCTTGCCGGTCAGCTCCACGGGTTCTCCTCGGTGCAGGGGGTGGTGCCCGGACCGTAGGTCGGTATCATGGAGGTTGTCAACGATGGAGGTGTTCATGGGTCACCCGCTGACCGACGACCTGGGGTTCCTGCTCTCCCGCGCCAGCGGCGCCGTCGTCCGGGCGACCAACGCCGCGCTCACCTCGCACGGGCTGCGGGTGCGCCAGTACTCGGTGCTGGTGCTGGCTTGCGACGCCGCGGACGGGGTGACCCAGCGCGAGCTGGCCGACGTCCTGGGGCTGGACCCGTCCCAGGTGGTGCTGCTGGTCGACGAGCTGGCCGGTGCCGGGCTGGTCGAGCGCCGGCCGTCCGAGGCCGACCGGCGCACCCGGCTGGTGGTGGCCACCGACGCCGGCCGGCGGGTGCGGGCCGACGCCGAGCGCGCGGCGACCGAGGCGGTCGAGGTGCCGCTGGGCCTGCTCGCCGAGGCCGAGCGCGAGCGGCTGCGGGACATGCTCACCCGCATCTGGACCGCGGCCGGCTGACCCGGGGCCGGCGGGGTCAGGCGACGCGGCCGGTGGCGCGCAGGCTGCGCTCCAGCGCGGCCCGGGCGGCCGGCTCCAGCGCGGTGCGGGCGCGCCGGTAGGTGGCGGCGCTGGCCGCGGCGGGCCAGTCCGGGCCCAGGTTCTGCGCCGGCAACCCGGGGTCGGCCTGCAGCAGGTCCAGCCAGTCCGCGCCGAGCAGGGTCAGCTGGGCCATCGAGCCCGCGACCGGGGGCGGACCGCCCCAGGTCTCGGTGAAGCGCAGGTGCGCGGCGCGCACCGCGGGGACGTCCCAGGCCCGCCGCACCATCCCGTCGACGTCGGTGCCCGGCAGGGGACGGGCGCCGAACGCGTCGGCCAGCCCGGTCGCCTCGGCCAGCCCCCGGTCGCCGAGGACGGCGGCCACGTCGACGGTGCCCGGGGCGATCCACAGGCCGTCGCGCAGCCCGCCGAACCCGGCCCAGGCCAGCGCGCCGCGCACCCGGTGCCGCAGCACCCGCTGGGTCTCGGGCACCGAGTAGCTGAGCAGCGTCCACTCCCCGGGCGGGTGCTCGAACGGGGTCGGGGAGCTGACCCGGCGGTCGGCCCGGCGCAGCACCGCCTCGATCCGCGGGGTCAGCGAGTACTCCGCCGTCCGGCCGACCTGGCCGCGGGCGAGCAGGCCGCGCTGGACCATCCGCTGCAGCGTCGCCCGCCCGGCCGCCTCGGCCACGCCGAGGTCGGCGAGCACGTCCAGCAGCGTGGACGACGGCAGCGGCGGCAGGTCGGCGTCGAGCACCTGGGAGCCCAGGAAGTTCAGCAGGAGCGCCTGCGGGCGGTGCGCCGCCCCCGGCCCGGGCCCGTCCATGTGCCTCCTCGGTCCCGCAGATCCCAGCACAGCTGCACCAGGTCCGACGAAAGGTAGACAACTTCTTGACGGACGTAGAGGTTTTCTCTAGCTTTCTCGTGACCTGGAACACCCCAGTCGATCGTGAAGGACATCGATGTCCGCACCGCTGCTGTCCGTCGAGCACCTCGACGTCGTCTACGACGGGACGATCACCGCGCTGTCCGACGTCTCGCTGACCGTCGCGCCCGGGCAGGTCGTCGCCGTCCTGGGGTCCAACGGGGCCGGCAAGACCTCGCTGCTGCGGGCGGTCTCCCGGTCGCTGCAGCCCTACGGCGGCGCGGTCACCGGCGGCACGATCACCTTCGCCGGGCAGGACCTCGCCGGGGCCGACGCCGCGGACGTCGTCCGGCGCGGGCTGGTCCAGGTGCCCGAGGGACGGCGGATCTTCCGCGACCTGACCGTGGCCGAGAACCTCCGGGCCGGCGGGTACACCGTGCGGGACAAGGCGGCCCGCGCCGAGGCCTGCGACCGGGTGTTCGACCTGTTCCCGATCCTGGCCGAGCGCCGCGACCAGCCCGGTGGCCTGCTGTCCGGCGGCCAGCAGCAGATGCTGGCGATGGGCCGGGCGCTCATGGCCTCGCCGCAGCTGCTGCTGCTCGACGAGCCGAGCCTGGGCCTGGCCCCGCTGCTGGTCGACCAGATCGGCGAGATCGTCACCGAGATCAACCGGCAGGGCACCGCCGTCCTGCTGATCGAGCAGAACGCGGTGATGGGCCTGCGGGTCGCGCACGCCGCCTCGGTGCTGGAGATCGGCCGGGTCACCGCGTCGGGGACGGCGGACGAGCTGGCCGCCAGCGACGACGTGCAGGAGCGGTACCTGGGCGTCGCCGTCCCCGTGGTGGCCACCGAGGTGGTCGAGAGCGAGCCGGCGATCCCCACCGCCGAGCCGCCGCAGCGGCTGCGGGTCGAGGGCCTGACCGTGCGGTTCGGCGGCATCACCGCGCTCAGCGAGGTCTCCTTCACCGTCGAGCCCGGCACCGTGCACGCGCTGATCGGGCCCAACGGCGCGGGCAAGTCCACGCTGGTCAACGTGCTGGGCGGCACCTACCGGGCCACCGAGGGCGCCGTGCACTACGGGGACGCCGAGCTGACCGCGCTGCGGCCGGACCGGGTCGCCGGGCTGGGCGTGGCCCGGACCTTCCAGAACATCTCGCTGGCCCTCGAGGACACCGTCGAGGACAACCTGCTGGTCGGCCGGCACCGGCTGATGCGCCGTGGCCTGGTGCCCGGCATGCTCCGGCTCCCCGGTGCCCGGCGCGAGGAGCGCGAGCACCGCGAGACCGTCGGCGGGATCGCCGAGATGCTGGGGATCGCGCACCTGCTGCGCACCCCGGTGCACACGCTGGCCTACGGCGACCGCAAGCGGGTCGAGATGGGCCGGGCCCTGGCCGCGCGGCCCTCGCTGCTGCTGCTCGACGAGCCGGTCGCCGGCATGACCCACGGGGAGTCGCAGGAGATGGCCGAGACCATCCGCCAGGTCCGCCGGGACCTCGGGCTGTCGATCGTGCTGGTCGAGCACGACATGCCCTTCGTCATGGGGCTGGCCGAGCAGGTCACCGTCCTGGACTTCGGGAAGAAGATCGCCGAGGGGACGCCGGCCGCCGTGCAGCGCGACCCCGAGGTGCTCCGGGCCTACCTGGGAGCGGCCGCCGCATGAGCTACCTCCTCGAGCAGGTGCTGAACGGGCTGTCCTACGGCCTGGTGCTCAGCCTCATCGCCGCCGGGTTCGCGATCGTGTTCACCTCGACCGGGGTGCTCAACTTCGCGCACGGCTCGATCGTGCTGCTGGGCGCCTACCTGGTCGCCGTGCTGCACGACAGCATCGGGTTCTGGCCCGCGGTGCTGGTCGGGCTGGCCGGGGCCGCGCTCGTCGGGGTGGCCATCAACGCCGTCCTGGTGCGCAACCTGGCGGACAAGAAGCCCGACACCGCGGCGATCCTCATGCTCGGCGTGGACATCGTGCTGCTCACCGAGCTGACCCGGCGGATCGGCAACCAGGTGCTCACCCTGGGCGCGCCGTGGGGTGCCTCGGTGGTCCGGTTCGGCGACGTCTCCCTGCCCACCGGACGCGTGCTCGCCGCCGGCGTCACGGTGGTCGCCTTCGGTGCGCTCTGGTACCTGTTCTCCCGCACCGACCTGGGCGTGGGCATGCGGGCCGCGGCCGCCGACGGGCCGACCGCCTCCCTCATGGGCATCCGGCTGTCCCGCACCGCGGCCACCGGGTGGGCGCTGGCCGGGGTGCTGGCCGCCGTCGCCGGCATCTTCCTCACCTCCTTCCCGGCCCCCGGCGTGGCGCCGACCGTCGCGCTCAGCGCCTTCGCGGCCATCCCGGCCTGGGTGCTCGGCGGCTTCGACTCGGTGCCCGGCGCGGTCATCGGCGGGCTGCTCATCGGGCTCACCAGCGCGCTGGTCACCGGCTACGAGTCCGACCTGGAGCCCTTCCTGGGGTCCGGGTTCGGCGAGGTCGCCCCGTACGTCGTCATGATCGTCGTCCTGCTCGTGCGGCCCTCGGGCCTGCTGGGCAGCAAGGAGGCCGTCCGTGTCTGACCTCCCTCGCCGGATCAGCGGGCTGGTGCTCCTGCTCGTCGCCCTGGCCCTGCCGCTGGTCATGAGCGACTTCTGGCTGCAGACCGGCCTGTTCGTCATGGCCACCGCCATCGGTGCGGTCGGGCTGACCCTGCTGGTGGGCGTGGCCGGCCAGCTGTCCCTGGGCCACGCCGCCTTCGCCGCGATCGGGGCCTACGTGTTCGCCTGGTCCACCGGGGAGTCGACGACGTCGGTCTCCGGCCTCGGCCTGCCCCCGGTGCTGGGCCTGGTGCTCGCCGCCGTGGTCAGCGCCGGCGTCGGTGCGGCGTTCTCCCCGATCGCGGGGCGGCTGCGCGGCATCTACCTGGGCCTGGCCACCCTCGGGCTGGTCTTCGTCGTCCGGCACCTGCTGGTGAACCTGGACCAGTGGACCGGCGGGTTCGTCGGCCGCTCGGTGGAGCCCTTCGCGGTCCTGGGCTTCAGCTTCAGCAACCGGGACCCCGACTACCTGGCGATCGCCGGCGTGGAGTTCAGCGGCCTGCACCGGCTCTGGTACCTGTTCCTCCTGCTCGCGGTGGTGGCCATCTGGCTGGCGTCGAACCTGCGGGCCGGCCGGACCGGGCGGGCCTGGGCCAACGTCCGGGACTCCGAGACCGCGGCCGCCGCCATGGGCATCGGGGTCGCCGGGGCCAAGCGGTCGGCGTTCGTCGTCTCCTCGGCCTACGCCGGGGTGGCCGGCGCGATGCTGGCGCTGGCCTACGGCCGGGTCGCCCCCGACGTCTTCAGCCTGACCGCCTCGGTCGACTTCCTGGTGATGATCGTGCTGGGCGGGCTGGGCTCGGTGGCCGGCGCCGTCGTCGGGGCGGTCTTCGTGACCTCGCTCCCGCTGGTGCTGGCCCAGTACAGCTCGGCGCTGCCGTTCCTGGCCGCCCCCGGCTCGGGCGGGCTGGACCCCTCCACCGCCGCCCGGATCGTCTACGGGCTGGCGATCATCGCCGTCCTGGTGTTCCTCCGCGGCGGGCTGGCCGGTGCCGCCCGCCGGCTCCGTGCCCGCCTGCGCCCCACCCCCGCCGTCGGCCAGCCGGCCGTCGCCGAACCATCCCGGTCGAAGGAGACCACCCGATGAAGCACCGCCTCCGCGCCGCCGCCACGCTGTCCGCCGCCGCCCTGGCGCTGGCGGCGTGCAGCACCACCGCCCCGTCGTCGTCCTCCGGTGAGGGCGGTGGGGACGACGTCGCCACCGGCAACGGGGTGACCGACAGCGAGATGACCATCGGGATGCTCACCGACCTCTCCGGCCCGTTCGCCGCCGGTGCCGCCGTCCAGGTGACCGAGACCCAGGCCTACTGGGACCAGGTCAACGCCGACGGCGGGATCTGCGACCGCGACGTGACCGTGGACGTGCAGGACCACGGCTACGACCCGCAGCGCGCGGTCACCCTCTACCGCTCGATGGCCCCCGACGTCGTCGCGCTGCAGCAGGTGCTCGGCGGCCCGACCAGCTCCGCGGTGCTGCCGCTGGCCGAGCAGGACTCCCTCTACGTGGGCGGGGTCGGCTGGGCCGGCTCGGCGCTGGCCTTCGAGAACAACCAGCTGCCCGGTGCCTCCAACGCCATCCAGGCCGCCAACGCCGTGGACTACATGCTCGACGACCTGGACGTGCCCGAGGGCTCGACCATCGGCGTCGTCTACTTCACCGGCGACTACGGCGGGGACGCCCTGGCCGGCGCCGAGCACGCGGCGCAGGAGCGCGGGGTGGAGATCCTGGCCCAGGAGATCACCCCGGCCACCACCGACCTGTCCGCGCAGGCCTCCGCGCTGGCCCAGGCCGACGTGGCCGGTGTGGTGCTCGCCGCCGCCCCGACCCAGTTCGCCTCGCTGGCCGGCGTGCTGGCCTCGCAGGGCGCCGACGTGCCGATCATCGGCATGAACCCGACGTTCAACCCCTCGCTGCTGACCACCCCGGCCGCCGACGCGCTGCTGGCCAACGCGTACTCGATGACCAGCATCTCGCCCTACGCCAACCCCGACTCCGCCGGCGTGCAGGCGGCCAACGAACTCTACGCGTCGGCCGACCCGGACGGTGCGCTGGGCTGGGAGGTGCCGCTGGCCTACGTGCAGGCCGAGCTGCTCAAGCAGGCGCTCGAGGGTGCCTGCGAGGCCGGTGACCTGACCCCGGAGGGCGTTGTCGCCGCGTTCCGCGACAGCAGCTCGACCGACACCGAGGGCCTGCTGCCCGACGGCCTGGACTACTCCGAGGTCGGCCAGTCGCCGACCACCACGGTCTTCGTGTCGAAGGTCAGCGCGGACGCCGAGGCCGGCCTGGAGCTGCTCGACCAGGTCAGCGGTCCCAGCGCCGAGTCCTTCTCCTACGGGGGCTGACCGGTGCCCGCGCTCGTCACCAGCGAGCTGCGGGCGCCGGCGACCGGTCCGGCGGGGGGCGTCCTGGGCGACGTCCTCCGCCGGGCGGTCGAGCTGGGGCCGGACGACGTCCTCCTGACCACCCCGGCCACCGGGGAGAGCTGGAGCGCGGCGCGGCTGCTCGCCGACGCGACGTCGCTGGCCACCGGCCTGCTGCAGCTGGCCGGACCGGGTGCCCGGGTCGCCACCTGCCTGGCCAACGGCCCGGCGCCGGTGCTTGTCCAGCTCGGCGTGGCGCTGGCCGGGCAGACGCTGGTGCCGGTCAACCCGCGGTCCCGCCCGGCCGAGGTCGAGCACGCGCTGACCCTGGCCGGGGCGCGGGTCGCGGTCGCGGACGGCCCGGGTGCCGAGTTCTGCGCCGCCGTCCCCGGGGTGCAGGTGGTGGCCGACTGGCGGTCGCTGCTGGCGCCGCCGGGCGCGCTGCCCGAGGTGGCGCCGGACTCGCTGGCCCAGGTGCAGTTCACCTCCGGGACGACGGGGCGGGCCAAGGGCGTGCGGATCACCCACGCCGGGATGGTCGCCACCGGGGCGGCGTTCGCCGACCGGCTGGGTCCCACCGCCGGGCGGGTGTGGTGCAACCCGATGCCGCTGTTCCACACCGCGGGCAACGTGCTGGGCGTCGTCGGTGCGCTGTGGGCCCGGGCCGACCACGTGGTGCTGCCGTTCGCGCCGGGGCCGGTGCTCGAGGTGCTGGCGTCGTCGCGGGTCACGATGCTGTCGGCGGCCCCGACGTTGCTGGACCTGCTGGTGAGCGAGGGCGTGCCCGACCTGCCCGACCTGGCGGTGCTGTTCACCGGCGGGATGACGGTGACCCCGGCGTTCGTGGACCGGGTCGAGGCGGCCTTCGGCGCCCGGCTGGCGACGACGTTCGGGATGACCGAGACGTGCGGGTCGGCGCTGATGACCGGTCCGGGCGACCCCGACGAGGTGCGGCGGGGCACCGTCGGCGGGCCGCTGGCCGGCACCGAGGTGCGGATCTGCGGGCCGGACGGCGTCCCGGTGCCGGTGGGGGAGCCCGGCGAGCTGTGGGTGCGGGGCGCCCGGCTCACCGACGGCTACCTGGCCGACCCGCCGGTGCCCGCGCTGGACGACGAGGGCTGGCTGCACACCGGCGACCTGGCCGAGATGTCGGCGTCCGGGGCCTGCCGGGTGGTCGGCCGGCTCAAGGACATGATCAAGACCGGCGGCGAGAACGTGTCGCCGGTCGAGGTGGAGGAGGCGCTGGCCGCCCACCCGGGCGTCGCGCTGGCCGCCGTCGTCGGGGCGCCGGACGAGCGGTGGGGCGAGCTGGTGGTCGGGTTCGTGGTGCCGGCCGGTGCCGACGTCGACGTGGCCGAGCTCGAGGCCTGGTGCCGGGACCGGCTGTCGCCGTTCAAGGTGCCCCGCCGCTGGCACCTGGTCGACGAGCTGCCGATGACCGCGTCGGCCAAGGTCCAGCGCGCCGAGCTGCGCCGCCGCGCCGCCACCTGACCCCGGCCACGGGTGTGCTTCCACGAGGCGGAAGCGGCCTTCCGGGTCCCGGTGACAGCGGTCACGCTGGACCGGTCACCGTCGACGCCCGGGAGGGACCCGCATGACCTCGATCGTCCGCAACCAGTGGTACGTCGCCGCCTACGGCCGCGAGGTCGGCCGGGAGGTGTTCGGCCGCACCATCTGCGGGGAGTCCATCCTCTTCTGGCGCCGCGAGGACGGCTCGGCCACCGCGATGAGCGACCGCTGCGTGCACCGCCGCTTCCCGCTGAGCGAGAAGCCCTCCCACCTGGTCGGCGACACCGTCGTCTGCGGCTACCACGGCTTCACCTACGACGCCGACGGCACGTGCGTCGCCGTCCCCGGGCAGACCCGCGTGCCGCGCACCGCCCGGCTCAAGAGCTACCCCGTTGTGGAGCAGGACAGCTTCGTCTGGGTGTTCATCGGCGACGACGACCGCAGCGACACCGTGCCGATCCCGCGGGCACCCTGGCTCGACCAGGAGGGCTACACCACCGTCAGCGGCATGGAGCCCCTCGCCGCCCGGGCCAGCCTGCTGGTGGACAACCTCATGGACCTCTCCCACGAGACCTACCTGCACGGCGGCTACATCGGCACGCCCGAGGTGGCCAACACCCCCATCACCACCGAGGTCGACGAGGACGCCCAGGTCGTCTACGTCTCCCGGCACATGGACGACGCCGACTGCCCGCCGTTCTACGCGAAGTCCACGGGCATCGAGGGCCGGATCGTGCGCTGGCAGGACATCGAGTTCCACCCGCCGTGCCTCTACCTGCTGCACAGCCGGGTCGCCCCGGTCGGCACGCTGCCCAACGAGGACGGCACCGACCCCGGCGGCTTCCACGTCGAGGTCGTCTACGCGATCACGCCCGAGACCGAGCACTCGACGCACGACTTCTGGGCCGTGGCCCGGGACTTCGCGCTCGAGGACGAGGGCGTGAGCGACTTCCTGCGCGAGAGCAACCGCACCGTCGTGCTGCAGGACGTCGTCGCCCTGGACGCCCTGGAGCGGGTGCTCGCCGGCGAGCCCGACGGCTACCAGGAGCTGTCGATCAACATCGACACCGGTGGCCTCGCTGCACGCCGGATCATGGCCGCGCAGGCCGCCGCCGGTGCCGAGCAGGTGCCCGAGAGCCCCGCGGCCCTGGCTCGATGACCAGACCGATGACTGGCCCGTTGCGGACCGTCCCGGCCGGCCCGACGGCGACGCCGACCCGGGTCCTGGTCGGCGACCGGGTCACCCGGGTGGCCTGGCTGCCCGGCAGCGACCGGCTGCTGGGGGAGTGCTCCTGCGGGGCGCACGCCGAGGGCGGCGACCCGATCGGCATGTGGCAGTGGCTGTTGGCGCACCCCGACCACCCGGGCCAGGTCGCCGAGCCCGACGCCGGGACGGCCGCGGTGCACGTGCCGCCGCCGCACCGGGTCGCCCGGCCCGAGCAGGCCGCCGGCCCGCGGACGCCGCTCCGGTGACCGCCGTGCAGGAGGCGGCCGCCGGGACGACGGAGCAGCGGCTGCGGCTGGCCGTCGCCCGGCGCACCGAGGGGGCGGAGGGCGTCGTCGTCCTGGAGCTGACCGACCCCGCCGGGGCCGACCTGCCCGCCTGGACGCCGGGCGCGCACGTCGACCTGCTGCTCACCGACTCGCTCACCCGGCAGTACTCGCTGTGCGGCGACCCCGCCGACCGCAGCCGCTACCGGATCGGCGTGCTGCGCGAGCCCGCGGGCCGCGGCGGGTCGGCGCACGTGCACGACCACCTGCACGAGGGCGACGAGGTGCAGGTGCAGGGCCCGCGCAACAACTTCGAGCTGGTGCCGGCGCAGCGCTACGTGTTCGTCGCCGGCGGCATCGGGATCACCCCGATCCTGCCGATGGCCGACGCCGCACGGGCCGCCGGGGTGCCCTACGAGCTGCACTACGGCGGGCGCAGCCGGCGCTCGATGGCCTTCCTCGCCGAGCTGGAGGGCACGATCCACCCGCAGGACGAGGTGGGCCTGCTCGACCTGGACGCGATCCTGGGCGACCTGCCCGAGGGCACGGCGGTCTACTGCTGCGGTCCCGAGCCGCTGCTGGCCGCGGTCGAGGAGCGCTGCCCGGCCGAGGTGCTGCACGTGGAGCGCTTCGCGCCCAAGGACGTCGGCGCGCCCGTGCTCACCGGGTCCTTCGAGGTCGAGCTGTCGCTGAGCGGGAAGACCCTGACCGTGCCGCCGGAGCTCAGCATCATGGCGGTGCTCCGGGACAACGGCGTCGAGGTGCTCAGCTCCTGCGAGGAGGGCACCTGCGGCACCTGCGAGACCGGGGTGCTCGAGGGCGAGGTCGACCACCGCGACTCCCTGCTCACCCCCGACGAGCAGGCGGCCAACGACGTCATGTTCGTCTGCGTCTCGCGCGCTGCCTGCCCGAAGCTGGTGCTGGAGCTGTGACACTGCGCCGGTGAGGACGGCGAACGGCAAGCTGCTCGCCGTCCTCGACGCCTTCACCCGGGACCGGCCGCGCCTGACGCTGTCCGAGGTCGCCCGGGCGGTGGGCCTCCCGCTGCCCACCGCGCACCGGCTGCTGGCCGAGCTCACCGCCTGGGGCGGCCTGGAGCGCGACGAGGACGGCGGCTACCGGGTCGGCCTGCGGCTGTGGGAGCTGGGCGCCCTGGCCCCGCGGGCGCTCGGGCTCCGGGAGGTCGCGCTGCCGTTCATGGAGGACCTGTACGAGGTCACCCACGAGAACGTGCAGCTGGCCGTGCGGGACGGGCACGAGGTGCTCTTCGTCGAGCGGTTCGCCGCCCGGCGGGCGGTCACCGTGCTGACGCAGGTGGGCGGCCGGTTCGCGCTGCCGCCGACCGGGGTGGGGCTGGTGCTGCTGGCGCACGCCCCGACCACGGTGCAGGACGCCGTCCTCGCCGGTCCGCTGGAGCGCTACACGCGCCAGACGGTGGTCGACCCCGCGCAGCTGCGCCGGGTGCTGGCCGAGGTGCGCCGGGCCGGGCACGCGATCAGCGACCGGCAGGTCACCGACGACGCGGTGTCGGTGGCCGCCCCGGTCTGGCAGGCCGGCACCGTGGTGGCCGCGCTGTCGGTCGTGGTGCGCGGGGACTCCGCCGCCGCCGTCCGGCCGAACATCAGCGGCGTGATGGCCGCGGCCCGCGGGATCAGCCGTTCGTTGCCGCGGTGACCGTGCCCGAGGGGCCGACCACGCGGTCGCGGCCCGCGTGCTTGGCCTCGTAGAGCCGGGCGTCGGCGCGGGACAGCAGCTCGGCGGTCTGCAGCGGCAGCGGGTGCGGGCTGATCGCCGCGCCGACGCTGACCGTCACCGGCAGTCCGCAGGTCAGCTCCTCCCACGGCTGGCGGGCGATGGTCGCGCGGACCTCCTCGAACACGTCGAGCGCGGCGTCGGCCGGGCAGTCGACCAGGACCAGCAGGAACTCCTCGCCGCCCATCCGGGCCGCGAACGAGCCCGGCCGGTGGGTGGCGGCGGTCGCCTCCAGCACCCGGGCCACCCGGCGGAGCACCTCGTCGCCCACCTCGTGCGAGCACGTGTCGTTGACCAGCTTGAAGTGGTCCAGGTCGAGCAGGCCCACCGACAGCGGCCGGTCGGCACCGGCGGCGGCCAGCAGCACGGGCAGCTCGTCGTCCAGGTGGCGGCGGTTGTAGAGCCCGGTCAGGGCGTCGCGGAGCGAGAGCTCGCGGTAGCGCCGGCTCTGCTGGCGGGCCTCGGTGGTCTCGTACATCGCCTGCAGGGTCCGGGCGCGGGCGTCGCGCTGCTCGGACTGCAGGGCGAGGGCGTCCTCGGCGTAGCGCACGTGCTCGTCGTAGGCCTCGCGCCACTCGCCCGCGGCGGCCGACAGCGCCGCCGCCTCCCGGCGGGCGCGGATCCGGATCGCGGTCAACCCGTGGGCCTCGCAGCGCCGGATGCACTCCTGCAGGGAGGCCAGGGCCTCGGCGTGCTGCCCGCGGACGCGCTGCACCTCGGCGTGCGTGAGCAGGAAGTCCGCCCCGGCGTCGCCGTCGGGGGAGGCGTCGAGCACCGCCGGGTCCAGCCCGGGGCGCAACGCTGCCTCGGCCTCGTCGGGCCGGCCCACGTTGAGCAGCACCCGGCCGATGGTGTCCATCGTGGCCAGGTCGGACCGGACGCCGTGCGCGGCGGCCAGGTCCCGCAGCCGGACGACGGCGGCCTGGGCCACGTCGTGCAGCCCGCCCAGCGACGCGGTGTAGGCGGTGTTGTTGAGGATCTGCATCAGCCGGGTCACGTCGCCCAGCCGCTCGGCCAGGACGAGGACCTCGGCGTACCGGTCCTGGGCGGCCAGGTCGCCCTGCAGGCCCAGGCAGTCGGCCAGCCGCTTGCGGTGGTCGATCCGCACCGGGATCGGGGTGTCCTCGGCGAGGAGGTCGACGGAGTGCAGGGCGTGCTCGAGGGCCTGGGCCAGGTCGCCCAGCTCCTGGAACACGGCGGCCATGACGTAGTGCGCCCGGGCCTCGACGTAGGGGGCGCCGTGCTCGGCGGCCCAGCGGAGCACCGACTGCGCCGTCGAGCCGGCCTCGGCGAGGTGCCCCTGCCGACGGCGGACGTCGGCGGCGACGAGGTCCGCGCGCAGCGCGACGTCGACCAGCCCGAGCGCCCGGGCGGCGTCGGCGGCCCGGACGGCGTCCGTGCCGGTCCGGTCCAGGTCCTGCTCGAAGCGCGACAGGGCCTCGAGCTCGTCCACGGCGGCCCCCAGGACAGCCGCGGACGGCCCGTCCGGCGAGGTCGTCGGTAGGAGGTCCACGTCGTCCCTTCGTCGTCCCGGGGCCCGCGGTTGAGCCGGGGCCGGGCCGGGCCACCCCGGACGGGTGGGTCCGGCCCCGCGTCACCTTGCCTGCTGGGCGGTTGACCCGGAACCCGTGGGGGCAGGTCACCGTGTGCCCTCCGCCCTGCGCCGCCGCCTGGACCACCTCGTCCGGCGGCTGGACGCCGACCGCTACCTGTTCCTGGTCCTCCTCGGCTTCGGCGGGTCGATCGTGGTGACCCGGCTGTACCTGGAGCTCACCGGGTACCCGACCGTGGGCGGCGACACCCTGCACATCGCGCACGCCGTCTGGGGCGGGCTGCTGCTCTTCGTCGGCGGGATGCTGCCGCTGGTGCTGGCCAACCGGTCGGCGCTGCTCGCGGCGGGGCTGGCCACCGGCGTCGGCGCCGGGCTGTTCGTCGACGAGATCGGCAAGTTCATCACCGTCGACAACGACTACTTCTTCGCCGCGGCCGCGCCGGTGGCCTACGCGGTGTTCGTGCTCGCGCTGTGGACCTACCTGCGGGTGCGCGGGCAGCGCGACGGGTCGCCGCGGTCGGAGCTGCACGCCGCGCTCGAGCTGCTGGGCGACGTCGTCGACCGCGACCTGTCCCGGGACGACCGCCGGGAGCTCGAGCGCCGACTGGAGTCGGCCTCCCGGTCGGACGTGGAGCGGCTGTCCCGGCTGGCCGGGGACCTGCTGGAGCTCACCCGCAGCGGCGCCCTGGACGGCGGGGTCGAGGAGCCGGGCCGGCTGCGCCGGCTGGCCGACCGGGCGGACGCGTGGGCCGACCGGAACCTGTCCGGCACCCGCCTGCGCCGGCTCACCGCGGGCGCGCTGGCCGTGCTGGGCGTGGTCGCGGTGGGCGACCTCGCCGTGGTCGGCTTCATCGGCCTGGACCTGCTGGACGGGACGACGACCACCCTGGCGGACGCGGCCAACGACTACGCCCGGGTGGACATCCAGGACGGGCTGGGCACGACGCTGCTGCTGGCCCGCGTCGGCCTGGACGTCGTGGTCGGCGTGCTGCTGCTGGTGTCCGCCGTCCTGCTGCTGCGCGGCCGGGACCGGCGCGGCGTGGAGGTCGGCCAGGGCGGCCTGCTGCTGGCGCTGACGCTGGTCAACGTGCTGCTGTTCTACACCGACCAGTGGGTGGCCTCGGGTGCCGCCGGGGTGGAGCTCGCCGTCCTCGGGCTGATCTGGCGGTTCCGCCGCGCGGCGCTGCGGGAGACCCCCGACGGCGAGGCCGCTACCGAGCCGGCCGGACGAACGAGTTCAGCTGCGCTGTGATCACCTTGGGGAACGTCTCGAAGGCGGCGGCCCGCTCGGCGGAGGCGTTGTAGGTCGCCTCGACCTCGAGGAACCGGGCCTCGTCGCCGTCCAGCGCGACCGACCACACGAACGCGTCGTTGGCCTCGTCGACCCAGGCCTCGAGCACCCGGAAGCCGTACTGCTCGCGGACCGGCAGGATGCCCGGGAACCAGGCCACGAACTCGGCCATCCGGCCCGGCTCGACGGTGTAGCGGCGCAGCTGCACGGTGGTGGTCACGCAGGGGAGTCTGCCGGGGCCCGCGCGGACCCCGGCAGCCGCCTCACGCCGGGGGTGCGTAGAACTGCAGGTCGTTGCCCTCGGAGTCCGTGAACGGGGCGATCCGGCCCCACGGGTGCTCGCTGATCCCGCCGGCGAACTCGACCCCGGCGTCCTGCAGCCGCTGCACCTCGGCGTCGATCCCGCCGTCGGGCTGGAAGGTGATCACCGCGCCGCCCTCGGCGTGCCGCGCCGTCCCCTCGCGGGCGTTGAGCCCGATCATCAGGCCGTTCGCGTCGAACTCGCTCCAGTCCTCGGTGACCTTGCCCTCGGGCAGCCCGAGGGTGTCCCGGTAGAAGGCCCGGGCCCGGTCCATGTCGTCCACGGGCACCCACACGCTCGCCACTCCGCTGGCCATGCCGTCTCCTCTGCTCGTCGGTCGGTCGTGGTCCCGGTGCCCGGCGGGTGCCGGTGGCAACCGTCGGGTTCACTGGCGGCATGGCCGACCGCAGCTGGGGTTTCCGCACGCGTGCGCTGCACGCCGGCGGGCAGCCCGACCCCACCACCGGTGCCCGCGCGGTGCCGATCTACCAGACCACCAGCTACGTGTTCGAGAGCGCCGACGACGCGGCCAACCTCTTCGCGCTGCAGAAGTACGGCAACGTCTACACCCGGATCGGCAACCCCACGGTCGCCGCGTTCGAGGAGCGGATCGCCTCCCTGGAGGGCGGGCTCGGGGCGGTGGCGACGTCGTCCGGGCAGTCGGCGGAGTTCCTGACCTTCGCCGCCCTCGCCGGGGCCGGCGACGAGATCGTCGCGGCGGCGTCGCTGTACGGCGGCACGATCACCCAGCTCGACGTGACCCTGCGCCGGTTCGGGGTGACCACGACGTTCGTGCGCGGCACCGACCCGGCCGACTACGCCGCGGCGATCACCGACCGCACCAAGCTGCTGTTCGCCGAGGTGGTCGCCAACCCCGGCAGCGAGGTCAGCGACATCCGGGGCCTGGCCGACGTCGCGCACGCCGCGGGCATCCCGCTGGTGGTCGACGCGACGACCGCGACCCCGTGGCTGTGCCGGCCGATCGAGCACGGTGCGGACATCGTGATCCACTCGGCGACCAAGTTCATCGGCGGCCACGGGACGACGATCGGCGGCGTCGTGGTCGAGGCCGGCACGTTCCCCTGGGACAACGGCCGGTTCCCGCAGATGACCGAGCCCACCGAGTCCTACGGCGGGCTGTCCTGGTGGGGCAACTTCGCCGAGTACGGCTTCCTGACCAAGCTGCGCAGCGAGCAGCTGCGCGACATCGGCGCCTCGCTGTCCCCGCACAGCGCGTTCCTGCTGCTGCAGGGCGTGGAGACGCTGCCACAGCGCATGCGCGAGCACGTGGCGAACGCCCAGCGGGTCGCCGAGTGGCTCGAGGCCGACGACCGGGTGGCCTGGGTGCGGTACTCGGGGCTGCCCTCGCACCCGTCCCACGAACGGGCGCAGAGGTACCTGCCCGAGGGGCCGGGCGCGGTGTTCAGCTTCGGGGTGGTCGGCGGCCGGGACGCCGGACGGCGGTTCATCGAGTCGGTGCAGCTGTGCAGCCACCTGGCCAACATCGGCGACGCCCGGACCCTGGTGATCCACCCCGGGTCCACCACGCACGGCCAGCTGTCGGTGGAGCAGCTGGAGACCGGCGGGGTCTCGCCGGACCTGATCCGGATCTCCGTGGGGCTCGAGGACGTGGAGGACATCCTGTGGGACCTGGACCAGGCGCTGACCGCGGCGGTGCGGTCGTGAGCCCGACCGCCGGGGAGCGGCAGGACATCCTGGACCGCACCCGCACGGTCGCCGTCGTCGGCGCCTCGGACAACCCGTCCCGGGCCTCCTACTTCGTGGCCACCTACCTGCTGTCGACCACGCCGTACGAGGTCTGGTTCGTCAACCCGCGGGTCGACGAGATCCTGGGCCGGCCGGTCTACCCGTCGCTGGCCGAGCTGCCGGGTGTGCCGGACCTGGTGGACGTGTTCCGCAAGCCCGCCGACCTGCCCGGTGTGCTGGACGAGACGATCGCCGTGGGGGCGAAGACCTTCTGGCTGCAGCTGGGGCTCTCCGACGACGCGCTGGCCGCGCGGGCCTCGGACGCCGGCCTCGAGGTGGTCATGGACCGCTGCCTGAAGATCGAGCACGCCCGCTTCCACGGCGGCCTGCACCTGGCCGGCTTCGACACCGGCGTCATCACCTCCCGCCGCCGCCCCCTCCGCCGGTAGGCAGCTGCGGCTGCGGGCGGGGTAGCGGGTGATCGCTCACGGTCGGGGGCCAGCGCAACGGCCCCCGACCGTGCAGGACGACCCGCAACCCGGTCACGCCCCCAGGGCCGGGGTGCTCGTCCCGGTGGGACCTCCCGGGCCGCCGACCGCGTCCTGGGCACGCCACAGCCAGCCGTCGTCGGCCTGCACCCCGCCGCGCACCTTCCCCGTCGACCTCGGCCGCTCCTCGAACGCCCGCGCCGGGGGGCCGGCCACCGCCAGCTCCCGCAGCACGCGGTCCCGGAGCTGCGTCCACCCCTGGGTGAGCATCCGGTAGGTGACCCGCACGAACCGGATGCCGAACGAGCGCAGCAGGTCCTCCACCCGCTTCTCCTCCGCGATGGTGCGTCGCGCCTCCTCCGCCGTCCCCCGGTACTTGGTCAGCCCGTCGAACTCGACGGCCAACGCGATCTCGGGGTACCAGCCGTCGACCACCTTGAGCAGCTCCCCGTCCAGCCAGATCTCGACCTGCGGCACGAACGGGGGGAGACCGCCCGCGGCGAACGCCAGTCGGCCGCACGTCTCCAGCCAGCTCTCGGCACGTCCGTCGGCCAGGTCGAGCACCCGCCGCACCGCGGGTGTGCCGGCCACGGTGGCGTGCCGGTCCAGGGTCGCCAGCAGCTCGGCCTTCGTGGTCAACCCCCGCAGCAGGGCGGCGTCGGCGGCGGCGACCGCGTCCACCTCGCTCCAGGTCCGGGCCACGTCCACCACCGTGCGCGCCGCACCGGTCAGCAGGTAGGCGCCGCGGCGGGTGACCTCCTCGGGGAGCAGCCCGGTGCGGTGCAGGACCCAGTCGGAGCCCCGCCCGCCCACGCCCTGCGGATCGACCAGGTGCACCCGCTCGGGGGTGCCCCGCCGTCGGGCCGGGCGGGGGAGTGCCCAGATCCACGCTGCGGTGTCGAACCCGAACGGCGCCTCGGCGTCACCCACGGCATCGGCGACCGCCAGTGCCTGCAGACCCGGGACCCGGTGGGTCCGCTCGACCTCCGCGAGGTCGGGCGCGCTGATGAAGGCGCCCTTCCGGACCCGGCGCAGCTCGCCCCCGGCGGACGGATGCCGCGATCTCCCGGTCGGTCACCCCGGCGGCCAACAGGGCGCGTCGGGTCACCAGCCCCAGGCACGGACGGGCGGTCTCCCGGGTGACCAGCGGCAGCACGAGCGTCATGCCGTGACGCTGGCAGTCCGGCGGATCGGGCAGGGTGGTCGCCGGCGATCTGTGGAAGGCCCGCCCGCTTGTGGACGGCGACCGGCTGAATAGCCCTGGTTGCGCTACGGCGACCGGGGTCGCGGGCGATCTCCTGCGGTCGCGGGCCGTTGCACCGGCCCGCAACCGTGCAGAACCACCCCCGACCCCGGCAACCGGCCACGGAGGCGTGCGGCGGGGGAGGATGGGCGCGTGCCGCACACCTCGCCCACCGACGGGTGGACCACCTGCGACCTGGGCCACCGGCACTGGGGGCTCGCGGGGGCCGCCGGGCTGCTGGTCCACCGCCCCGGACCGGACGGCGTGGAGGTGCTGCTGCAGCACCGCGTGGAGTGGAGCCACCACGGCGGGACCTGGGGCACCCCCGGCGGCGCGCTGCACCCCGACGAGAGCCCGGCCGACGGCGCGCTGCGGGAGGCAGGGGAGGAGCTGGGCCTGGGCTCGAGCCAGCTCACCCTGGGCCAGCACTCCGTGGACGACCACGGCGGGTGGAGCTACACCACCGTGCTGGCCGTCCCGGCGGGCGCGCTGGAGCCGGCGGACCTGCGGCTCAACTCCGAGAGCACCGGGGTGGCCTGGGTGCCGCTGGCCGACCCGGGCGTCCCGCTGCACCCCGGCCTGGCCGCGTCGCTGGACACGCTGCGCCCGCTGCTCGGGGTCGGCCGGTGACCGAGCTGCGGAAGTCCGACCGGCGCGCCCGGGTGGTGCACACGGTGCTGGCCGTGGTGGTGGTGCTCTCGGTGCTCACCGAGCTCGGCCGGGCGATCAGCGGCGCGAACGTGCTGGTCCCGGCGGACGCCCCGGGGACCGGCACCCGGGTGCTGCGGTTCTTCTCCTACTTCACGATCCAGAGCAACCTGCTGGTGCTGGCCGCGGTGCTGCCGCTGACCCGCGACGCCCGGCACGACGGACGGGGCTGGCGGGTGCTGCGGCTGACCTCGCTGCTGGGCATCACGATCACCGGCCTGGTCTACGTCTTCGTGCTCGGCCCGGCGCTGAACCCGACCGGCCTGGGCTGGTGGACCAACGCGGGGCTGCACTACGTCGCCCCGGTGCTCGCCCTGGGCAGCTGGCTGCTGCTCGGGCCGCGGCCGCGGGTCACCGGCGCCACCGTCGGCTGGTCGATGGTCTGGCCGCTGGCCTGGATCGGCTACGCCCTGGCGCTCGGTGCGCTCACCGACTGGTACCCCTACCCGTTCCTGGACGTCGTCGAGATCGGCTACGCCGCCGCGCTGCGCAACCTGGCCTTCGTGGCCGTGCTGGCCGTCGTCCTCCTGCTCGGGTTCAGGCTGGCCGACCGGCGGTTGCCACCCGCACCGTGACCAGCCGGTGGTCCCCGAGCGGCAGCCGGCGGATCTCCGGGTCCGACCCGGTCGCCCCGCCCAGGGACAGCACGTGGTCGAACTGCACCTTGGGGTCCGGTGCCGGCCAGGTCCGCCCGGTGACCAACCGCCGGCCCCCGGTGACCAGCGCGGACAGCGAGCCGCCCAGGTTGAGGTCGCCGGCGACCACCACCGGGCCGGGGAGCCGGGCGGCCCAGCGGTGCAGCTGGCGCAGCTGCCGGGCCGCCGACGGCGCGGCGAAGGACAGGTGCGTGCCGACGACGGTCACCCCGTCCAGCTCCGCGGCGATCGCGGCCCGCGGCTCGTCGGGGAACCACCACAGCCGGCGGGCACCGGTGCGCGGGTCCGGGGCGACCAGCGGCAACTTGAGCGGCCCGGCGGTGAGGCCGAGGACGTGCCAGCGCCGCACCGGCAGCCGGGACAGCAGCGCCACGCCGTAGTGCGGACCGACCAGCGCCCCGTCGTCCAGCGCGGGGTCCAGCGCCGTCCAGGAGGCGAACGGGTCCGGCGTGCCGGCGAGGGTGGCGGCGAACCGCCAGTCGGTGGCGCCCAGCACCTCGGCCACGGCCGACGGCTGGTGCACCCGGTGCGAGCGCGGCTGGTCGACGTCGACCTCCTGCAGGGCGAGCACGTCGACGTCGAGCCCCGCGAGCGCGGCCACCAGGTCGTCCCGGGAGGCGGACACCCCGTCGTCGCCGCGGCCCGAGGCCAGGTTGAGGGTGCCCACGCGCATGGCCCCACTGTGCGGGTTCGCCCGCGGGCGTGCCCGGGGTAGGGGACTGCCATGACCACCGTCGGAGAACACGTCGTCGCCCGGCTCGCCGAGTGGGGGGTCCACCGGTACTACGGCTACCCCGGCGACGGCGTCGGCGGCGTGATGAGCGCGCTGCGCAAGGCGGTGGACGACGGCAGCGCCGAGTTCGTCCAGGTCCGGCACGAGGAGACGGCGGCCTTCGCGGCCGCGGCCGACGTCAAGTACGGCGGCAGCGAGCTGGGCTGCGTCGTCGTCACGTCCGGCCCGGGGGCCATCCACGCGCTCAACGGCCTCTACGACGCGAAGCTGGACCACCAGCCCGTCGTCGCGCTGCTCGGGCACACCGCCCTCACCGCGCAGGGCGCCGGCTACTACCAGGAGGTCGACCTCCTCAACCTGGTCAAGGACGTCGCCGGCGCCTACGTCGCGCAGGTCAGCGACCCGTCCCAGGTCCGGCACGTGGTCGACCGGGCCGCCCGGACGGCGTTGGCCCAGCGCACCGTCACCGCCGTGGTGCTGCCCAGCGACGTGCTGGTGGAGGACGCCGTCCTCGAGCCGCCGGACGGGCACGGCTACTTCCACACCAGCGCCGTCCCCAGCACCCGGCCGACCAGCCCGCCGGCCGCGGCGCTGCAGCAGGCGGCGGACCTGCTCAACAGCGGGCGACGAGTGGCGATCCTGGCCGGTGCCGGCGCGCTGGGCGCGACGGCGGAGCTCACCGCGGTGGCCGACGCGCTGGACGCCGGGGTGGCCAAGGCGCTGCTGGGCAAGACCGTGCTCGACGACCGGCTGCCCTGGGTCACCGGGGCGATCGGGCTGCTGGGCACCCGGGCCAGCTGGGACCTGATGCGCGGGTGCGACGTCCTGCTGGTCGTGGGGTCGAACATGCCCTACTCCGACTTCTACCCCGCCCCGGGCCAGGCCCGGGCCGTGCAGATCGACATCGACGGCGCGCAGTGCGGGCTGCGCTACGACACCGAGGTCAACCTGGTCGGTGACGCCGGCCCCACCCTGGCCGCGCTGCTGCCGCTGCTGCGCACCGACCGGGACGGCGCCTGGCGCGAGCAGGTCGGGGAGTGGACGCACGCCTGGCGGGAGACGTCGAAGGCCCGGGTCGCCGCCGACACCCACGAGCTGAACCCGGAGTACGTCGTCCGCGAGCTGTCCGACCGGCTGCCCGACGACGCCGTGCTCGCGGTGGACTGCGGGACGGCGACCAGCTTCTACGCCCGGGACATCGACGTCCGGCCCTCGATGCTGGGCAGCCTCAGCGGCACCCTGCTGTCCATGGGCGGGGGCATGCCGTACGCCCTGGCGGCCAAGTTCGCCCACCCGGACCGGCCGGTGTTCGCGGTGATCGGCGACGGCGCGATGCAGATGAACGGGGTCAACGAGCTGATCACGGTCAGCCGGTACTGGAAGACCTGGGCCGACCCGCGGTTCGTCGTCCTCGTGCTGAACAACCGGGACCTGTCCTTCGTGACCTGGGAGATGCGGGCGCTGGTCGGCGACGTCCCGTTCGCCGAGAGCCAGGACCTGCCCGACGTGCCCTACGCCGACTGGGCCGGGCTGCTCGGGCTGGGCGGCCGGCGGATCAGCGGCAAGGACGAGGTGCCCGGGCTGTGGGAGGAGGCGCTCGCCGCCGACCGCCCGTTCGTCGTCGACGCGGTGGTCGACGCGAACGTCCCGCTGATCCCGCCGCACCTGACCCTGCAGCAGGTGGTGAACACCGCGAAGTCCCAGCTCAAGGGCGACCCGGCGGCACCGCTGGTGATCGCCGACGGGCTGCGGGAGGCCGTCGGGGCGCCGGCACGGGGGCTCTGGCACCGGGCCAAGGACGCCTTGACCGGCGGGTAGCGTCCGCGGGCGTGAGTGCACTGGACGGCGTCTCCGAGACCTTCGACCCCGCGGCCTGGACGGCGGTGCCCGGCTTCGAGGGGCTCACCGACCTGACCTACCACCGGGCGGTCGACGCCGGCGTGGTCCGGGTGGCCTTCGACCGGCCCGACGTGCGCAACGCCTTCCGGCCGCAGACGGTGGACCAGCTCCTGCAGGTGATGGAGCACGCCCGGCTGGCCACCGACGTCGGGTGCGTGCTGCTCACCGGCAACGGGCCCAGCGCGAAGGACGGCGGCTGGGCGTTCTGCTCCGGCGGTGACCAGCGGGTGCGCGGGCGCTACGGCTACGAGGCCGGCGCCGGGGTCAGCGGCCGGCTGCACATCCTGGAGGTGCAGCGGCAGATCCGCTTCATGCCCAAGGTCGTCGTCTGCGTGGTGCCCGGCTGGGCGGCCGGCGGCGGGCACAGCTTGCACGTGGTCAGCGACCTGACGCTGGCCAGCGCCGAGCACGCCCGGTTCAAGCAGACCGACGCCGACGTCGGCAGCTTCGACGGCGGCTTCGGGTCGGCCTACCTCGCCCGCCAGGTGGGCCAGAAGTTCGCCCGGGAGATCTTCTTCCTCGGCGAGGAGTACTCGGCGGCCGACGCGCACCGGATGGGCATGGTCAACGCCGTCGTCCCGCACGCCGAGCTGGAGGCCACCGCGCTGGACTGGGGCCGGAAGATCGTGGCCAAGAGCCCGACCGCGCAGCGGATGCTGAAGTACTCGTTCAACCTGGTCGACGACGGGCTGGTCGGCCAGCAGCTGTTCGCCGGGGAGACCACCCGGCTGGCCTACATGGCCGAGGAGGCCGTCGAGGGCCGGGACAGCTTCCTGGAGAAGCGGCCGGCCGACTTCAGCCGTTTCCCGTGGCACGTGTGAGGTCGTCACCTCACGCCCGGTGAGCGACCGGCCGGGATGCTGTGACTGTGGGTCACGCCATCGCGTCGGTCGTTGTGGTGGATCCACTCCACCGTGCACTATGCAGGTGTGACGAGCTCCGACCTTGCTTCCCGTCCGGGTGTGAAGTCCCCCGGCCGCCCGCTCAGCGCCGAGTTGTCGGAGCAGCTCGTCGCCGTCGCCGTCGACATCCTGGCCGACGAGGGCTGGGGTCGGCTCAACAGCGACCGGGTCGCCGCCCGGGCCCGGGCGGGCAAGGCCGGCATCTACCGTCGCTGGCCCACGATGGCCGCCCTGGTGCGGCACGCGGTGGGTGGCTTCGACCTGGTGCCCCGCCCGGCCGACCAGGGTTCGCTGCGCGACGACCTGGTCGCCCTGCTGCAGCCGTGGACCCGTCCGCTGGACAAGCAGGAGCGCGCCGCGGCCAGCCTGGTGGGCGCGGCACGGCACGACGAGGACCTCCGGGCCGGCCTGCAGGACGCCGTCGTCGAGCCGCTGACCACGGTGCTCGCCGAGCTCGCGCACCGCTCGGCCGAGCGGGGGCAGCCGGTCGCCGGTCCGCGCCTGGAGCTGCTGGGCACCCTGGTGCAGGCCCTCTGGTGGGAGCGCTACACCGCGTTCGCGGTGCCGATGTCCGCCGACGAGGTCGCCGACCTCGTCGACACGGTGCTGCTGCCCGTGGTCGCCGTCGGCTGACCGCCGGCGGGCCGGATCGACCGGGCGACGCGGTCGTCGGCCGGCTTCCCGGCCTCCAGGCGGGCGACGGTCCGCAGCGCCGAGGGTGTGCCCTCCCGGTCGGCCAGCCGCGGGAAGTCCCCGCCGACGGCGGCCAGGGCCTGCCGCGACGTGCGCTGGACCTCGGCCACCCGGTCGGCCAGGGCGGGTGAGTCCAGGGGGACCTCGACCAGCTGGCGCCATTGGTCGGTGAGGACCACCCGGGCAGCGGTCACCAGCAGGGCGCTGGTCATGCTCGCCGCCAGCTCAAGCCCGGGCAGCTCGCCGACCTCGATGGACCAGGTGGTGTGCAGCGCCACGGCCAGCTGGTCCTCGGAGTCCCGGAAGAGCTCGCGCTGGCGCAGCCGCAGCGACGGGCTGGCCAGGATGTCCGCGCTCAACGTGCGGACGTCGGCCCGGGTGAGCAGCTCGGGCACCTCGGCCACCTGGTCGGCCAGCCAGGAGTGCGCGGTGGCCACCGCGGCGGTGCCCGGCCGCCGGTTCGTCACCGCCGCAGCGGGGCCGGCGACCCAGGCCGCGCGGTCGGCGAAGAAGAGGTCCTCCTTCGTCGGGAAGTGGTTGAACACCGTCTGGACGGCGACGTCGGCCGCGGCCGCGATGTCGGCGACGGTGACCTCGGCGAAGGAGCGCTCGGCGAACAGCCGCTGGGCGGCGCGGCGGACGGCGATGCGGGTGAGGGCCTTCTTCTGGGCGCGACGATCCCTGGCCGCCTGGTCGGGCATGGTGCAGAGGGTAAGGGGAAGAAGTCGTTCCGCTCGTTCCGGAACGCCTCGATCAGGAACTCTCGTCGGCCCAGTCCGCCGAGACCGCCTGCGCCCAGGAGCGCAGCAGCACCGCGAGGTCGACGACGTCGAGGTCGGCGGCGACGTCGGCGACCGTGGTGCGCCAGCGGCGCGGCGGGGTGTCCCGCACCGGACGACGGGCGCCCTCGCCCAGCGCGGCGCGCAGGCGGTGCAGCGACTCGGGGTCCGGGGAGTGCTGCGCGTCGTAGGTGGTGGTGGCCAGCTCGACCAGCTGGGCGGCCCGCAGGTCGCTGGGCGCCTCGTCCCGCAGGCCCCGCACGGTGACGTCGAACAACCGGGTGCAGCCGGGGGAGGCACCGGGGTGGCGGGCCTCGATGCCGGGGGTGGCGGCCAGCACGGCCCCGCAGCCCGGGCAGCGGGACACCAGGGTCGGCGGCTGCGGGAGGGCGGGGGCCCCGTCGGTACGGCTGGCGAGAGGCACCCACCGATCCTGCCGCACGGGGCCGTCGCCCGCTGGCAGCGGGAGGGGGTTGGGACCCCGTGGCGGCGGGGAACGGTACGACGATGCCTCCGC
Source organism: Klenkia terrae (assembly GCF_037083865.1). NCBI lineage: Bacteria > Bacillati > Actinomycetota > Actinomycetes > Geodermatophilales > Geodermatophilaceae > Klenkia > Klenkia terrae. Next base: position 63,703 of record NZ_JBAPLV010000006.1, on the reverse strand, counting down.
AGATCGCCGTCCTCGACGTCGACGGCACGCTCGTCGACTCCAACTACCACCACGCCCTGGCCTGGTACCGGGCCTTCCGCTCGCTGGGCGAGGTCGTGCCGGTGTGGCGGCTGCACCGGCTGATCGGCATGGGCGGGGACCAGCTGGTCGCCGCGGTCGGTGGCGACGAGCTGGAGGAGCGGCTCGGCGACGCGGCCCGGGACCGGTGGGAGGCCGAGGTGCAGCCGCTGCTGGGCGAGCTGTGCCCGCTGCCCGGCGCGCGCGACCTCCTGGTGGCCGTCCGCGAGCGCGGCCACCGGCTGGTGCTGGCCAGCTCGGGCAAGGCCGACCAGGTCGACCACTACCTCGACCTGCTCGACGCCCGGGACCTGGCCGAGGCGTGGACGACCAGCGACGACGTCCAGGCCTCCAAGCCCGCGCCCGACCTGCTGCAGACGGCGCTGCGCAAGCTCGGGGAGCCGATCGACGCGCCGGCGGTGGTGGTCGGCGACTCCGTGTACGACGTGCAGGCCGCCCGGCGGGCGGGCATGCCGGCCTACGTCGTGCGCTCGGGCGGGTTCGGCGACGACGAGCTGCGCGACGCCGGCGCGGTCGAGCTCTACGACACCCCGGCCGACCTCGTCGCTGCTCTGGACGACACCCCGCTGCGGTAGCTAGACCGCGGCGCGGAGGCGGTCGACGTACTCGGCGACGGCGACCATCGGCGGGCGCTGGTCGACCGCCACCGGGATGCTGGTGGGCACGAAGCCTTCGCCGTCGTGCGCAAACTGGGTGAGCAGGCCGCCGGGGGAGACCCGGTGCCGGTCGGTGCTGCCGCGGGCGGCGCGGGCCAGGACGGTGGACACGATCTGGCCGGCCATCACGCCGAGGGCCTCGTCGGTCTGGTGCGAGTGCACCCGGGTGCCCAGGTCCACCTGGGCCAGGCCGGGCAGGCCGCAGACCTGCAGCAGGTCGACCAGCAGCCCGACCTCCACGCCGTAGCCGGAGACGAAGGGCACCTGCTCGAGGGCGGACCGGCGGCCGGCGTACTCACCGCCCAGCGGCTGCACGAAGCCGGCCAGCTCGGGCCACAGGGCGTTGATCAGCGGCCGCGCGGTGAGCTCGGTGACGCGGCCACCGCCCGCGGCCCGTACCTGGCCGTCGACGCTCAGCGGCCGGGTGTAGCAGCCCTTGACGTAGGAGACCCGGGTGTCGGCCAGCAGCGGGGACAGCAGCCCGGGGACGTAGTGCGAGACGTCGTTGAGCAGGTCGGAGTCCATGAAGACCACCAGGTCGCCGGTGGTGGCGGCCAGCGACTTCCACAGCGCCTCGCCCTTGCCGGGCCGGGTGCCCTGGCCGGGCAGCACGTCGGCGGTGGCCACCACGACGGCGCCGGCGGCCCGGGCGATCGCCGCGGTGTCGTCGGTGGAGTCGGAGTCCATCACCACGACCTCGTCCACCAGCGGGACGTCGCGGACCCACCGCTGCACCAGGTCGGTGACCAGGCCGCCGACGGTGGCCGCCTCGTTGCGGGCGGGCAGCACGACGCTCACCGCGTGCCCGCCGCGGCGCTTGGCCGCGAGCAGGGCGGGGACGTCGATCTCCGCCAGGGAGGTGGCGGACGTGGTGCGGTTCTCGAACCAGGCGCGGGCGTCGGGTCGCATGCCCCCACTGTCGGGCAGCCGGGGCCGCGTGTCTCGTCGGCGGGACGCGGTTCACACGATCTTCACCGGCGGCCCGGCCGGGCCACACCGCCGTAACGCAGGTCAGGGGTGCCGGACGACGCGGCTGCCGCCGCAGGCCCACGCCACGGCCATCCCGGCGCGGGCCCGGCGCAGCACCTCGGGGTCGGTCAGCCCGGAGTCGGCCAGGCAGACCCCGGCGGCGGCCGGCCGGCCGGTGGCCCGCTCGACCACGGTGAGCAGGCGGTCGGCGAGGGCGTCGAGGTCGGCGGCCCGCACGGCGAGGGTCAGGACCAGGTCGTCGCCGTCCCGGTCCACGTGGTCGCCGAGACGGGTCTCCCGGCGCAGGGCCGGGGCGGCCGCGTCGGGGTCGGGGGTCGAGACCAGGAGCACCCAGGACAGCACGGTCCCGGGCGCGCGGGACGGCGCCAGGACGGGGTGCTCGAGCAGGGTCACCCCTCGGTGATCGACACCTGCGCGGCCGAGCTTGAGGGGTGTGGTCGACCGGCCCGGGGGTCGGGGTGGCCCAGGTCGGTCAGCCAGCCGCGGAGCACCCGGTGCAGGTGCTCGGCGCCGACCACCTCGCCGGGGTCGGCGAACCCGGCGGGGTAGGTGAGGAACCCGTGCTGCTGAGGCCCGCCGAGGCCGCCGTGCGACCCGACGTGCGGCTCGAACGCCGACGCCTCCTCGGTCGCCGGGTCGATCCGGCTGTTGATCATCACGTCGGCGCAGTGCGGGAAGGTGGAGGTGCGGGCGACCAGCCGGGCGGCGTGCTCGCCGTAGGGGGCCAGCGGGTCCTCGCCGATGACCACCCCGGAGTCCAGCCTGTGCAGCCCGTCGCGGCCGAGGACCACCGGCCCGAACTCCTCGGAGTGCACCAGCAGGAAGCCGACGCCCGGGTGGTCGACCAGGGCGGGCAGCAGGTGCGGCCAGCGGCGCTCGATCACCTCGATCGGCACCCGGCCGGGCAGCTCGGTGAACGAGACCATCGCGGTGTGGCCGCTGACCACGCACACCACACCGGGGGCGACCCGGGCGACCGCGCCGGGTGCACCGGCGGCGTCCCGCGGGGTGTGCTCGGCGGACCCGGCCCGCTCGACCCGGTCGCGCAGCCGGCGGGCGATGAGCCCCGGCCCGCTGGCGGCCTCGGCGAGGGCGGCCCCCACCTGCCAGCCCTCGGTGGCCCGCTGCCGGTCACCGGACCGGCCGCCGTCGGGGTCGCCGCCGCACAGCCGGCCGACCAGCTGCTCGACGGTCTCGCCGAAGCGGTTCGCGAAGGCCCAGCCCTGCGTCTGGCCGTGGTCGGACAGGCAGACCAGGTGGTAGGGCCGCGGGGCGAGCTGGGTGGCCCGCCACAGCCGGCCGATCTGCTGGTCGATCGAGCGCAGCACCTCCAGGGTGTCGAAGCGCTCGATCCCGGAGTGGTGGGCGACCTCGTCGTAGCCCAGGAAGTCGGCGTAGGCGACCGGCCGGCCGGCCAGCATGTCCTCGATGAGGGCGGCCACCACGACGTCGCGGGCGATCACCGTCGTCCCCGGGCGGGCCAGCGGGTACAGCCCGCCGCGGTCGATCCGCGGGCGCACGTCGGCGCGCCGCTGCTTGCCCGCCGCGGCGAGCTCCCGGCCGACGTCGACGAGGGAGGCCACCAGCGTGCGCAGCGCGTTCACCGGGTTGGCGAAGTAGGCGTAGTACCCGGCGCCCACGCGGTCCCGGCCGCGCCGGTCCCGCCGCGCCCCCTTGGGGACGACGAGGGCCAGCGAGCTCATGGTGAGCGACACGTGCCGGGCGTCGCCGGTGAACAGGTTGCCGCGGCCGGCGCCGTCCCCGGAGAGCAGGCCGGCGCCGTCGCTGTGCCGGGTCTCGACCAGGGCGGCGTCCTCGGGGTGCGAGACGGCGACCACCTTGTCGCGGTCCTTCTCGTACCAGCGGAACCCGATGATGTCGTGGTTGGAGCCGTGCATGATCCCGCAGACGCTGGCCCCGGTCTGCGAGCTCCAGTCGGTGTGCCAGGAGGTCAGCGCGTGGCTGCCCTCGCGCAGCCAGGCGGCCAGCGTGGGCATCGTGCCGTCCCGGACGGCGCGCTGCGCGGTGGCGAATCCCAGCCCGTCGACCTGCAGGAAGAGGACGCCGGGGACGTCGGTGGACGCGGCGGCGACGTCCTTGCGGCGGGCACGGCGGAAGAACAGCTCGTCCTCGTCGACGGCCAGCAGGCTGCTGATCACCGCGGCCACCCCGGCCATGGAGACGGCGACGACGACCGACGTCTTGAAGGAGGTGACGACGACGCCCGGGATGGCGATGAAGATGCCCAGGACGCCGGCCCCGAGCACCACGAAGCCGCCCAGCCCGAGGGTGAAGAAGGCCAGCGGCAGCGCGACCCGCATGAGCAGCGGCCAGACCACGCCGGCCAGCACGCCCAGCAGCAGCGCGGCCACCGGCGGCTGCCACCACGAGTTCATCGCGAAGCCGGTCAGCCAGCGGTCGAGCACCAGCAGGGCGGCGGTGGTCAGCGCCCAGACCAGCAGCACCCGGGCGACCAGGCGGCCGCCGGTCAGCACCCGGCCGGGCGGGGGGCGGTGCGGTGCGCTCACCGGGTCTCCTGCTCAGCCGCCTGCTGCTTGGCCTTGCGCCGGCGGCTGGCCACCAGGTTGGAGACCAGCCCGACGACCAGCACCAGGCCGGTGGCGACCAGCGTGGCGACCAGCGGGGAGTCGAAGATGCCGCCGCTGACCACCCCGAGCAGCGCGTAGGCGACCGCCCACAGCGCCGCGGCCCCGAACGAGGCCGGCAGCAGCCGGCGCCACGGGTAGGCCAGCGCGCCGGCGGCGACCAGCACCGGGATCCGGCCGGCGGGAAGCAACCGGCCGACGACGACGATCTGCCAGCCGTGCGCGCGGAACTGCTCCTGCACCTCGGCCAGCCGGCCGGCGTGCTGGCCGCGGGCGACCCAGCGCACGGCCGCGGGCCCGCCGAACCGGGCGACGGCGAAGGTGACGACGTCGCCGAGGAAGGCGGCGACGGTGGCCAGCAGCAGGACCAGTGCGATGTCCAGCCGGTCGGTGGTCATGGCGACCGCGGCGGCGACCGACAGCAGCGGTCCGGTGGGCACGACCGGGATGATCGAGCCGAGCAGCACCCCGCCGAACAGCACGGGGTAGCCCAGGGAGCTGCTGTCGGTCCAGCTCGCGGCCAGGACGCTCACGCGGCGGTCCAGGTGGTGGGCAGCGCGACGGGGGAGCCGGGGTCGGTGACCAGGACCGTGGTGGCCGGACAGGTAGCGGCGACGGCATCGGAGAACCGGCGCGGCGGGTCGACCAGCAGCGACCGCATGCGGCGGGTCCGCGCCACGCCGGGCAGCGCGAGGGTGCCCCAGTGCACCGGGACGGCGAACCGCGGGCGCAGCAGCGTGCAGGCCAGCGCGGCGCCGGCGGGGTCCATGTGGCCCGGCCCCAGCGTGGTGCCCCAGCCCCACACCGGCAGCAGCGCGACGTCGACCGGCCCGAGGTCGGCCATGGCGGGGAAGACGTCGGTGTCGCCGGCGGCGTAGACGGTGACGCCGTCCCCGCTGAGCAGGTGGCCCATGGCGGCGGCGTCCGGGCCGTGGGTGGACCGCGGTCCCCAGCGGTGCCCGCTGTGCACGGCTCGCGTGCCGGTGACGGTGAGCCGGCCGTCGGTGTGCACCTCGCCGGGGGCCAGCTCGACGACGGCGGTGAAGCCCTTGGACCGCAACCAGGCCCCGCCCCCGCGCGGGACGACGACGGTCGTGCCGCGGCCGAGCAGCCGCAGGGAGGGCAGGTGCAGGTGGTCGCCGTGCAGGTGGCTCAGCAGCACGAGGTCGACCCCGGCCCAGGACGACGGGGACAGCGGGGGTGCGACCCGGCGCAGCGGGCCGACCCGGCCGGTGAGCAGGGGATCGGTGAGCACCGTGCGCCCGGCGAGCTCGACCCGGGCGCTGGAGTGCCCGAGGACCGTGAGGGTCACCGGGCCAGTATCCGCACGGCCTCCGCGCCCGTGGCCAGCTCCTCGCGGACGCGCTCGGCCGTCACGTGCCGCAGGTCCTCCCGGGTGCGCACCATGTGCACCCCGCAGGCCAGGACGTCGTCCAGCAGCGGGCCGGGCGAGACGCCGTGGGCGACGACGGCCAGGCCGAAGGTCTGCGCGCTGAGGACGATCGACCGGACGACCTTCAGCGCGTGCGCGGTGTCGCCGCCGCCGCCGAGGGCCGCGACGTCGATCCGGACGCTGGTCAGCGGCAGGCGGGCCAGGTGGGCGTAGAGGGTCTGGCCCATGCCGAAGTCGTCCAGGCAGATCCGCACGCCCAGGGCGCGCAGCTCGTGCAGGACCGGCACCAGCTCGGCACCGGCGGTGAGGATGGCCTCCTCGGTGACCGCCAGGGACACCCGCTCGGCCGGGAACCCGGTGGCGGCCAGCGCCGACCGCACGTCGTCGAGCAGCTGGTCGGCGCGCACGTGCCCGGCCGGCAGGTCCAGGGCCAGCAGCGAGACCCCGGGCAGGTCGGCGGCCGTGCGGGTGGACTCGGCGAAGACCCAGGTCTGCAGCGCGCCGTCCTGGCCCTGCCGGCCGGCGGCGGCCCACAGCTCGGCGGCCGGCAGCAGGTCGCCCGAGGCGTGCCGCCAGAACGGCTCCCCGTGCAGCGCCCGCTGGGGCTGGCCCTCGCCGCCGGCGACGCTGTACCGCAGCTCGATGTGGCCGGCGGCGAGCGCGGCGGCCACGGAGTCGCCCGACGGCGACGAGCCGGTGCCGTCGGCCCAGACCCGGACGCAGCCCTTGCCGGCCTGCTTGGCCGCGCGCAGGGCGGTGTCGGCCTCGCGGAAGGCCAGCTGGCCGCCGCCGGCCTGCACCTCGGCGACGCCGACGCTCGCGCCGATGGCGAAGGTGAAGCCGGCGGTCCGGTGCGGCAGCGCCATGATGTCGACCACCCGCTGGGCCGCCTCGCGGGCCTCGGCGGGGGTGCCGTCGACGACGACGGCGAACTCGTCGCCGCCCAGCCGGCAGACGACGTCCTGGTCGCGGACGACGGTGCGCAGCCGGCGGGCCACCTCGACCAGCAGCTGGTCACCGGCCTCGTGGCCGGCGACGTCGTTGACCGCCTTGAACCCGTCGAGGTCGAGCACCAGCAGGCAGCGCTCGCCGGCGGGGCGGGCCAGCTCCTGGAACAGCAGGGCCCGGTTGGGCAGCCGGGTGAGGTGGTCGGTGTAGGCCATCCGCTCGAGCTCGCGCTCGCGGCGCAGCCGCACGGTGACGTCGCGCAGGTGCAGCACCCGGCGGCCCTCGCCGCGGTGCTCGTGGTGGGTGACCTCGAGCTCGGTGGGCCGGTCGGTGCCGGGGATCCGCAGGTGCAGCGTGCCGGCCGTGCCGTCGTCCAGCTGCTCGGCGATCCGGTCCCGGTCCTCGGCGAGGACCAGGTCGGGCAGCCGGCGGTCGGGGTCGCCGGTGCCCGCGGGCAGCCCCAGCAGGGTGCGCGCGGCGGGGGAGGCGAAGCGCAGGCGCAGGTCGTCGTCGACGACCACGACGCCGTCGGAGCTGCCCTCGACGAGGTCGCGCAGGTCCTCCTCGTTGCGCACGAGGTCGGCGACCAGCCGGGTGCTGGTCCGGATGCGCAGGGTGCTGCGGACCAGCAGCAGCAGCACGACGGCCGACACGGCCCCGATGGACCAGGGGGTCAGCGCCTGGCCGCGCGCCAGGGCGACCAGCAGGGCCGCCGGCAGCCCGAACGTCGCCAGGACGGTGATCGACATGCCGGCCGGGTTGACCCGCGGGCTGCGGGCGACGACGTCGTCGGGGGAGGACAGGTGCCGCGGCGAGGACAGGACGGCGAGCACCCCGGCCTCGAAGCAGAGCACGCAGGCGACGTCCCCCAGCGCCTGCCACAGCAGCCCGGGCCGGTCGATGCCGACGGCCAGCATGGCCACGGCGGCGGCGACGAGCAGGGCGGACGCGACGACGGCGGTCGAGGACCGCTGCAGCTCGCGGGTCGTGGCGGTGCACAGCGCGCCGGCCAGGCCCACGGCCAGGACGGCGTAGCCGGTGTAGCCGACGACCAGGGGATCGACCCGGCCGACCTGGTCGGGCGCCGAGAGCACGAACACGTCCGCGGCGACCGAGAGCGCCAGGACGACGGTGGCGCCGTCGACGAGCAGGGTGAGCCAGCCCGCCGTCCGCACCTGGTTGGCCAGCAGCGCGCAGACCACCGGCGGGATGCAGAGCACGACGAGCAGGAGGAGGTCGCCGACGCCGGCGACCCCGAACGCACCGGCCAGGCCGCTGCCGGTGATCAGGCTGGCCAGCGAGAACAGCGCCCCGGCGCCGGCCATCAGCCGCCAGGTCAGGGCCAGCAGCCCGGTCATCCCCCGGGTCGCGCGGAAGCCGCGGACGGCCCCGATGCCGGCGAGGATCCCGATCAGCAGGTTGTCGGGCTGGAGGCCGGTGCCCGCGGGCGGGGTGAGGGCCAGTGCCGGGACGAGGGCCAGCAGGCCGAGCAGCACGGCGACCGCACTGGTGCGCAGGCCGCGGCTCACAGCACGACCTCCCGGACGTCGTCGGCGGTGCCGGCGTGGAGGGCAGCCGGGATCTCGTCCAGGGTGTCCTCCAGGCGGCCCAGCTCGGTGGGCCGGGCGAGCAGGAAGCCTTGCACGAACCGGTGCCCCATGTCGCGCAGCAGCTGGAGCTCGCGGGGGGTCTCCACGCCCTCGACCACGACGTCCATGCCCAGGCTGGTGCCCAGGTGCAGGACGGAGCGGCACAGCGCCTGGTGGCGGGGGCCGGACTCGACCGACGCGAGGAACTGCCGGTCCATCTTCAGCACGTCGATCGGCAGCCCGACCAGGTAGGCCAGCGAGGACCAGCCGGTGCCGAAGTCGTCGACCGCGATTCGCACGCCCAGGCGGCGCAGGGCCTCCAGGTCGTCGGTCACGTGGGCCTCGTCGAGCAGCACCGACTCGGTCAGCTCGAGGACCAGGCGGTCGCCGGGCAGGCCGCTGGCGGCGAGCGCGTCCCGGACGTCGGCGAGCAGCTGGCCGCTGCGGACGTGCCGGGCGGCGACGTTGACCGCCACCGACAGGTCGGGACGGTGCAGGGCGGCGACCGCGGCGGTCGCGGTGTGCATGACCCAGCGGCCCAGCGTGGTGACCATGGCCGACTCCTCGGCCAGCGGGATGAACTCCGCCGGCGAGATGGCGCCCCAGACGGGGTGCTGCCAGCGCATGAGGGCCTCGACGGAGCCGGCCCGCTGCAGCGCGAGGTCGACGACGGGTTGGTAGACCAGCCGCAGCTCGTCGCGCTCGAGGGCGTGCGCCAGGTCGGTGCGCAGGGCCTCCTGCCGGTTGGCGGCGATCAGCGCGGCCACCGAGTGCCGGCGGACCCGGCCGGGGCCGGCCGTGCGGGCGCTGGCCATGGCCATCGCCGCGCGGCGCACGACCTGGACGGGCTCGAGGTCGTCGGCGGTCACCGCGGTGGTGCCGGCCGAGGCCGACAGTCGTAGACCGAGGACCGGGACGTCGGCACCGACGGTGGCGACCAGCCGGTGGGCCAGCGTCTCGGCGTCGCTGACCGCACCGGTCAGCAGCACCGCGAACTCCTGCGGGCCGACCCGGAACAGCCGGTCGCCGGTGCGCAGCACGCGGGAGAACCGGCCGGCCAGGTCGAGGGCGACCTCCGGCGGTGCGGCCGTGCCGCGGTGCGCGTCGGCCAGGCCGGTCACCCAGAGCTGCACCAGCGCGTGGCCCGGCCCGCCGCCGTCCAGGACCTCGGCCAGCCCGGCGACCAGTGCGCTGCGGTCGGGCAGCCCGGTCTCGGGGTCGCTGCCGCCGGCCGGCTGGTGGGTGGCCTGCGCGGGGGCCGGTGCCTCGACCCGGGTGATGTCGCGGCAGTAGAGGACCAGGGCCTCGATGTCGGGGTCCTGGCGCAGGTCGCGGACGAGGGCCTGGACCAGCCGCCAGCGGCCGTCGTCGTGCCGGACGCGGGCGGTGGTGGTGCGGTCCCCGGCGTCGGTCTGCGGGGTGAGGAGGGCGGCGGTGAGGGCGGCGCGGTCATCGGGGTGGACGGCGACGCGGACGTCCCGGCCGACCAGCCGCGCGGGGGTCCGGCCGATCAGGTCGGCCATGCCCGGGGAGGCCCAGGTGATGGCGAGCCGGCCGTCCAGGATGACCACCTGGTCGACGGCGGCCCGGACGACGGCGCGGAAGCGGGACTCGCTGCGCTGCAGGCGCCGGGTGAGGTCGCGGCCGTCCCGCCAGGAGACGGTCTGGTGGGCGAAGAGCAGCAGCAGGCCGAGCCCGCCGAGCACGGACTGCGGAGCGCCGAGGCTGCCGGAGGCGAGGACCCCGGCCAGGAGCAGCAGACCGGCGGTGAGCGCGGCCAGGTGCGGCAGGAGCGCGGCGACGACCGACGGCGCCTCGTCCGGCGACGCCGGCGTGCCGGGGGTGGTGTCGAGCAGGGCGGCGCACAGCAGCAGGCCGAGGGCGGCGACGGCGGCGACGGTGCTGGCCACCAGCGCGGGGCTGGTGCCGCGGGCCTCGTCGGCGAAGGCGATGAGCACGAGCGCGACGGCGACGGCCAGCTGCGCACCCAGCGCGAGGGCGGCGACCCGGCGGACCTTGCCGGCCGTGGTGGACAGGACCAGCAGGCCCAGGGACACCAGCGCCGACAGGGTGACGCCGAGGGCCACCAGGGTGCCGTCGAACAGGGTGCTCAGCCCCAGCCGTCGGCCGGCGACGAGCTCGAACGAGGCGAGCGCGCAGAGCATGCTGGCCACCAGCAGGAGCAGCAGCGAGGTGACCAGCTGGGCGCGCATGCGGCGCCAGGTGCCGGGCGGGAGCAGCCGCTGCAGCGGGACGAGGGTGAGCAGCATGCCGGGCAGGGCGCCGACGGTCATCGGCACCGTGGAGCCGGGCAGGTGCAGGGCCAGGGTGGCGCCGGTCCCGGCCACGGTCAGGCCGAGGGCGTACCAGCCCCAGACGGGCGGGTGGCTGCTGCGGCGGGCCGCGGTCCAGGTCGCCCAGGACCCGACGAGGAAGGCCACCGCGGCCAGGAGGCCGACGCCGAGGTCGTCGGCGGGGGACGGCAGCGCGGCGGAGACCAGCACGCCCAGGGACAGCAGGACGGCCCCGACGGCGACGCGGGAGGGCGTCGTCGGCAGCGGGGGCCCGTCGGGGACCTGGGGGTTCACAGGGACCACGTCGGTCGCCCGGGGGGCGGCATTGAGCACCTGTCGGGCAGTTCACCCCAAGGGGGATGCGCCGCACCGGCGTTTTGCGGCTCCAGGGCCGGGGAACCCGGTGTTCACCTGTACGTTCCGCGCACCGTCCCAGCAGTTCCCGGCGAGGTCCCGATGATGTGGCTCTGGCTCCCCTTCGTGTGGTTCGCGCTCGCCTGCCTCGCGGGCGTGTGGCTCGGCGGTGCCCTGCGCACCGCTGAGCGCAACGACCGGCTGCGGGTCGAGGTGGAGTCCGCGCTGCGGTACGAGCTCGCCGGCCTCTGACCCCTGCGGGTCAGGGGGCCGGTACGGCCTCGGCGCCGGGGTAGCCCTGCTGGGAGTCCTGCACAGGCGGCATCGGCTCCACGGGGGTCAGAGCCTCTTCGGTGGCCGGGGGCGAGCTGATTACGCCGGGGGTGGGTGAGGTCGCCGGAGATCCGCTCGGGACGACGGAGGCGGAGGACGAGACGGTCGCTGCCGGCACAGCCGACGAGGTCGCCACGACCTCTTCGGAGACCGCGCCCTGGCCCGGGGGGACGACCTCGGTGCCGGGTACCACGGCCTCACCCGCACCATCGGTGAGGTCGGCCGGATCTGGCGGGGTGGTGGCGGCGGGGGCGGTGGTCGTTGCCCCGGGGTCGCCGACGCCGGTGGAGGACCCGGCCGACGGCTCGGACTCGTCGATGACGTCTCCGGCCTCGACCACGGCGGCGTCGTCAGCGGACACCGCTTGCTGCACCAGGACGGCAGCCGGGACGGCCAGGAAGCTGGCGATCCAGATGGCCAGCGCGATGGGCAGCCACCGGGGTGTTGTCCTCCGCGGTGCACGTCGCGAGCCCGTCGTCGGACCACGGGAAGATCCGGTGGACGGGCCGCGGGTACGGCCCGTCGAGGGTCCCGCCGACGGGGCACGCCGGGATCCGGTGGACGCACCTGACGTCTGGTCGTCCAGGGAGGGCAGCCGTGGGGAGGGAGACGGTGCGGAGCGGCCCAGTGGTCGCCCGACCGTCCGGGACTCCGAGCGCCGCCGGCTTCCGGTGTCCTGCCGATGTCCGCCCATCGTGGTCCCCCGTTGAATTGCATGCGTGTCATTCGCTGCTGACGGAGACGGAAGGTATCGATCGCAGTGCGCACTGGACCAGCCCCGACCGGCGTGTTGGTGGCGACACGCCGGAGGCATTTACATCGCATCGCCTAGTGGGCGAACACGCAGCGTAGTTATCGGTCAGGTGTTCGAACGTTCCCCTGAGGACATGGCCGTCGGGGAAGTGTGCGGGAGCACGGTTCGGTCGGGTGGCGGATGCAGGACCATTCGCCAGCGCGAGAGTTCCGCCTCAGGTGGTCGGCACGCTGCTGTCCGCCTGCACGGACGCGGTGGACGCCGTCGGGTCGGTGAGCTCGGGGTCGAGGACCGGGGTGTTCCCGTCCAGGGTGGCTGCCGGGTCCTCCATGACGGCGCTGGGCGGCGTGCCGGGTTGGCTGCTGGGCCCCGGCGTGGTGGGGGCCGGGCTGGTGCTGCCCGCCGTCGGCGGTGTGGCGACCTGTGGCTGGACGACGGTCGGGGTGTACGCGGTGGGCGAGGGGACCTGGCTCGGCTCCTCCTCGACGACGACGACCGGGACGGTCAGGTCGATCGTGTTCGCCCCAGGCGGCGGACTCGTCGGCAGTGGGGCGGGCTCGGTGGTGCTCGTGCCCGTTCGCGCGGCCTCGTCGGTGCTGACGGGGCCCCCGTCGGAACCGAACCCGCTGGTGAGCACGACGGCACCGACGATGGCCACCACGCCGATGCCCACCCCCGCGGGGATCCAGCGTCGACCGGAGGGGCGGGTGACCACCGTGCGGTGGGTGCGCCGGGCGGCGTCCTCGTCGACGTCGAGGGCCAGGTGTCGGCCGGTGCCGGTGGCCGGTGGGGGAGGGGTCGGGGCAGACGTCGAGCCGTCGTCCATCGCTGCGTGCCGGGCGGTCTCGACCAGGTCGTCGTGCCGGGCGAACTCGGCAGAGATGTCGAGGGCGGGCTCGTCGGAGCGGTCGGTGACGGGGACGGGTGCGGCAGTCATCACGGGCGGTGCCGGCCGCGGCGCGATGACGGAGGGGGTCGTAGCGGTGGCCGGAAGGACGGCGAGGGTGACCGCGCGACGGGCCTCGGCGGCCTTCGCCGCGGCGTCCAGCGCCTCCAGCAGGGCCTGGTCGAGCACCGGCTGGCGGCCGGACTCGCGGATGAGGTCCCGGGCGGCCTTGGCCGCCGTGCCGTCGTCCAGCGGGTCGAGGCCGGTGAACGCGGCGTGCACGGCCGAGTCGTTCATCGGGTCCAGCGGGTCGAACCAGCTGGTCTGGTCCACCGCCGGTGCCAAGGTGGCCGTCCCGGACTGCCGGCCCGGAGGCGGCACCGGCGGCAACGCGCGGCGAGGCGTGATCAAGTGATCGTCCACCGTGGTCCCTTCCCCGTGCGGGTGCCTCCGTGGACACCCAGTCGGCGGGAATGGTGACACTCCGGAGGCATCTGACGACAGTGCGTCTGGGCGTGTCGCCCCGACACGCGGCAGGAGGGGTTCCTGGGACGGATGGGTCCGCCCTCCCGGGTGATGTCCCGGGCGGCCACCCGCCGGACGCCTACGGTTCACCCATGCGGACTGCGGCGGGGGCGCTGGTCGCGCTCGTGTTGAGCGGGTTCACCGCCCTGCTGCTGCACGGCACCTACGAGTTCGAGGGCCCGGTGGTCCTGACGCTGACCTACAACCACGGGCTGCACGCCGGCGACGTGCTGATCCTGCTGGGCTGGGTCGTGGCCATCGTCGCCGTGGTGCTCCTGGTCCGTCGTCCCTCCCGCTGAGCGTCGGGCCCGTGACGGGCGCCGCCGATGTGCCGGTGGCACAGTGGACCCGGTGAAGACCTGGCTCGACTCCTGGCCGGTGTTCCGGCAGCTGACCGGACCCGATCCATTGGGTCGCGGGCACGCTGCCCGGAGCAAGAAGACCGAGGGCATCACCAGCCGGACGGCCACCGCCGACCGCGTGGTGCAGTCGGTCTGCCCCTACTGCGCGGTGGGCTGCGGCCAGCGGGTGTTCGTCAAGGACGAGCAGATCGTGCAGATCGAGGGCGACCCGGACTCGCCGATCAGCCGCGGCCGGCTGTGCCCCAAGGGCAGCGCCAGCAAGCAGCTGGTCACCAGCCCGTCCCGGGTCACCACGGTCAAGTACCGCCGTCCGCACGGGAGCGAGTGGGAGGACCTGGCCCTCGACGAGGCGATGGAGATGATCGCCGACCGCGTGCTCGCCGCGCGGGAGAAGGGCTGGCAGGAGTTCGACGGTGACCAGCGGGTCAACCGCACCATGGGGCTGGCCAGCCTCGGTGGCGCGACGCTGGACAACGAAGAGAACTACCTGATGAAGAAGCTGTACAGCGCCATGGGCGCCATCCAGATCGAGAACCAGGCGCGCATATAGCACTCCGCCACGGTGCCCGGTCTGGGTGCCACGTACGGCCGCGGCGGGGCCACCGGGTTCCAGCAGGACCTGGTCAACGCCGACTGCATCGTCATCGAGGGCTCCAACATGGCCGAGTGCCATCCCGTGGGGTTCCAGTGGGTGATGGAGGCGAAGGCGCGCGGGGCGAAGGTCATCCACATCGACCCGCGCTTCACCCGCACCAGCGCGGTGGCCGACACCCACGTGCCGCTGCGGGCGGGCACCGACATCGCGTTCCTCGGCGGGCTGATCAGCTACGTGCTGGACAACGAGCTCGACTTCCGCGACTACGTGCTGGCCTACACCAACGCGTCGTCCCTGGTCGGTGAGGACTTCGTCGACACCGAGGACCTCGGCGGCCTGTTCTCCGGCTGGGACGACGAGTCGAAGTCCTACGACAAGACGTCGTGGCAGTTCGAGGGTGCGCACGAACCCAGCGCCACCGGCACCGACGAGATCGACCCGCCTGCCCCGGAGCCGGGCAAGGTCGACCCGCAGCCAGCCACCGACCCGACGCTGCAGCACCCGCGCAGCGTCTACCAGGTGATGAAGCGGCACTTCGCCCGCTACACCCCGCAGATGGTCGCCGACATCTGCGGCATCGAGCCCGAGGTCTTCCTCGACGTCGCCCGCGCGGTGACCGCGAACAGCAACCGCGAGCGGACGACGGCCTGGGTGTACTCGGTCGGCTGGACGCACCACACCGTCGGCGTGCAGTACATCCGCACCGCCGGCATCCTGCAGGCCCTGCTCGGCAACATGGGCCGACCCGGCGGCGGCATCCTCGCGCTGCGCGGGCATGCCTCCATCCAGGGCTCGACCGACATCCCGACGCTGTACAACCTGCTGCCGGGCTACCTGCCCATGCCGCACGCCGGCGAGCACGCCACGCTCGACGAGTACTGCAAGGTCGGCGACCAGATGGTCGGCTTCTGGGGCGGCACCCGCGCCTACATGGTCAGCCTGCTCAAGGCCTGGTTCGGCGACGCCGCGACGGCGGAGAACGACTACTGCTTCGACCTGGTGCCCAAGATCAACGGCGACCACGGCTCCTACCGCCAGGTCGCCGACATGATCCAGGGCAAGATCCCCGGCTACTTCCTGGTCGGGGAGAACCCGGCGGTCGGGCACGCCAACGGCAAGATGCAGCGCCTAGGCCTCGCCAACCTGGACTGGCTCGTCGTCCGCGACCTGCAGATGATCGAGTCGGCCACCTTCTGGAAGACCGCGCCGGAGATCGAGACCGGCGAGCTGGTCACCGAGGACATCGGCACCGAGGTCTTCTTCATGCCGGCGGCCACGCACACGGAGAAGGAAGGCACCTTCACCAACACCCAGCGCGTGCTGCAGTGGCACCGCCAGGCGATCGAGCCGCCGGGCGACGCCCGCAGCGACCTGTGGTTCTACTTCCACCTGGGCCGCATCCTGCGCGACCGGCTGCGCGACTCGACCGACCCCCGCGACGCCGGCCTGCAGGCCCTGACCTGGGACTACCCGACCCACGGACCCCTGGTCGAGCCGTCGGCCGAGGCCGTGCTGCGCGAGATCAACGGCACCGGACCGGACGGCAAGACCCTGGGCAGCTACACCGAGCTCAAGGACGACGGGACGACGACCGCCGGCTGCTGGATCTACACCGGTGTCTACGCCGACGAGGTCAACCAGTCCGACCGCCGCAAGCCCGGCCGGGAGCAGAACTGGGTGGCCGGCGAGTGGGGCTGGGCATGGCCGGCCAACCGCCGCACGCTCTACAACCGTGCCTCGGCCGACCCCGAGGGCAAGCCGTGGAGCGAGCGCAAGGCCTACGTCTGGTGGGACGAGGGCGCCCAGCGGTGGACGGGTCACGACGTCCCGGACTTCGAGGCCACCAAGCCGCCGTCCTACCGTCCCGAGCCCGGCGCGAAGGGTCCCGCCGGCATCAGCGGCGCGGACGCCTTCATCATGCAGAACGACGGGAAGGCCTGGCTGTACGCGCCGTCCGGCCTGGCCGACGGTCCGCTGCCGACGCACTACGAGCCCGACGAGTCCCCGGTACCCAACCTGCTCTACCGGCAGCAGGCCAACCCGGGTCGGGAGGTCATCGAGGCCGCCTGGAACCGGAGCAACCCGCCGACCAGCGACGTCTACCCCTACGCGTTCACCACCTACCGGCTGACCGAGCACCACACGGCCGGCGGGATGAGCCGCACGCTGCCCTACCTGAGCGAGCTGCAGCCGGAGTTCTTCGTCGAGGTCAGCCCGCAGCTGGCCGTCGAGCGCGGGCTGGAGAACGGCGGATGGGCGACGCTGGTCAGCGCCCGGACGGCGATCGAGGCCCGGGTGCTGGTCACCGAGCGGATGCGGCCGCTGAAGCTGGGCGGCGGCAAGGTCGTGCACCAGATCGGCATCCCGTACCACTGGGGCGAGCAGGGCATCTCCACCGGCGACAGCGGCAACGACCTGTTCGGCGTGGTGATGGACCCCAACGTGCACATCCAGGAGTCCAAGGTCGCCACCTGCGACATCC
Source organism: Klenkia terrae (assembly GCF_037083865.1). NCBI lineage: Bacteria > Bacillati > Actinomycetota > Actinomycetes > Geodermatophilales > Geodermatophilaceae > Klenkia > Klenkia terrae. The sequence continues at coordinate 46,858 of NZ_JBAPLV010000006.1, read as the reverse complement.
AGCCCGGCCGCCGTCCGCGGGGTCCGGCGCTGGTGGACTTCGTGGAGTCCTACCGGCAGCGCGCCGGCGTGAAGAGCGGCCGGGTGCCGGTCGGCGGACGGTCGCCGGTCGAGGAGACGAACATGACCGGTGAGGGCGGTCCGCAGGCCGACACCACCCAGAGCGCACCGGACCACATCGCGGAGGGCACCTCGTGAGCCAGATCAGCTCCGCCAGCCCGGCCTTCACCGGCAACGACCCGGAGAACCGGCTGTTCGGGCCGCTGCCCGACGTCACCGCCGAAGCCGGCTACGAGCCCGACCACCCGGCGCGGGTCGGGTTCTTCACCGACACCAGCGTGTGCATCGGCTGCAAGGCGTGCGAGGTGGCCTGCAAGGAGTGGAACACGCTCCCGATGGACGACGCCGACGGCACGATCGACGCCCTGGGCCTGTCGGGGATGAGCTACGACAACACCGGCATGCTGGGAGCGAACTCCTGGCGGCACGTGGCCTTCGTCGAGCAGTCCCGCGAGGTCGACCTGCCGATGCCGGGGATCGGGCTGCCGGCCGCGCCGGGCCAGGGCGCCGGGTCCGGCGGTGGCTGCGGGGGGTCGTGCGGGTCGGCGGAGACGCCGTCGCACGCGAACGCGGACGGCGCGACGATCGACCAGGCCGACGTGCTCAACGCGCAGGCGCTGTCGAGCTTCGACCCGCAGACCGCGCAGTCGGCCGACCGGGAGATCCGCTGGCTGATGTCCAGCGACGTCTGCAAGCACTGCACGCACGCCGGTTGCCTGGACGTGTGCCCGACCGGTGCGCTGTTCCGCACCGAGTTCGGCACCGTCGTGGTGCAGGACGACATCTGCAACGGCTGCGGCTACTGCGTGCCGGCCTGCCCGTACGGCGTGATCGACCAGCGGAAGGACGACGGCCGGGTCTTCAAGTGCACGATGTGCTACGACCGGCTGACCGACGGTCTGCAGCCGGCCTGCGCGACCGCGTGCCCGACCCAGTCGATCCAGTTCGGTGACCTCGACGAGCTGCAGGCCCGCGCCGACGCACGGCTGGCGACGCTCACCGAGCAGGGCGTGACCACCGCGCGGCTGTACGGCCGGGACACCGACGACGGCGTGGGCGGCGCGGGGGCGTTCTTCCTGCTGCTGGACGAGCCCGAGGTCTACGGCCTGCCGCCGGACCCGGTGGTGACCACCCGCGACCTGCCCTCGATGTGGCGGCACGCCGCGGGTGCTGCGGCGATGCTCGTCGGCGTCGCGCTGTCCGGGTTCCTGGGACGGCGACGGTGACCGGCCGGCACGCCTCCGGCCCCGGCGAGGGAGCCCCGGTCGAGGGCGCCGGCCCGGACCGCGCGGCCCAGGCCCCGGTGGAGCAGCCCGACCCGGAGGTCTCGCAGCCCGCGACGCCGGAGCTGCACCGCACCGGCCGGCCGAACGAGGACGTCGACGCCCCGCTGGACCACCGGCCCGGGGTCTCGGGCGTGGCCACCCCCGGTGGTGGCTGGCGCAAGGCCGACGGCCCGTCCGCGTCCGGTCGGGAGGCGCGCAAGCGCAAGCGCGGTGGACGCCGGGGCGGGGCCCGCGACGGTGATCCGACCGTCGGCGACGCGGACTTCCAGAGCTACTACGGCCGGCAGATCGTGAAGTCGGCCGTCTGGAAGACCCCGGACGTGCCGCTCTACCTGTTCCTGGGCGGCGCGGCCGGCGCGTCTGCGGTGCTCGGCGCCGGAGCCGAGTTCACCGACCGGCCGGCGCTGGCCCGGTCGGCGCACCTGATCGCCGGCGGCGGCGCGATCGCCAGCGTCGGGTTCCTGATCCACGACCTGGGCCGGCCCGAGCGGTTCCTGCACATGCTGCGGGTGTTCAAGCCGACGTCCCCGCTGAGCGTGGGCTCCTACATCCTGTCGCCGTTCAGCACCGCGGCCGGTGGGGCGGCGGCGCTGAGCCTGCTCGGCTCGGTGCCGGCGGTGCGTCGGTCGAGCGGGTGGCTGCCGAAGCTGATCCGCTCGACCGGGCTGCGCCGGACGGCGAGCGTCGGTGCGGCCGCGTTCGGCGGTCCGATGGCGGCCTACACCGCGGTGCTGCTGGCCAACACGGCAACGCCGTCCTGGCACGAGCCGGGGAACCAGCTGCCGTTCGTGTTCACCGGGTCGGCGCTGGCCGCCGGCGGTGGCCTGTCGATGGCGTTCACCCCGGTCGACCAGGCCGGACCGGCCCGAAAGGCCGCCGTCGTGGGCGCCGCGGTCGAGCTGGCCGCGATGCACAAGGTGGAGAACGACCACGGCATCGTCAGCGAGCCCTTCCACATCGGCCGGGCCGGCACGACGCTGCGGATCGCCAAGGCCTGCACCACGGCCGGCGCAATCGGGGCCGCCGTGCTCGGTGGCAAGCGCTGGGGCGCCGTGGCATCCGGCGCGTTGCTGGCGACGGGGTCTCTGCTGACCAGGTTCGGCGTGTTCGACGCGGGGATGGCGTCGTCCAAGGACCCGAAGTACGTCGTCATCCCGCAGCGGGCCCGGATGGCTGCCCGCGCCGAGGCCGCGGCGGCTGCTGCGTCGACCGGCGGCTGACCTCCGGGGGGTAGGTGGTTGTCCACAGGTCCGGTCCGCGGGCTGGTGTCACAGCCGGGCCGGTGGCACGGTGGCCGGGCCGCCACTCCCGGGAGGACCCATGGCCTACGACTCGGTGCACGTCGATCCCGATGCCGCCGGTGCGGCACTGCGCTCCTGGCAGGCGGCCGTGCAGCAGCTCGAGCGGGTGGTGCAGCTGCGGGCCGCCGCCATCGAGGATGCCGAGGCCGCCCGGCCCTGGGGCGGGGACAACGGTGGTCCGCTGTTCGCAGACGTCTACCGGCAGGGCGCAGCACCGTCCCGGGACGCGGTGCAGACGATGACCGGCCGGCTCGACGAGCTCGGCGTGCAGGTTGCGGCGGCAATCCAGGCGTCCCTCGCCAGCGACGAGGCCCAGGCCGCGGCGTTGGCCCCGGCACGGGCCAGGCTCGACGCCGGCCGCTGACCTGCGGCTGGCTCCCGCGGTCGACCGTCATGAGCTGGGCGGTCGACCCGAGGCGTGCTGCTGACGGTCCTCGTCCCACGCCGCCCGCCGCCGGGACCGGTCGACGGCGCGGGCCTCGGCGGGTGTGGGCGCCAGGTCCGGTGCGGCGTGCCGGCCGCGACGCACGGTCGCCGGTGCCGGTGCCGGTGCCGGTGCCGGTGCCGGTGCCGGTGCGGGATGCCGGTGGTTCGTCGGCGCGGCGGGTCGGATCGACGGTCCGGCGTCCAGGGGGCGGGCGGCGCTCAGGAGTCGGGGGGCGTCGAGCGCGGGAGGTCGGGCAGCCGGACTGGCCAGCGGCTGGGCCGTGCGACCGCGCAGGTGCACATCGGCCTTCGGCGCTACCCCTGTCCGTCGGGACGGCAGGCTGCCTCCACGGCCACCCAGCAGAGGCGGGACGGCGCCGTGCGACGGTGCCGGGGCGGGGGGCACGGCGGGGGAGCCGGGCTGACGGGACCGCACCGGCGCACCAGGAGCCGGCGGCAGCTTCGGTGCCCCCAGATGCTCAGGCAGCCCGTGGAGTCCGCGGCCACGCAGGTGGTCCTGCAGCGTCGGGGGCCCGATGGGCCGCATCGGAGTCAGACCCGGCGCCGGGCCGGGCACGGTCGGGATGTGGTCGATCGCGGGCGCTCGGCGTCCGGCCAACGACGGCACGGCACCTCGGCCGACCTGGCTGAGCCCGGCCGGGAGGGTCGGGACCACCGGCGCGCGTCCTGGCCCCTGGGTGGCATGGACCCAGTGGTGGCCCGCCAGCCTCGGCGAAGCGGGAACCCAGCGCGCGCCCGCCGGCCCCGGAGCGGACGACACCTGGGGAAACGGCCAGGACGGGGCTGAGATTGACACGGCTGCAACCACGTCGGCCGCCCCCCAAGCCGGGGCCACCGGCACCCGCCCGGTGAGGACCGGCGCACCAGGTGGGACCACGGGTGAAGGCAGGGCCGGGATGCCAGGCGCAGCCGTGATGCCCGGCGTGGACAGCATCGCGGGCGCGGGCAGCGGCGGCATCGATGGAGCAGTGGGGAGCGTGGGCAAGGCCGATGCGGCACGCGGCACCGGGACGGCAGGGGCCATCGGGATGCGGGGCGCCGCTGGCCCACCCGGGAAGCCGACCCCGTCGGGCAGCCAGGCGCCGGTGACCAGGGCAGCGAGGGTGGCGTTCCCGGGGACGACCGCGTCGGTGGGACCGGCGAACACGGGACCGGGCGCCGCGAAGGTCAACGCGCTCTGGGCGAACCGGGTGGCGAGCGGGCCCACCACCTCGTCGAGCGCCTGACGGGTGTACCGGCGGACGTTGTCCTCCAGGTCCCCGGCCACGAGTGCGCTGTCCACCAGGTCGGTCACCGCCGTGCCGGCCGGTCCCAGCAGGCTGCCTGAGGTGTCCGGCCGGTCGGCGATCGCACCGGCCGCCCGGGTGAAGTCGTCCCAGATCCACTGCATCCGCAGCTTCGCGCCGGCCACGACCACGGCGAGGTCGGCCAGCTCGGTGGCCCGCGCGGCGGCGATCTCGGACCAGGACTCCAGCGAGCCGACCGCGGCCGCGCCGCGCTCAGCGAACCTGGTCGACGCCTCGGACCGCCAGCCGTCGCCGAGCCCGGCCAGCGACCGCCGCAGGGAGCGCGCCTCGGCGTCCAGCAGACCGCCGAGGTCCTGCCAGGCCACTGCGGCGTCCCGCATCCCGGTCGGGTCCTCGAGCATGACGGCGGGGTAGATCCGGGTGATGGTGAGCAGCCGGAGGTCCAGCCCGCCGGCCTCCACCGGGTCCACCCGGTAGCCGCCGCCGGCGCCGTCCGTGCGCGGGGCCGGCACCTCAGCCCGCCCCACCGAGGGCCGCCGCGAGGTCCGTGGCCTGCTGGTCGTGTTCCTGCACGACGTCGGTGTCGGGCTCGGCGGCCGGGACGTCGTCGGGGTCGGCCTGCACCACCTCGCTGACACCGTGGTCGTCGACGACCGCGGTGTACGGGATGCCGTGCTGCGCGGTGAGCCGCTCGGCCGTGCGAAGAGCCTCGTCGTGGTCGCCGGCCGGGTCGTAGCGGGCCTCGGCCAGCACGCCGTCGTCCCCGATCTGGTCGTCGTGCGCGGCGACGGCGTCGGCGGGGCGGGAGTACCGGTCGTCGGCTGTGCCGGGGCGTCGTCCGGCGTCCAGCTGGTTGCCGAAGCGCTGCTGCTCCGGGTCCGGCGGCAGCGGCGGACGGGTGCCGTCGACCTGGTTCTGCGCACGCAGCGCCTCGTGCGCCACCCGCTCGGCCTGCGCGGCGGCGTCGGCCCGCCGCGACGTGATGCTGGTCTGGCCGGTTGCTGGCGCGAAGGCGGCGTCGACAGCGGCCATGCTGACCGCCTGCTCGGCGTCCCCGGCGCGGTAGTGCGCCGCCGCGGTCGCGGCCACGTAGCTCAGCGACAGCAGCCCGTCGTGCACGTCGCGCAGGAACCGGGCAGTTGCCTGGGTCGCGGCCGAGTAGGCGCCGGCGGCGACCACCGACTCCTGCATCCCGCTCCCGCCGAGACCGGCGCCGGCGATCGGCAGCTGGAGCGAGGAGGTCGCAGTGGCGACGTCGGCGGCGCGGGCGTGCAGGCGGCTCGCGAACTCCAGGACGACGTCCGCGTCCACATCGGTGCTCTCGCTCATCGGGCCTCCCTCGGCGTCCGCGGCTGGTGATGACGGGGAGCGTAGGTCGGGGTGGTGACGCCACCAACCCGTTGCCCGCAGCCTGTGGACAACTGCGAAAGTCCAGCTCAGAGCGCTCGTTTCGGTCGTCGAGCCCGCGGTGGCCCGGTCGGCGGCCCCTACCGTCCGCTGCACCACTTGTCCTCGACCGGCAGGAGTGCAGCCCCATGACCGAGCCCGACCGACGTCCCACCGTCGACTTCCGCGCCTACGCGCAGCAGCTGCAACTCGACCTCCGGCGGCTGGTCGAGCAGGGTCCCGAGCTGGCCCGTCAGGCGCGCGCGGTGCAGGCCACCGAGACCTCGCCGGACGGGCTCGTCTCGGTCACCGTCGGCCCGCAGGGTCGCGTCGTCCGGCTCGACCTGGACCCGCGGATCTACCGGACGCAGGACGCCGGGGCGCTGGCCGCGCTGATCACCGAGACCATCGAGCACGCCGTCTGGACCGCCGAGGACCAGGTGGTCGCGCTGATGTCCGGCGTCGCCGACGGCGAGCAGGTGCGCGCGATGCTCAACGGGGACGACGAGGTCGTCGCCGGGATCGTCGGCGAGCAGCTCCGCGGCCGGCGCTGACCGCAGGACACGGTGGTGCAGCGCCCGGACGACGTCGTCAGCCCGTTCACCTGGCTGGGGGCGGACGGCGACGGGTTCTGGGTCGACCTGCTGTCGATGGTGTTCGGCGGGTCCACCTGGCCCGAGGGCAGCGAGTCGGCGGTGGGGGAGCTGGCGCAGGAGTGGGCCGACCTGGCTCAGGGGCTCGCCGACGCGTCGGGTGACCTGCAGTCGGCGGCCGCCGAGCTGCTGACCGCGTGGGACGCACCGGCGGCCGAGGCCTTCGACGACCTGGCCCGGACGCTGCTCGGGTCGGCCGAGTCCGGGCTGCCCGGGCACGTGCAGAACGCCGCGGCGGTCGCGCGCCAGGTCGGCGGCTTCGGGGTGGACCTGCAGTACGCGAAGGTGTCGGTGAACGTGGCGGTCGCCGTCGCGGCCACGGCAGCGGTGCTCGCGATGGTGATGGCCTTCGCCGGCGGGCTGTCCCTGGCGACGCTGGGGCCGATCGCGTCGACCGCTCGGCAGGCGGTGCTCACCGCGCTGGAGGGCCTCGCGTCCGCGGCCGGACGGCGGGCGCTGGTCCAGGACGTCGGCCGGGCGGTCGTGGACGGGGCGGGACGCGTGGCCGCGGTCCACACGACCGGTCACCACCTGCGGCACGAGGTCGTGGAGGAGGTGCTCGAGGAGCTGGGGATCGACGTCGGTACGCAGGCCTGGCAGGCCGGCGACGGGACGCGCACCAGCTGGGACGGGCTCTCCACGGTGACAGCCGGGCTGGCCGGGGGTACCGGTGGTGCGGTGGGCGCAGGGCTGGTGGCGCCGGTGTTCTCGCGGATGCGGTCGACGCCGCGGATGGCCGCGCGGGCCGGGCTCGGCGCCGGTGGCGGGCTCGCCGCGCGGACCGGCAACGGCGTGCTGCGGCACTCCGGCGGGCTGGCCGCCACCGCCGGCACCAACGTCGTGGCCTCGCCGGCGGGCGGCATCGCGGCGGGTCTGCTGACGGGGCAGGGCATCCCGACGATGGACGGCTTGACCTTCCTCGCCGCCGCGCTCGGTGCAGCGGGCCGCTACGGCACGGTCAGCCCGACCCACCCGGCAGTGCTGGCCGCGGGCACGCGGCCGATGCAGACGCTGACCCGCTTGCACGTCGACGCGTTGGCCGGACGCACCGCGCAGGAGGAGTTCCGCGGGGCTGCTCTCGATGCGGCCGGCTCTCCGGGGAGTGGCGCGGTCGACCCGGACACAGATGGCCGGGTCGCAGTAATAGCGGACACCGCGGGGGCGGACCGGCTGACGACCTCTCGGACAGCTTCCGCGCTGGCCACCGCGGACCCGAGCCGGGCGGCGGCCACCTCGTTCGGGGACGGGCCTGCGTCGGCAGGTCCCGCGGCGCCCGTTATCTCGTCCGCCGCGCCGGCCGGGACCATTGCTGGACCGCCCGACGTCGGTCCGGGAGCCTCGGTGGCCGACGCGGTAGGGCCCTCGGCGGCGGGTGCGGACCGAGCGCCCGGCATGGGTGTGATCGCCGCCGGCTTGGCCGAAGGCGCACGTCCCTCGGCGGCCGCCGGTGGGCCTGTCGATACCTGGGCTGCAGCTGCCGAGGTCCCCACTCCGACGGCAGTGAGCGCGGCCGAGCAGTCAGGGGCGTTCGAGGTCCACCGGGCCGTGTCCTCATCAGTGCAACCGTCGACCGACCACGCCGCAGGGCTCGGAGACGTTCCCGCGGGAACGTCTCCGGCCGCGGACGTGCCGGGATCGACGCAGCCCCACGCCGGTGACGGCGGGATCGGCGGCGACAGCGACGGACCGAAGGCTGGCGGGACGTCGGACGCAGACGGCCAGACCCAGGATGGGCAGGGGCACGAGCCCGCCGCTCCCGCGGAAGCTTCGCCCCCACCGCCGGTGGATCCGCCGCCGTCGGCCGAGCGGGAGCACTACGAGGGCAGTCCGAGGGCGATCCAGCGGTACGCCATCGAGGCGGTCGCCGGGGCGCAGCCCTGGGCCGACCTGGTGGGGCAGCAGCTCGACGAGGTCTTCGATGTTCTAGAGGCGGGCGGGTTCCCGAGGCCTGAGGCGGTCGGCACCGAGAACGCGGTCAAGACCGTGTGGTCGGCGGTCCGAAAGATCCAGCCGCCGGTGCAGGGTGGGTCCACGGTCGCCTCGGCGTTCTGGGCCATGGACGACCTGGTCCGGTTCGCGGTGCAGACCGACCCGTCCCGCTACGGCGACTCTGTGCTCGCCACCCTCGAGCTGCTGGGCCAGCACGGATGGGCAGCGCCGGTCCCGCGACCCGGTCAGCCGGCGCATGAGGACTGGCGGAACACCTGGGCGCCGGGCAACCGGCACTTCGGCCTGCTCGTCGTGCTGACCCATGTGGTGACCGGCCAGCGCATCGAGGTGCAGTTCCCAACGGCGACGTCGTGGGCGGTGGGCAAACAGACCCACGAGATGTACGAGACGTTCCGCTTGAACCGAGACAACCCTCTAGAGCGGGTCGAAGCGCTGGCGCAGATCCGAGAGATCGTGCGTTCGCAAGGGCTGGAATCTGAGGTCGTGCGGGGACTCGACAAGCTAGGGCCCGGCAAGGCAAACAGTCCGGCGCGCATCTTTGAGAAGGATCCGGAACTAGCGGTCCAGTTCATCAAGGCTGCAGTGCACAAGGTTGGGTCGGCCGAGACCTTCCTGGTCCGGGCCGGTATTAGCCAGCCGGTCGTGGAAGAGATAGTCACGGCCGCCGAGAAGGTGGCTGCACAGCAGACCACGGAGGGAGGATCAACGGATGACGGATCCGAAGCACCCGGGCTGGGTGTTGTGGGAACGGGTGCGGCAGGAGGACGAGGCGCTGCTGGACAAGGTGCGAGCCAGGAACGAGAGGCTGGGTTTGGCTCCGCCGCCCCCCTATCAAGCTCTCCCGGACGACCCGGGCGAGGAACACCTCGACCTGCTCGTGCGGCACGAGGCCGAGGACCTGGAGCGGGCGGAGGTCTTCGAGTACGCAGTCGTGACTTGGACCAAGCTCGGCGTCACCCAGATCTTGGCGCGGCGGAACGTGCGGGGGAGCTGGGAGACGGTCCTGTTCGACGTGCCCAGCGGCCGGTGGATCTGGGACCCGGTGAGCGGCAGCGAGACGAACGCGCAAGCGGTGTTCGACGAGGACCCGTACGTCCAGATGGAACCGGCGACCCGCGAGGAGGCGGAAGCAGCAGCCCGCAGGAAGGGCACGACGCTGCCCACCCCCGAACGCCTGCTGGAGATCTGCCAGAACCAGGAGGGCCGGGAGCTGGGCATGTCGGCCACCCGCTCGGACCGGGACAACCGCGGGCGCACCTGAACGGCCCGCTCGCCGTCGGCGCGGACACCGCGTCGGCCCTCGACCACGTGCTGGCCGAGTCCGGAGCGCAGGTGCTCTGGCAGGGCGCCGACGGGTCGCTGTCCGGACGGGCGTTGCTGCTGGCCGACGGCTCGTCCATCCGGGTCAGCACCGGTGACAACCCCTGGGCGACACCTGAGCCCGACCGCCCGCTGCAGATGTGGACCGTGGGTGCCGTTCACCTCGACGACGGCCCGCTCACCCCGGCGGCGTCGGCGTTCCTGGTCGACCTGTCCGCAGCCCTCGACGACGAGGTGGGCCACCCCGGTCCGTCGTCCGAGTGGCTGTCCCAGCGGGCCACCCTCGACCCGCGCACCCACCGGATCACCGAACGCGGTGTCGCCCGTCCGCATGACGGCGGGGACGACGTCTGGGTGTGGGACGCCGCGCAGGGGTGGGTCGATGCGCGGCGGGCCGGTGGGCTGGCCCGGGTGCTCGACGAGGGGCTGGTGCCTGCCAGTGACTACGCCAGCTGGTCGGTGGAGCCGCTGGCCGGCGAGGTCCTGCATCGAGCCGCCCGGGTCACCACGGAACTGCACCGGAGCCGTTTGGCGGAGCTGCACCCCGGCGCACCCCACGACGCGACCTCCGTCGCTCGCGCCGAGCAGCGGAACACGCTGCGCCGGGCGGCGGCGGACTGGGCCGCGTCGACGGTCACCCCGGCACTCGCCCTGTTCCTGGACTCCCCGGTGCACGCCGTCGCCGTCGCCGGGGACCGCCTGCTCGTCGAGCTGGACGGCGGCGGGCTCGCGGTCGTCGCCGTCGCGGTGGCGGAGAACGATGCGTTGCCAGGCAGCCGCCCCGGGCTGCAGCAGGCCGGCACCACCACCCACATCGGCCGGCTGCGCAACGAGCTGGCCGACCTCACCACCACGGAGCAGCAGCGCGCCGTCGTCCACGCCCTGACCCATGACCTGCAGCACGGCACCGTCCGGCACTTCCGGGTGCAGGGCGTGGTCACCGACGGCGAGTTCGTCGGCACCCGGGTGACCGAGTTCGAGGTCCTCCGACCCGCTCCCGACGAGGTCGGGGCCCCGCGGGCCCGCGTCGAGCCCCACCGGCACATCGACCCCGGGCTGAGCACCCGGGAGGCCATGGGTCGAGCGGTCGCTGGCTGGACGCCGACCTCGGTCACCGATGCCGTCGCCAACGCCTCGCGCTGGCTTCCCTCCGTCAACCCGCTGTACTCGGCCTACCCGGTCACCAGCCGGATGCCGTACGGCAACAACTGCGGTGACTGCTCCCGGGCGGTCGCCGACCTGGTCCAGGGCAGGGACGTCCGGACGGCGTTCGGTGACAACGGGGCCCGGGTGCTCGACAGCTGGCAGCACTGGGGCACCTCGCCAGGAGAGCTGCCCGAGATGTGGCGTTGGGCGGGCACCGTGCCTGGCTGGCACGGCCGCCCGAGCTCCGTGTCCCCGGCCCGGTTCACCGCCGAAGCCGACACCCGCATCGGTCAGGCGCTGTCGACCGCACCCGAGGGCACCGTGGCGATAGTGCTGGTCAACTGGGCCAACGAGCACGGTCGGACCACGGGTGGGCACTGGTTCACCGCCGTGGTCACCGAGGACGGAGTCGAGTGGATCGATGGCCAGAGCGCCGAGCACCACGCCTGGCCGCCGCGGTACACCCAGCCGTACAACGGGTTCAGCGTCATCACCCGTGCCGAGGACTCGGACACCTGGGAGGACCTGTTCCGCGGGAACGGGCGTGCAGTGCCCGCCGACCCGCACCCGACCGCTTGACCGCACCCCGGACCCGGTGGTGTCGATCTCGCATCTCCGGCGGCGCCAGGATCACGGCGACCGACGAAGCGGGGACCTCGACCGCGAGCCCGACGTGGTGGCCCGTGACGTGGAGTTGCTGTGCGCAGAGTGACACCGGATGCGGCGGACGGCGTTCGACCAGCGGCCGGCCGACGGCACGTGGGCCACGCAGCAGCGTCAGACTTACGACCGCGGAGACGGCGCGGCGGTGCTGCCCGACGACGTCGAGCTGGTGATGTCGCCCTGGATGAGCCCTGGGTCGGTGGCCGAGCGGCTGTTCCTGTTCGCCGCGTCCTGCTCGGCGGCCGACCGGTCCGGGGCCGGCGGTGGGTTGGTGGAGGAGGGGAGGCCATCGAGGTCCGCGAGCTGCCGTACCCCGAGGCGCTGGCCCAGGTGCGCGAGGGCCGAATCGACGACGCCGAGACCGTGCTGCTCCTGCAGTGGCCGCCCTCGGGGTCCGTTCCGGAGCACTACCAACCGCCACGAGCCCGCCCACCCCGATCGTCCGGCGTGTCGTGACGAAGAGCACGGCTTGGACAAACTGCAGGTCAGCGCTGAATGACCAGCGCCCTCCGAACAACTGTGGACCGTTCCGTCACAGAGTTCCCACCCGTCCCCAGGCATCCTCGCTCTGCGTGGTCAGCACATGACACTCAAGCACTGACGCACCGAGGTCGATGGTCGGTGTGCAGGTACGTCGATGATGGGGGCACGCAGTGCAGTGGAACAGGATCGTCCGGGGACCGCGGATCGCCGTGGCAGGTGCGGCGTTCGCCGTCGTCACCGGCGTGGTCGTCCCGATCGCTGTCAGCGCAGCCCCTCAGGCTGGTGAGGTCGCCGCAGTCGCTGCGGACACCACCGGGTCGGCCCAGGCGACGACCGGGTCCGGCGGTGCACCCACGACCACTGCACCCGGTGCCTCCGCGTCGGGCACCACCCCGCGCGGCAGCGCTTCGCCGACGAGCAGCGCAGCTGGCAGCACCCCGTCCGGCACGTCCCCGGCGACGGGTAGCCGCACGACCACCGGCCCGGCGGTAGCCGGCGCGTCGACGGGGACGGCTGCGGGCTCCTCCACCTCCTCGGGCGTCGCCGCGGTGGGCGGCCCGTCCACGAGCGCGTCCGCCGCCCCCTCCGCACCGGCGCGGACCCCGGTGGCCCCGTCGGTTTCCGGGCCCGCGGCGCCTCCCCAGGCCGCTGTCCGGATGATCTCGGTGACGGACATGGGTGCGGTCGGCGACGGTGTCACCGATGACACCGCCGCCGTGCAGGCTGCCCTCGACTCGGCCGGCCGCGGTGACACCGTCCTCCTGCCCGCGGGTCGGACGTTCGTCCAGACCCGGGTGCTGACCGTCGCCAACGCCGGCGTGACCGTCACCGGTGGGGGGACCCTGCTGGCCACCCAGGAGTCGGACTCGTCGTTGACCGTGACCGCTGCGGACGTGACGATCTCCGGCATCACCTTGGACATCTCCTCGACTTCCCGCCGGTGGGATGCCTACGAGCAGCAGCGGCTGCGGCTGGACGGAGCGTCCCGGGTCGTCGTCCGCGACGTCGTCGTCGACGGTTCGGCCGCGGCCGGCGTCTACGTCGGCGGTGGCACGTCGGACTTCCTGCTCGACCGGGTCACCGTGCAGAACACCCGGGCTGACGGCATCCACATCACCCAGGGCTCGCACGACGGCCAGGTGCTCTCCCCCGTGGTCCGCAACGTGGGCGACGACGGTGTGGCCGTGGTCTCCTACCGGCAGGACGGCGACCCGTGCGCCCGCATCCGCGTCGTCTCCCCGTCGGTGAACGGCTCGACCGGCGGCCGGGGGGTCTCCGTGGTCGGCGGCACCGACGTCGACGTGACCGGGCTCGACGTCCGGAACACCTACGGTGCGGCCGTCTACCTCGCCGCCGAGGGGAACTGGGGCACCACCGGGGTCGCCCGGGTCCGGGTGAGCGGCGGGACGATCGTGAACGCGAACTCCGCGACCGGGATCGACCACGGCTCGGTGCTGGTCTACAACGGCACCACCGACCAGACGGTCCAGGACATCACCGTCACCGGGCTGACCGTGAGCGGCTACCGGGCCACCGTGAGCCGCGTGCTGGGCCTGATCGCCGACTCGGCTGCCTCGCCCGGCATCCGCAGCGTCACGCTGTCGGCGATCACGATCACCGGGGACTCTCGCCCGGCGGCGCTGGTCAGCAACCAGGGCGCGACGACGTTCACCGCCGCCGGCGTGCTCCGCAACGGCGGGGCGCTGGTGAGGACCGGCGGCTACTTCCGCTGAGCCACCGTGTCAGGCTGTAGGGATGACCACCCACAGTCCGGACCAGCACGGATCGGCCCCGCGGGTGACGCTCGTGCACGAACGCTTCACCGAGTTCGCGGGCTCCGAGGCCGTCGTCGAGCAACTGGCCCGGGAATGGCCGCAGGCCCCCGTCCTCGCCCCCATCGGTCGGCCGGGGGTGATGCCGGCCGACATCGAGCCCCGCGTACGGGCGACGGCGTTGAGCCGGCTGCTCCGCGGCACCACCTATGCCCACCTGCTGCCGCTCCTGCCGCTGGCGGTCCGTCGCCTGCACGTGCCGCCGACGGACGTGGTCATCGCCTCGCACCACGCCTTCGCCAACCAGGTGGTCTACGCCACCGACGCCCCGGTTGTGTCCTACGTCCACTCACCGGCGCGCTGGGTGTGGGACCCGAACCTGCGCGCAGGTGAGGTGGGGGGCCGGCTCGGGCAGCTGGGGCTGGGCGCGTTCGCGAAGGTCTACCGCCCCGTGGACGTCGCCGCGGCGGCCCGGGTGCACACGCTGCTGGGCAACTCCACCGCGGTCGTCCGCCGGATCGAGGACTGGTGGCAGCGCCCGGCCACCGTCGTGCACCCCCCGGTGGACACCGAGCGCTACGTGCCCGACCCCGAGGTGCCGCGCGAGGGGTTCTTCCTGCTGGCCGGCCGGCTGGTCGCCTACAAGCGGCCCGACCTCGCCGTCCGGGCCGCCGAACGGGCCGGCGTCCCGTTGGTGGTGGCGGGCGACGGACGGGCTCGGGCCGAGCTCGAGGCCCTGGCCGGTCCGAACACCCGTTTCCTCGGCCGGGTCGACGACGACGAGCTGCTGCGGCTGTTCCGCAGCTGTACCGCACTGCTGATGCCCGGGGTCGAGGACTTCGGCATCGTCCCGGTCGAGGCGCAGGCCTGCGGCACCCCGGTCATCGCGATCGACGCCGGCGGGACCCAGGACACGGTGGTGCCCGGCGTGACGGGAGAACTGGTGCCGCAGGTGGACGACGACGTCGACGAGGTGGAGCTGTGGGCCGCCGCCCTGCGCACCTTCGACCCTTCTCGCTACGACCCGGCCATCACCCGCAAGCACGCCGAGGGTTTCTCCCGGTCCACCTTCCGGGAGCGCATGCGCGGCGTCGTGGCCGGCGTGCTGGCCTGATCCACCCGACCGGGTGAGCGAGGGCTGGCCCGGCGGACCGCTCCCGTCTACGTTCTCAGCCACCCGCGTGCTGATGCGGGTCGAGGAGGACCCGTGGAGAGCGTCCCGACCGCCTGGGCGGTCCGCACCGAGACCGAGGCCGAGGTGCCCACAGGTCACGCGCAGCCCGTGCAGCGCGGAGCCGGTCTGCGGACGTACCTGGCCCCCAAGCTCCCTGCCGGCCCGATCGTGGCGTCCCGGACGCCGGCCGTCCGGTTGCGCAGCTTGGTGGGGCCGCGCCAACGGACCGCGGCCAAGACCATCGGCACCCGGCTGATGGCGCCCCGCTCGCGGCGGCGGTTCCAGGAGCTGCTCGGTGGGGGCCCGCTGCTGCTGAACCTGGGCAGCGGCACCTACAACGCGCCGGGGTGGGTCAACATCGACCTGTGGGGCCTGCACGCAGCGTGGGGGGTGCAGCCCGACGTGATCTGGGACCTGCGCCGTCCGCTGCCGCTGCCCGACGGCTCTGTCGACGCGGTCTTCCTCGAGCACGTCCTCGAACACCTGCCCGCACCGGTCGGCCTGGCCGCGGTCGACCAGGCCTTCCGCCTGCTGCGCCCCGGCGGCGTGCTGCGGATCTCGGTCCCGGACTTCGGGCGCTACGCCCGGGAGTACGCCGCGCGGAAGACCGCGCCCACGGCGCCCGGGGTCATCGACGCCGTTCGCCCGGGCCGCCCCACCGACCTGCTGGCGCTGGCGGAGGTGGTCTACGACCACGGGCACGTCTCGATCTGGGACGACGAGACCCTGGTGGTCCTGCTGGAGGCCGCAGGGTTCACCGACGTGGCGCCGTCGGGGTTCGGCGCCGGCCGGGTCGGGCCGTCACCGGATTCGCCGCAGCGGCAACCCGAGAGCGTCTACGTCGAGGGCGTCCGCCCGGCCTGATCCCGCCGCACGGCCGCAACCGTGCCGTCCGCGACGTCGTCCCAGGTCCGCCGGTCGGGCGGGTCGACGTGCGGTGCCCGTGGCCGGCCCAGGTGCGCCAGCGCGGCCGCGGCCCACCCGTGCACGTCCGCGGCGTCCAGGTGCTCCGCCCGGTCGCCGCTCACCTCCACCAGGGCAGCGTCGGTCGAGGTCACCAGCGGTGTGCCCAGGTCCAGGGCCTCGGCCGCCGGCAGGCCGAAGCCCTCGGCCAGGCTGGGCGCCAGCACCACGGCGGCGTTCTCGTAGGCCCAGCGCAGCGTGCCGTCGTCGATCCCCTGCAGCTGACGCAGGTGCCCCGCGGCCTGCAACGGTGCGAAGTCCGGGCCGTAGGACTCCTCCCCCCACGGCGGCGGGCCGACCTGCACGAGGACGGCGTCGGGCTGCCGGGCGACCACCTCGCGCCAGGCCGAGATCACCGTGGGCAGGTTCTTGCGGGGCTGGGTGTCCCCGACGACCAGCGCGAACGGCCGGTCCTTGAGCCCCTCGACGGCCTGGGGTGACGCCGTGAGCAAGGTGGGGCTGGTGGCCAGCGGGACAGCGGTGCTGCGTGCCGTCGTCCGGCCGTCGAAGGCTGTCAGCCGGTCTCGGGTAGCCCGGCTGACGCAGATCAGCGTGTCGGCGCCGCGGATGGAGCCCGCGTAGGGCAGTCGCAGCAGCGTGCGCTTGGCCGGGCCGAAGTCCTGCGGTCGGTCGACGAGCAGCATGTCGTGCACGGTCAGCACGCCGTGCGTGCGTCCCAGGCCACGGGGGAGCAGGTGCTTGGCTCCCTGGACGACGTCGAAGCGCCCGCGCAGCCGGGGCCCGAGGAGGGTGCGCTCGTAGGCCGGCACCGCCGGCCCGGGCAGGCCCGGGAGCAGGACCAGCCGGTCCCGGTCGCCGACCAGGTCCGCGAGCCCGTCGGCGGCGGCCGGCTCGACGAGCAGGTGCAGCTCGACGTCCGGGCGCCGGTGCAGAGCCCGGGCCAGCTCGACGGTGTAGCGCACGATGCCGCCGCCGCGGGTGGAGCTGGGGACGTGCCCGGCCATCAGCAACCAGCGCACCGGGCGGCTCACCGCCCGGCTCCGGCCGGGTGCCGGTGCGCCGGCAACGGGGGCCTCGGCCGGGACGACCGCAGGTGGGGTGCGCGCCGCCGGGTGTCCGGCCGACCGACGTACAGGGCGACCACCAGCAACGCGAGGACGGCGGGGACGACCCGGCCCTGGGTCCAGTAGAGGTACCGCGGCAGGTCGAACAGACCGGTGACCACCATCGGGTACAGCAACGCGCCCACCGGCGACCCCTCCAGGAACCCGCGGAACAGCGCGCCGATGACCAGCGCGACGACGACGAAGAAGACGAACCCGCCGACCAGGCCGAAGTCGACGAACGGGGTCGTGAACCCGCCCGGGTTGTTGAACTCGGGGTTGCCGAAGCGCTCGAGCACGTCCTGCGAGATGGCCGGTGCAGGTGCCGACAGCTTGTCGTACAGGTCGAGCTGGCCGATGCCCGGCGCCGTCCAGAACGCGGCGATCGAGTCCAGCGGCAGGCGCCCGGGGTAGCCGTCGTTGTCCAGGTGCAGCTCGCCGTTGTTGTAGGAGGTGGCGTAGTAGCCGGCCATGCGGATCAGGGCGAACACCGGGAACGACTCATCGGTCCGGGTCTTGAAGAACTGCCAGCTCCGCGAGTACTCGAAGGCGGCGAAGAGCAGGAAGACCAGCGGGGCCAGCACGACCGGCGCCCACGAGGCCACCCGTCGCTTCGCCCGGACGTGCGACCGGCCCGCGGCCAGCACGGCGATCACGACGGCCGGGACGGCCACCTCCACCAGCGCCAGCCGCTCACTGGCCACGAAGGAGCGGACCAGGCTCAGCAGCAGCACGATGCCCAGTTGGATGGCCAGGCGGCGCTCCCACCGGGTGACCAGCACGTAGGTGGCGACGACGGTGAAGGCGATGCCGACCTGGGTCAGCGTGGTGACCCCGGCGATCCCCTGCAGGGCCTCCTTCGAGTTCCCGCCGTAGTTCTCCTGGGTGATCAGTGCGGTGACGACGGCGGCGGGGTCCAGGCCGTTGGCGATCCCGGCTCCGGTGTACAGCACGTATCCACCGATGGTGACCCAGAACAAACCCTGCGCCGAGGCGGCCAGCCGCTCGGGCACGACGCCGGGCACGGGTATCAGCCGGCGCCGGCCCGACGGGGCCAGGACAGCGGTGGCGGTGGCGACCCCGGCGAGCACCAGGGCGGCAACCCCGACCAGCAGCAGCGTGCTTCCGGTGACGGACTTGGAGCTCCGGTAGAACAGCCGGAACGCCGAGTCGTCCATCCGCCAGGTGAGCAGCAGGGTGACCGGCACGAGCAGGGTGAGCGCGCCGGCCGGGGAGATCCACCAGGGCGCGGTCCGCTTGACGGGTGCAGTCACGAGCCGGTCCCGGCCGGCCAGTCCCGGGGCCGGCGATCGACCCACCCGGCCCATGTGCCGCGCAGGTAGGCGACGTCGGCGCGGGCGAGGTCGCGCTGGCCGCGTGCGGTGCGCACGACGGCGCCGACGGCCTTGCGGGCCGAGAACCAGACCAGCAACCAGCGGGGGAGCCGGTGCAGCCGCCACAGGTGCCCGTTGCCGCAGCCGTAGCGCAGCATCTTCAGCACGAAGCGGTCGTCGACCTCGTCACGGGGTTCGTCCTGCAGCACCACCAGGTCGGGGTCGTACTGCACGTCGCCGCCGTCGGCGAGCACCCGTAGCAGCAGGTCGGACTCCTCGCCGGCGCCGTACCACCCGGCCGAACCGACCCCCATGCCCTCGTCGAACCGGCCGACCCGGTCCAGCTGCGACCGGCGGAAGAACATCGTGCTCATGATCGAGGTCTTCATGAAGTTCGTACGGGTCACCGGGGTCCCGCGGTCGGGCCACCGCAACATGGAGGGTCGGCCGTCGATGGTCTGCTGCTGACCCGACATCCCGGCCAGGCCCGGCCGGGCGTCGAAGGTGTCCAGCACCCGGGCCAGCGCGCCCTCGGGGAACCAGCAGTTGTCGTCGGGGAACCCAAGCAGGCTGCCGCGGACCAGATCGAGGCCTGCGTTGCGGCCCACGGAGGCTCCGCGTTCGGACGTCGTGACCTGCCACGGCAGCGGCGGGTCCAGGTCCTCCAGCAGCCGGGCGCAGGACCGGTCGGCACTCTGGTCGCAGACCACGAGCTCGACCTGACCGGCCGGTGCGGTGCGCACCACGGACTCCACCAGGCGAGCGAACTCCTCCGGGCGCCCGACCGTGCTGACGACCAGCGACAGGACGGGCGCGGCCGCCTCAGCCACGGGTGGTGGTGGGCAGGTCGGTCCGCTCGGCGGTGATCGCCGGCATGCGGTCGGTGCCGTCGGTCGGCTCGGCCACCGCCTCCGGACCGGTGGTCGGCTCGGGCTCCTGCGCGGAGGCAGCGGGGGTCGCCGCGGTCGGCTTCCGGCGGCGACGGTGGCGGGGCGCCTTGTTCACCACGATGCCGGCCGGGGTGGCGCCGGCGCCGTGCAGGATCTGCACCGCGCGGTCCACGTCGGCGATGCGGCTGGGCCCGGTGGCGGCGACCAGGATCGTCTCGCGGCACTGCCGGGCGGCCAGCAACCCCTCGTCGGAGCGGTCCAGCGGCGGCGCGTCGACGACGACCGCCCAGCCGGCCCCGGCGGCCGCGTCGGCCAGACCGGAGGGGACGACGTCGGCCAGGCCGGTGCCGGTCTGCAGGGCGAGCACGGCGAGGCCGGGTGCGCCGACGGCGCGGCGCACCAGGACCTCCGAGCGCTGCGCGTCCGGGGCGCTGTGGCCGGACCCGCCGCCGGTGCCGAGCACGACCAGGGAGGGCTCGTGCAGGCCGCCGAGCAACGCGGCGATCTCGTCGAGGTCGTAGGAGACCAGCAGGGTGGGCCGGCGCAGCGCCGCGTGCCGGGCGTGCGCCAGTGCCACGAACGTCGTCCCGACGCCCGGGCCGGGGGCGACGACGGCCAGGCTGCCGCCGTTGACCGGGCCCTCGGGCAGCTGCAGCGCCTGCAGCTGGACCACCCGGCGCAGCACACCTGCGCGCCGGCGGCTGGCGGCGGCCGGGAGGTCGGGGCTGATCACCGGCACGCCCAGGCCGGACACGTCGTGGGAGTCGCGGACCCGGCCGCGCAGCGAGGAGACCACCGGTGCGAGCACCCCGCCGAGCAGCGCACCGACCAGGATCGCGGCCGCGACGGTGAGGACTCCGGAGGACAGCGAACCCGACGGCAGCACCGCCGCCTGCTGGATGACCCCGGCGACCTGGCCGGTGTCGGCGGCGGCCCGCTGCAGGGTGTCGCGGGCACTGAGCAGGTCGATGTTCTGCTGCGACAGCGCAGCCCGCTGCTGCTGGTTGACGTCGACCCCGTTGGTCGGCGGGGTGGGCAGCGCGTCGAGGGCCTGCTGGTTGGTGCTGATCTGGGTCTCGACCGTGGCCAGCAGGCCGGTGATCCGGTCGGCGAGGCGCTGCTGGCGGCCGGAGATGTAGGTCTCGGCCGCGGTCTGCGCCTGGGCAACCGCGTCCTGGGCATCGGTGGAGGTGCCGGTGATGGTGATGACGTTGGAGTCCCCCGACCGCACCGACTCCAGCCGCACGTCGTCCTGGGCGTCGCCGAGGGTGGTGGCCACCGCGGCGGCCAGGTCGGCGCTGTTCAGCGTGACCAGCTCGGTCTCCAGGTACGTGGCGTTCCGGGCTGCCTGGTCGCCGTCCAGGGTGCCGGTGGTGGGGTTCTCCACCCCCGCGGGATCCGGGTAGGTCTGCACCAGCGCCGCCGCGTTCACCTCCGGTTCGGCCGAGGCGGCGAGCAGTGCACCGCCGGCGCCCAGGACCACTGCACCCAGGAGGGCACCCACGAGCGCCCGTCGGCGACGGCCGGAGCCGCCGGTGCGACGGGTCGGGTCCTCGGTCGGCGTGCCCTCGGCGGGGGCTGCGGGCAGGCTGGTCACGATGGTCTTCACCCTCTCGGCCCGGCCGACGTCGCGCAGCGGCGGTACGGTGTACCAGCACGCCGAACCGCCCCGTGGCGGGGGCCGGGCGACTCGAGTATCCACGAAGGACCTGCGCGTGCCGGTCCATGAGCCGTTCCTGTCCTGCGTGGTCCGTGCAGTGCGGCCCGACCACGCCACCCGGGAACTCCGACGACGGGACTGTGCCCATGGCCGCCACCGACCACCCCACCAGCGAACTCCTCGACCCGACCGGCTCCGAGCAGACCGACGTCCCGCGTCGGCGTCGTCGCGGCCCCCTGCTCCTCGCCGCGGGTGTCGTGGTGCTCCTGGTGGCGGGTCTCACGTGGTTCCTGCTCACCCGGGACTCCGGGGACGACCTCCCGTACGACCCGGAGACCGCACTGGCGGTCGAGGACTTCGGTGCTGTCGGTGACGGGCGCACCGACGACACCGCGGCTGTCCAGGAGGCCCTCGATGCCGTCGAACCGGGTCAGGCGGTCCTGCTGGCGGAGGGCAAGACCTACGCGGTGTCCGACGTGCTCACGCTCTCCGTCCGGGGTTCCGTGCTCGCCGGCGACGGCACCCTATTGGCGACCGACGAGGAGCGCTCGTCGCTGACCGTCGCCGCGGACGACGTCGTCGTGCAGGACGTGACGCTGACCATCGAGGACACCTCGCGACGGTTCGACGCCTTCGAGCAGCAGCGGCTGTGGCTCGACGGGCACAGCGGCATCGTGGTCCGCGACGTGACCGTCCGGGGGTCGGCTGCGGCAGGCATCTACGTCTACGGCACCACCGACTTCGTGCTCGACGGTGTGCAGGTCAGCGAAACCGAGGCGGACGGGGTGCACATCACCGGCGGGGCCACGGACGGCCAGGTGATCAGGCCCGTCGTCCGGGACGTCGGGGACGACGGCGTCGCAGTGGTCTCCTACGCCCCCGACGGCGATCCGTGCGCCAGGATCCGGGTGCAGTCCCCGGTGGTCGACGGGACGGACGCCCGTGGCATCTCCGTCGTCGGCGGTACGGACATCACCTACACCGACATCTCCGTGAGCTCGACGGCGGCGGCCGGGGTGTACGTGGCGGCCGAGGGCAGCTACGACACGACGTCGGTGGACGGCGTGCGGGTCGAGGGCGGCACGGTGTCCGACGCGAACACCGACTCCGGCATCGACCACGGCGCAGTGCTTGTCTACAGCGGGGCCGAGGGGCGGACCGTGGAGGACGTGACCGTCTCGGGTCTGACCATCGACGACACCCGGACGGACGCGAGCCGGTGGCTGGGCGTCGTCCTCGACGGCGGCGGGACGGTCGCGGGGATCGCCCTCCAGGACCTCGCCCTGGAGGGGGACGGCCCGGAAGCGGAGTACGCCACGAACGACGAGGACGCCGACGTCTCCCTGACCGGGATCACCCGGGAGGGCGAGGAGCTGCCGGACCAGGACTGAGGCGCCGCTGTGCCGGGGCCCTAGGCTGCCGGGGCGACTGCCGTGGTCGCCGGAGGAGGGCCAGTGGCTGTCGCGACGTTCGACGTCTTCGAGACCGTGCTGGTCCGCACCGTGGGAGGGCCGGAGCACGTCGACGAGGCGACCGGTCGTCTGCTGCGGGAGCGCGGCGTGATCTCGGTGTCCCCGTCGACCTACGCCGCCGTCCGCCGGTCGGTCCAGCAGGACCGTACGCCCGACGTCGCGGTCCACGTGCGGTTGGCCGACCTGGCGGCCGGCACGGCGTCGCGGTTGGGCATCCCGCACGCAGCTGCCGAACTGGTCGACGCCGAGCTGACCGTCGAGAGGGCCAGCTGCCGCGCCGTCCCCGGGGCAGTGGCCCGGACGGAGGCAGCACGTGCACGGACCGGGCGGGGTGTGGTCTACGTGTCGGACTCGCCGCTGCCGGCTTGCTTCCTGCAGGAACTGCTGGAGCGCGAGGGGCTGTTCCGCCCCGGGGACGAGGTGCTGGCCTCGGCAGACGTCGGCAGCTCCAAGCAGCACGGGGGACTGTTCGACGTCGTGGCCGAACGGCTGGGTTGCCCGGCCGAGGACCTGTGGCACACCGGCGACGACCGGTGGGCCGACGGTGCGCACGCGCTGGAGCGGGGCTGGCAGGTCACGCTGGACCGCAGTGCCCACCTGACCGGTCGCGAGTCGTCGATGGCCCGCATGGCCGCCGCCACGGACGGCGTGTCGGCCAGGCTCGCCGGGGCTGCTCGGGTGGCGCGGCTGCAGGGCCGGGAAGAGGGGCTTGACCCCGGGGTGACCGCGGTCGCGGGGACCGTGGCGATGCCGTTGTTCGTGGGGTTCGCCCGCTGGCTGCTGCGCGAGGCCGAGCTGGCCGGGTTGGACCGCCTGTACTTCGTGGCGCGGGACGGCGAGGTGCTGCTCGACGTGACCCGGCGGCTCGCTGCCGCCCGGGGGGGTGCCGGGCCGGAGTTGCGCTACCTGTACGGATCGCGCCGGAGCTGGCGGCTGGCGGCCGCGGGTCGCCGCGGTCACGACGTCGTCGGTGATCTGTGGATCCCCGACGACTTCCGGGCCGAGGAGCTCACGCCCCGGGAACTGCTGCACCTGCTCGACCTGACCCCGGACGAGGCGTTGACCGCCGGGCCGGCGCCGCAGCTGATCGACCCGGCCGTCGACCGCCCGATGGGCGCCGATGGATGGGCTGAGCTGCGCGAGCGCCTGCGCGGTGGACCGGTCGGGGTCGAGGCGACCCGCCGTGCGGAGGAACGCGCCGAGCTGCTGCTCGCCTACCTGGACCAGGAGGGTGTGACCGGCCCCGGTCGGGTGGGCATCGTCGACGTGGGCTGGACGGGGCGGGCCACCCGGTCGTTGGAGGACCTCCTCGAGGCCTCCGGTCGAGCGCTCCCGGCTGCCTACCTGTTCATCGGCCTGCTGGGCCCGGCCGAACGGCGGTTGGGACCCGAGCTGTTCGGGCGCTGCTCGGCCTGGCTGGTCGACGCGGCCCGCGGGCTCCAGGACCGCAGCCTGCCGGGCGAGGACCCCGTCATGCTGGTGGAGAGCATGGCCATGGGCCGTCAGGGGACGACCACGGGGTTCGCGCGGGAGGGCGACCGGGTGGTGCCGGTCCTGGCTGCACCCGTCAACCCGGTGGCGTCCGGGTGGGGGTTCGAGGACTACCGGCGGGCCCTGGACCTCGCTGTCGACGCGTTCATCGACAGCGGACCCGGTGGGCACCAGGTCGATCTGCGGCCCACCGTCTGGGCGCAGCTGCTCGACCTGTGGCGCCGTCCCACCCCCCAGGAGGCGGCTTCGTGGGGGGCGCAGCCCTACGGCGAGGACTTCGCCAACCAGCGGTGGTTCCCGCTCGCCCGGCCGATCACCGCGCGGCGGCTGCTGCGCGCGGCCGGGTTGGGCCCGGCGGGCTGGCGGCAGCCGCTGTACTGGCGCAACGGCTCGGTCCGGTTGAGCTCTCCGCCCGTGCGCTGGGCAGTGCGGCTGCGCGGTGCGGTGGACCCGGCCCGGCTGGCCCGGGTACCCCGCCGGGTGCAGCGGGAGTGGCTGCTGCGCCGGCGCCCCCGACCTGCGCCTGACCACCGGTAGCCGCCCGAGCACGCCGGGGCCACAGCCCCGGTCGGGTCACCGACGGTCAGCCACCAGCCGGGCCAGCGCCGCGCGGTGGTCGGCCGCGGCCACCTCGGGGGCGAACAGCCGCGGCGCTTCGCTGCGGGCCCGGGCGGCGGCCGCCCGCAGCGGGCCCGGATCGGTCAGGTGGTCGACGAGCGCCCGGGCCAGGCCGGGGACGTCCTCGGGGGCGACCAGGGCACCGAAGGCGCCGTCGGCGAGGACCTCGCGCGGCCCGCTCGGGCAGTCGAAGGCGATGCACGGCGTGCCACCGGCCAGTGCTTCGGCCAGCACCAGCCCGAACCCTTCCCACCGGGAGGACACCACGAGCGCGTCGGCCGTGCCGATGATGCTCTGCGGATCGGCGACGTGGCCGGGGAAGCGGGCCACCCCCGCACCCAGCAGGCGCACGGCCATCTCCTCCAGTGCGGTCCGGTCGTCGCCCTCGCCGAGCACCACGACCTCCATGGGCGGGGCGCCCATCCCGCGAGCGAGGGCGACGGCCTCCAGCAGCAGGTCGAAGCCCTTGACCCGGGCCAGGTGGCCGCAGCCCACGATGAGCGCGGGCGCGCCGGGCGCACGGGCAGGGGCCCGTCGTGCGGCGGCCGCCAGCTCGTCCCCGCGTACGGCGTTCAGCACCGTCACGGTGTCCCTCCCGCGCCGGGAGGCAGCGAGGTCGGCGGCCAGGCCGGTGCTGACGCACACCACCTGGGTGGCGGTGGTCAGTGCCGCGCGGGTCAGCCCGCGGGCCCACCGCGGCACGTAGGCCTCCGCTGCGCGCGTCGGGTCGGCCTGCACCAGCACGCTGACGGGTCGGCGCGCTGCGCGGGCAGCCGCGGTGGCCACGAGCATGCCCAGGCCGATCTCCGTGGCCGAGACGACGACGTCCGCGCGAGCCGCCCACCGGCGGGCCCGGGCGAGGCCCGCGGGCAGCGCTGCGCGCAGCTGGCGGGGGACGTCGGTGGCGAAGACCGTCCGCAGCCCGGCCGGGACCGGGATGTCCCCCGGACGGGGGTGCACGAGGCTGAGGACGACCACCTCGTCGCCGGTGCGGTGCCAGGCCAGTGCCCGGTCGAGCGCGACGCGGTGAGCACCGCTGTCACCTAGGTCGGACATCAGCACCAGGATGCGCACGGACGGTCTCCTCGGGTAGTGCGGGCTGCGGCACACGGGGGCACTGGCCGGACGGGGACCGACGGTAGCGGTCCCGGGGTCACCGGGATCACGGCGCGGTGGTGCGCACCGCCGGTGTCCGGCGGTCATGCTGGAGTCGTGGCCGCACGGACGGCTGCACGCCCCCGATGGATGGAGTCCTGCCCCCGATGATCCTCGACCTGGCCGCCGTGGAGCCCGGCGCCGCCGAGCTGTCCCGGCCTGAGGCGATCGCCGTCGTCGGCAGCGGGGCCGCCGGCCTGGCCGTGGCCATGCGGCTGGAGGAGCTGGGGCGGCCGGTCGTGCTGGTCGAGTCCGGGGGGGATGCGCGGGACGGCGAGGCCATCGCCGCGGCGGCGCCGTTGAACGAGGGTGAGGTGGTCGGGCACAGCTACCGCGGTCTTGTCGACGGGCGGCAGCGGAGCCTGGGCGGGGCCACCCAGCTGTGGCACGGCCAGTGCACGCGCCTGCGGGACGGCGACCTGGCCCCGCGTCCCTGGCTGCCGCACAGCGGCTGGCCGCTGGACCTGGCCGAGCTGGAGCCCTGGTACGAGGCGGCCGAGCGCTGGTTCGAGCTCAGCGGCCGCGGCTACGACCGGGCCCGCTGGGACGAGCACCGCCGGCTGTCCCCGCTCCCGTGGTCGGGTGACCGGTTGCTGGACGACTTCGCCGAGTACGCGCCCCTGCCCCACCTGGGCGACCGGTTCCGGCAGCACCTGCGCACCTCACCGTCGCTGCTGACCCTGGTGCGGGCGACCGCGGTCGGGGTGCGGGTCGAGGACGACCGGGTGACCGGAGTGGAGCTGCGCGACGCGGCCGGCCGGGAGCTGTTCCTCACCGCAGGGACCGTGGTGATCGCCGCAGGGGCGGTCGAGAGCGCCCGGCTGCTCATGCTGTCCGATCGGGAGGGCGTCGGGCTGGGCACCGGGCGGGAGCTCACCGGTCGCTACCTGCAGGACCACCCGGTCGCGGCTCTGCTCGAGGTGGAGCCCACCCGACGTGCCTGGCTGCAGGACCGCACGTCGCACCTCTTCGCCCGCGACGCACGGATCTGGCCCAAGGTCCGGCTGGCCCCGGAGGCCCAGGAGCGCGAGCAGTTGGTCGCGGCCAACGCCGTGCTGGTGCACGAGGTCGACGACCCGGAGCTGGACGCGGTCCGCCGGGTCGTCGACGCCCTGCGCCGCCGCCGGTTGCCCGAGGACCTGGCGGGTGACGTGCGGTTGGCGGCGCGGGCCGTCGTCCCCACGGTGCGCACGGGCTGGCGGCGCTGGGTCCGCGGACTGGCCTCGGGACGTCCCGCCTCACGGGTGCGGCTGGACGTGTGGCTGGAGCAGGTCCCCGACCCGGAGAGCCGGGTCACGCTGGACCCCGACCATCGGGACGCCTTCGGGCTGCCTTCCCCGCGGGTCGACTGGCGCGTCTCGGACGTCGAGGTCCGCACGAGTCGCACCATGGCCCGCTGGGTGGCCGAGGACCTGCGCAGGAACGGTCTGGCCGAGGTCACGGAGCTGCCTGCCATGACCGACGACGCAGCGTGGCGGGAGAGCGTGGCCGATGCGTTCCACCCTGCTGGTACCACCCGGATGTCGACCGATCCGAGGGCCGGGGTGGTGGACCCGGACCTGCGGGTGCACGGGGTGCGGGGCCTGTACGTGGCCAGCAGCAGCGTGTTCCCCATCGCCGGGTACGCGAACCCGACCCTCACCATCGTCGCCCTCGCGCTGAGGTTGGCCGACCACCTGGCGGACCGGTCCCGGCAGGGGGTTGGCCACCCGGCCTGAGGCCGGGGCACGGGAGGGAGCTCTGCCGGGCGCGGGCTGCGGGGCGCCCGATGTCGATCTACGGTTCAGCCGGTGACCACGACGACCACGGCAGGCCGCTTCGCCCACCTCGCCGGACAGGTGCGGGCCGAGGGCTACGCGCACCTCCCCGAGCTGGGCGTGAGCCCGGCCGAGCTGGCCGAGGCCCGGCGGCTGCTCGACGGTCTGTTCGACCGGTTCGCCGAGCTCCCCGCCGACAAGGCGCACGACCTCGGGGCCGGTGGCGATCCGCAGCGGCCGACGGTGCCCGAGGTGCTCGACTGCGCGGCCCTGGAACCCCGCCTGACGAAGACCGCGGTCTGGTCAGCCGCCCACGAGGTGGCGCGGGCCGTGCTGGGTCCGGCCACCTACTCCACCTACGACCACGCCATCTACAAGCCGCCGGGCATCGGCGGGCAGACCTCCTGGCACCAGGACGCCGGGTTCGACCAGGTGCTCGACCACGGGCTGGCCATCTGGGTGCCGTTCCAGGACACCGAGGTCGCCGACGGGTGCATGCGGTACGTGCCACGCAGCCACCTCGCCGGCCGCCTGCCGCACCTGGTGCGAGCCGGGGCCGGCGGCAAGCAGGTGTTCCACCTGGAGGTCGCGGACGAGGCCGCGGTCGACGTGCCCTGCGCGGCGGGCGGGGTGACGATGCACGACTTCTACCTCGTGCACGGTGCCCGCGGCAACGTCGGCCAGCAGACCCGGCGCGCCTGGGTCATCGACTTCTCCACCGCACCGGTGCACCGCCGGGCGTTGCGGGGCGCCAAGCGGGCCATGCTGGGCCTGCGGGGTCAGCGCCGGTAGATCTGCTCCAGCCGGTCGACGTGCCCCGGCAGGTCGAACCGGGACCGCTGCAGGTCCTGCAGGGCAGCGCCGTAGGCCGCGCGCGCCGCAGGGTCCCCGGCCAGACGGGCCAGGGCGCGCCCGGCCGCCTCCACGTCGCCCGGGGGGAACAGTGCTGCACCGGGTGCCCGGCCCACGGTCTCCAGCGGTCCGCCCGCAGCGGCAGCCACGACGGGGGTGGCCACGGCCATCGCCTCCAGGATCGACAGCCCGCACGGCTCGGCGGGCGCGGTGGACAGCAGCATCGCCGAGCCGGCCAGCAGATCGGCGGGGTCGTCGACCCACCCGGTGAACAGCACGGCGTCGGCGATGCCGAGCTCCTGCGCCCGGCGCTCCAGGAAGGCGCGTTCGGGGCCGTCCCCGGCGACGGTGAGGGTCCAGCCGCCGGCCGCCAGGCCCGAGGCGGCGAACGCAGCCAGTGCCGTGGACGTGTCCTTCTCCGGCGCCAGCCGCTGGGCGACCAGGACGGTGTCCCGTCGTCGGTCCGGACCGGGCTGCTGCGGGCGGACCCCGTTCAGCAGCACGGCGTCGGGGCGGCTCTCGAGCTCCCCCGCGACGAACTCGCTCACCGCGATCTCGGCGCGCAGGGCCCGCCGGACCAGCGGCGCCAGCAACCGGGCCAGCCGGCCGTAGCCGCGGGGCGCAGTGATGTGCCGGGTGGCGAAACGTCGTCCCCGGGTGGCCGGGGCAGCCATGAGGGCGACGAAGTCCGCCTTGGTCATGTGCGAGTGCACGACCTCCTGCCGGCCGGCGCCGCGCAGCGAGGTCAGAGCTGCCCGCGCGGTGTCTCCGGGCAGCCAGTCGACCTCGGGGGGGAGGAGCTGCCTCATGCGGTCGGGCTCGCCGCCCACGACCACCACCTGGTGGCCCCTGGCGGCCTGGGTGGCGGCCACCTCGACCACGTAGCGCTCGGTGCCGGCGAAGGCGGGGGTGACGACGACGTGGGCGATGCGCAGGACGGCTCCTCGGATCGGGCGGGTCATGGCGCGAGAAGGCGGACGGCGCGGCCGGCGGGCCCGGGCAGGGCGTCGGCGAGCCAGTGGAGGTCGTCGGCGGCGAACACGCGCGCCAGCCGTACGCCCACCGTGGCGACGACGACGAACGCGGTGCCGGCGCACAGGTCACCGAGCAACCCGTCGACCTGCTCGCGCACCAGCACCGCGGTGGCTGCGGCCGCGACGCTGACCGCCACGGAGGCCAGCAGGCGCCAGGCGGACAGCCGCAGCGCGACGCCCTGGCGGAGCGTGTAGGCCAGGATGAGCACTGCCCCGACGGTCTGCGCGGCGAAGGTCGCCGCAGCCGCCCCGGTGAGCGAGAAGGGCGGGATGAGGGCCAGGGAGAGCCCGATGTCGGTGAGCGCAGCGATGCCCCCGCACCACAGCACCGGTGCCAGCCGCCCGATGCCGGTCCACAGGGTGGTGCAGACCTGGCCGACGGGGACGACCAGCAACATCAGAGCCAGGTACCGGACGACTTCGGCGGCCTCGGTGAACTCGGGGCCGTAGGCGGTGCGCACCAGTCCGGGGCCGACGGCGAAGGTCGCCGCGCTGAGGAGGACGCCGAGGGTGCACACCACCCGGGCGGTGCGGCCCATGACGGCTGCGACCGCGCCGGGGTCCTGCACGTAGCGGGCGGCGATGGCCGGGAGCGAGGCGCCGATCAGCGTGCTGGTCAGGACGACCGGGATGGTGATGACGTTGGCCGCGACCGAGAACATGGCGACGGTCGGTCCGTCGTGGTATCGGTCGAGGAAGACCAGCTCGATGCGGCGCTGGATGATCTGGCCGATCAACAGTGATCCCGAGAACATCAACCAGGTGCGCGCCACCGGTCGCCAGGCCGGCCGGCCGCTGGGCCGGCGCGGCGGCCGCGGGAGCGAGCGGTCCAGCAGCGCCAACGCGACCAGCAGGGCTACCGCCACCGACAGCTGGGCGGCGAAGACGCCCTCGATGCCCCAGCCGGCGTAGATGGCGGCGATGGACATGAGCGGCGCGGCCGCCTGGGCGATGAGCCTGCGGCGCGAGGTCCGGGTCCAGCCACGGTGGGCGATGTCGCGCACCGTCCGTGACCAGCCGAGGGCGTCGGCGAGGGCGGTTGCCGCGGCCAGGAACCAGAGCAGCTTGTAGTCGTCGCGCACGATGCCGATGCCGGTCATCACGGCCGCAGCGAGGATGCCGCCGGACAGGTGCGCCGAGGCCGACCAGCGGGCCAGCCAGGCCAGGCGGTCGTCGTCGCGACTGCCCACGGCGGTGGCCAGCAGCTGGATGCTCGCGTTGGTGAAGGAGAAGATCAGCACGGACACCAGCAGCGACGCGACGTAGGCGATGACGCTCTGCTCGCCGAGCACGGCGGCGCCCAGCTCCCGGCTGATCACGATCGAGAGGGCCAGGGTGCTGCCCATGGGCAGCACGGTGGCGGCCGCGTTCCACAGGCCGCCCCGGAGGGTGCCCTTGCTGCTGGTGACCTCGTCCCCGAGACCGGTCATCGCCCCCTCGCCGTAGGCGATGTCGGGCACGGCGTCGACCGGCTGTGCGGTGACGGGCTCCTCGGGAGCAGCGTGCCGTGGTGCGCGGTCGCGGGCGGGCACGGCGACCTCCTCTACCGACAGACTCGCTCGACGCGGTGCCGGCGACAGGGGGCTGTCAGCGACCGAGGGTAGAGCTCTGCCCGGCCAGCGGGGCCACGCCTGCCCGATCGGGTGGCCGGATGCGCGGTGTGGGGCACCTCACTCCGGCGTGCTGGTCGCCGGGGAGCCATCAGGCATCCACCCCGGCTTGCGGGCGTCGTCACCGTCCGTGTTCAGGTTGGAGCGCTCTGAGCACATCGTCGGCACCCGGCTGGGCGTATTCCGAGACCGCGACGTCGGCTGGTCTTACCGAGAGTCACCGGAGTGGGTAGCTTCACCTGGTCAGGACGTCCAACGGGGGGCGGCAACGAAGGACGAGGCGGGGCACATCGTGCTCCGGCACGGAGGTTCTACATCCGGTGATCGACCACCA
Source organism: Klenkia terrae (assembly GCF_037083865.1). Taxonomy (NCBI): domain Bacteria; kingdom Bacillati; phylum Actinomycetota; class Actinomycetes; order Geodermatophilales; family Geodermatophilaceae; genus Klenkia; species Klenkia terrae. The sequence goes on along the minus strand of NZ_JBAPLV010000006.1, from coordinate 15,737 downwards.
GCAGCATGTGCTCCACCACGCGACGCCGGTGTCCGGCGGCGCGGCGAGGCGACGGGCCGTTGCCCGGGCCCGCTGGTGGACGCGTCCGATGGAGGCCTTCGTCCGGGGGCAGGGTGCCGAGGCCCGCCGTGAGTGGCGGAGCACCTACCGGCGCCGGCTCGTGTTGACCGACGTCCTCGCGGCGGCCCTGGCCACGGCCGTCAGCTATTGGTTCCACTTCAGCGCGAACGCACCCCTCGACGGGGTGCCGCAGTCCGCCGCCCGTTTCCTCGCGTTCACCATGCCGCTGGGCTGGCTGGCGCTCATGTTCGTCTCGCGCAGCTACGAGGAGCGCTACCTCTGGCTGGGGCCCGAGGAATACCGTCGGGTGGCCCGGGCCGCGCTGGCCCTGCTGGGCTCTGCGGCATTCGTGTCCTGGGCGTTGAAGATCGACCTGGCTCGTGGCTTCACGATGACGGTCATCCCCCTCGCGCTGTTCCTGACGTTGCTGTCGCGGTGGGTCCAGCGCAAGGTGCTGCACCACCAGCGCATCGCCGGCAAGCACGGCCAGACCACGGTGATCGTCGGGCACCGCGCGGCGGTGGCGGCCCTGCACGCCCAGATCGATCGCGAGGCCCACCACGGCTACAAGGTCGTGGGCTGCATCGTGCCGCCGGCCGCGGACGGTGAGCCCCCGACGGCGTTCGACGGATTGCCGGTGCTGGGTGACATGACCCAGGTCGCGGAGGTGGTCCGCCGGTTCGACGTGGACACCGTGGCCGTGCTGCCCTCGCCCGAGCTGGACGGCTCGGCCCTGCGTCGGCTGGGCTGGGAGTTGGAGTCGACCAAGACCGAGCTGCTGCTGGCCCCCGCGGTCACCGAGATCGTCGGCACCCGGGTGGCCATCCGGCCGGTCGCCGGACTGCCGCTGCTGCACATGGAGCGACCGGAGTTCACCGGCCCGCGGCGCTGGGCCAAGACGGCCTTCGACAAGGTCGTCGCCGCTGCGCTGATCCTGATGACCGCGCCGGTCCTCGTGGCCATCGCGCTGGCCGTCAAGGTGACCAGCCCGGGTCCGGTCTTCTTCCGGCACCAGCGCATCGGCATGGACGGCGAGCCCTTCCAGGTGCTCAAGTTCCGCAGCATGCGTCCGGGTGCCGAGCACCAGGTGCAGGATCTCTTCGAGGCCTCCAACGAGGGCAACGAAGTCCAGTTCAAGATGCGCACGGACCCGCGGGTGACCCGGGTCGGCGCGGTGCTCCGGCGCTACTCGCTGGACGAGCTCCCGCAGCTGTTCAACGTGCTCGGCGGCAGCATGTCGCTGGTGGGTCCGCGCCCGCACGTCACCCGCGAGGTCGAGCAGTACGGGGTGGACATGCGCCGTCGACTGCTGGTCAAGCCGGGCATCACCGGCCTGTGGCAGGTCAGCGGTCGGTCGGACCTGTCCTGGGACGAGTCGGTGCGCATCGACGTCCGGTACGTCGAGAACTGGTCGCTGTCCTTCGACTTCATGATCCTGGCCAAGACCGTCGGCGCCGTGGCCAAGGGGTCCGGCGCGTACTGAGCCGGGACGGCGGGGCAACTGGGATCGCCCACCGCTCGAAGATGACACACCGTGGCTGGTGCTTTACACAGTGACACCGGTGCCGTATCCATACGGCGTGACCTGGTGGGTGGTGGGCGGTGTCGTCGGGTGGTTGGCCTCGGCTCCGGTGGTGGCGGTGGCGACCGGGATGTGGTTCGGTCGGCGCGCCGAGGACTCCGTAGCACTGGAGGACGCGTTGACCGTGCCGACTGACTGGTCGGCCGCCCTGCCCAGCGAGGCCTGACCGGCTCAGTCGGTCGACGGCAACGCACGCACGACCTGCACGAGGTCGGCCAGCGCCGCTGACACCGGCTCCGGCAGGACGTCGTCCCTGTGGGCGAAGGCGAACGCCGGGGCCACGTTGCGCTCGGTGGTGCTGCCCACGATCACCTCGGTGACGTCGAGTTCGGCGCCGCGGGCGAGCAGGGCGTGGCCGAGCCCCCGGGGCCCGGCGAATTCGGTGTCCCGGGTGACCTCCTGCCAGCGCTGCGCGCGGGTCGGGTCGTCGGCCAGGACCGCCTGCAGGCGGCGCAGGTGCTCGCCACCGCCGCCGAGGAGTCCGTGCCCGGTCCGGGCCACGACGTGGTCGGGCAGGGCGACGGGGGTGTGCAACGGCCCGACGGCGGTGTTGGCGGCGGTGAACAGCTCGCCCCCGGCCGCCAGGGCGCCGAGGGTGTCGTGGTTCTGGGTGGCGACACCGACGCTGCCGACGTCCCCGCGCTCGACGACGCCTGCGAGCAGGTCCAGCAGTTCGGTGGTGACGTCGTGCGGGCGCACCTCGTGCAGCAGCAGCCGGTCGACCCGGCCGCCCAGTCGGCGCAGCGAGGTCTCCACCGACGAACGGACCTCGGTGACCCCGAACCGCCCGCTGGCCATCTCCCGCGGAGCGGATTGGCCAGGCGCCGGCCGCAGCACGCCCTTCGCACGGGCCAGCAGCGGTGCGGGCAGGGCGGCCTTGGCCACCCCGACGACCCGGCGGCGGAGCGGGCGGTCGGGCTGCGGCGCCAGGCCCACCTTGGTGGTCACGCCCTGCACGTCGTCCCGGCCGGCGAGGAACCGGCCGAGGACCTCCTCGGCCTGCCCGAAGGCGTACAGGGGGGCGGTGTCGAAGCGGCGGAAGCCGGCGTCCCACGCGACCTGGAGCAGGTGCTGCGGGGCATCGCGGGGCACGTCGGCGAACTGGGCGGTGCCGAAGACTGCTACGGGCACGAGGTCCTCCAGGTGGGTCTGCGGACGGCTGCCAGGACTCCGGGCGATGGCCCCGACGAGCCACGCGGACGGTGTACACGAACCCGTCGAGCCTAGGTTCCCCGAATCAGCGCAGCCCGGAGCCGCCCTTGGCTGCCGGCCGTGACTCCCCAGGACCAGTCCGGCGCCGATGTCTCCGATGCCCGTGGGCGCTCCGGGCTGCACCCGACTGGGCGTGATCTCGACCTCAAACCCTACGTCGTGGTCCGCAACGTGGAGCTGCTGTGCGCGGGCTGCCACGTGCTGCGGAGGACGGGGTTCGACCAGCGGCGGGCCGACGGCAGCTGCAGCACCCCGGTTACGGGACACCTACGACCGCGGGGACGGCGGAGGCGGTGCTGCCCTACGACGTCGAGCGCGGGACGGTGCTCCTGACGCGCCAGTTCCGCTGGTCGGTGTACGTCAACGGGCAGCGGCCAACCCGCTGCTGGTGGCCTTCGGGATCCACACCAGCGCCGGCGGCACGTCCGCCGGCTTCCCGGCCGGCATGACCACCCGCCGCAACGCCAACGCCGCCGTCGCCGGCTCCGTCATCGCCGACGAGGTCCGCGCCACCCCGGCCTCACCGGCACCCAGGCCTACACGATCGCGCCCGGCCCCGGCACCCTGCTGGCCGCCAGCCTGGTGCTGGAGCCTGCGTGACCCGCTAGTCGCTGCCAGCTACAGCACCGCCGCCGCGGGTGGCTCACGGTCGTGGTCAGGCTTCGGCTGCTCGACGTGCCGGCGACGTTCAGCGAGGTGGATGGCGGCGCTGACGATGACGGCCAGGCTCACCGCCAAGGCCATCCACGCGAACACCCAGACCACCACGGCACTTACCCACGGTAACTATCAACTGACGCTGAGACCATGTGCCACGCGGGGACAGGTAGTGCCCACTTCTGGTCGCCGCAGGCTTGCTCGGGGTGACGGAGGACAGTCGCGGATCCGTCAGGCCAGATTAGCAAGGGACGAGCCGCTACCTGAGCCGAGGGGGGCTGCAGAGCAAAACCGCCTATGGCCAGCGCTGACCAGCTCGGGGCGCATCCGCAACGACTGAGCTGTGGTTACGCCCGCGCGTGAGTCGCCGGGGTAGAGCGGCTACTCGCAGCTCCCGTAGGTCTCGAACTCCTCCCGGCCACCGCAGGTGCTGCCCAGCCACTCGTACAGGCTGCCGACCTCGGTCTCGCTGTACAGGTCGTCGCAGGCGCCGAGGTCGCCGCCGAAGCAGTCCTGGGCGTCGTCGTCGTAGCGCGCCTCGAACTCGGGGTCGTCGCTGGTGGGCGGTGCGACCGGGTCGCCGCCGTCGTAGAGGTAGGACCACTCCGAGTCGGTGCCGTACACCCCGGCCGCGCCGTCGGCGATGCCGTAGTCGACGGAGTCCTCAGCGGTCGACAGCACGACGATGGTGGCGACCAGCAGCAGCGCAACTGGCGCCAGCAACGCAAGCACGACGCCGCTGCCGGAACGGGGCGCGGTCCACTGCTGGGTCTCGGCCGACCAGACCGGCGCGGCCGGCGGACGGGTCCGCAGCCAGCTGCCGACGGCGGGCTGCGCAACGAGCGCGAGGCGGACAACGGGCAGCGCGAGCGCCACCATGAGGACGGTCAGCAGCGCCACGACGACGGCAGCTCCCGGGCCGGAGGACGTCGAGCTGTACCCGTAGTCGTCGTAGGGATAGTCGGCGTAGGAGACGGCCATGGTCGAGCTGTCGGCCAGCGCCCAGATGCCGAGGCCAAGCACCAGGACCCCCTCGGCGATGGTGGCGCCGACGAGCAGCCTGCGGCCGCTCCGGCGCACCAGGAACAGGCTGCCCAGCAGCAGGAGGCCGCTGAGCACGATGCTGCCGACCAGGACGACGACGGCGCCGGCGATGTCCGAGCCGACACCGCCGAACGAGGCCAGCATGACCAGCACGTAGGCGACGACGCCCAGTGCCAGGCCGGCCTCGACGAACCCGAGGACGGCGGCCGCAGCCCCGATGCCCGGCATCCGCGTCTCGGGGGCGCCTGCGGCCGGGGCTGTGGCGACGTAGCCCGGCGGTGGGGTGTGGTCGGCGTAGGTCATGGTGGCTCCCCGAGTGGTGGGACCGCCCGGCCGAGGTGCCCAGCGACCCGGCGATTGTCGGGACGGTGCGGCCCCGGGTCAACGTGCCTCGCCGCCGCTGGGACTCCCGGGAGGTCGGCGGGGTACCCGGGTGAGGGCAGGACCGGTGGCCCTGCGGTTGCTGCCGGTGACGAACCGCCGACGGCGGTAGGTGGGGCCCGTTGCGCTCTCTAGCCTGGTCGCGTGATGGCCTTCGAGCGCCCTCCGCGGTGGGGTCTGATCGCGATCGTGGTCCTGCTGCTGGCCAACGTCGGGCTCGTCCTGCTGCTGGTGCAGCGGCAGAACTCCGAGCCGGGGCCGACGAGGTCGGTCGCCGCCGCGACCACCGGGACGACGAGCCCGCGGACGACGGCCCCGGCCACCGGTACGAGGTCGTCCGCTCCGGGCTCGTCGGCGCCGGAGACGACCGGTGACCCCGGTGTGCTGGCCGTGTACGGGGACGGGTACTCGTCGGGCAACTCCGAGGGCGGCACCGGTGCGGCCGGCTGGCCCGCTCTCGTGGCCCAGCAGCTGGACATGCAGCTGCAGCTGAGCGCCGCGACGTTGGCCGGGTACGTGCGTCCGGGATCGACCGGTCAGACCTACCCGCAGCTGGTACAGGCACAGCCGCCGGCGGATGCATCGGTCACGGTGGTGTTCGGCAGCCGGAACGACGTGGCCGCAGACCCCGCCGAGGTGCAGGCGGCGGCCAGCGCGACCTTCGCGGCCATCCTGGCCGCCGACCCCAGCACCCGGTTGCTGGTGATCGGCCCCTGCTGGAGCAGCGCGGCCGCCCCGGCAGAGCTGACCGCGGTCTCGACCGCGGTGCAGGCGGCGGCGCAGGCCGCGGGCGCCACGTACGTCGACCCGCTGACGCGAGGCTGGTTCGCCGCCCCCGCCGGCCTGGTGTCTCCCGCCGACGGCATCTCGCTGCTGGACGCCGGCCACTCCTACCTGGGCGACCTCATCGCCCCGCTGGTGGACACTGCGCGCTCCAGCTGACAGCCCCCTGGGGCCCGTGGGGCGGCCGGGGCTGAGGGTGGGCGACACCTGCACCAATCGCCGCTCGTAGCGGGCTGATCACGCTACGGTCCTGCTCGCCGGTCGACTTCCCACCGGCACGGTGTGGTGAGGGGTGCCAACGATGGGCGCAGAAGCGCAGCAGATCTTGCGGCGCGGCTGGTGGCTGCTGGCGATCGGCCTGCTGACCGGGCTCGCCGTCGCCCTGAGCGTCGGTCTGGTGCTGGGCTCGACCGGGGCCGACCTCGTGGTCACGGCCGTGGCCGGCCTGCTGGCAGGCAACGCCGGGGGAGTGGTCGCGGCCGTCGTCGGCCTGCGCGGCACGCCGGTGCGCCGCCCCGAACTGTCGACTGCTGCCTAGTCAGCACTGCCAGGTCTGTCCACCGTGAGTGAGCGCGTCGCTCATCTCCGTGACTGAACGGTCCCTAACGTCATGGCCATGCGCATCGTCTTCGTCTGCACGACCAACGTGTGGGGCTCCGCGATGGCAGAGCTCATATCGCGGAGACTGCTGAGCGAGTGGGACCCCGACCGGGAGAGAGTCCAAGTCTTCAGCGTCGGTGTCCGTGCCGAGGTTGGCGCACCAATGCCCGCGGTCGCCCAACAGGTGTTGGCCGAGCGTGGCATCGACGCAAGCGAGCACCGAGCGCGGTGGATGAGCCCGGCAGTCCTGGGTGGCGCAGACCTGACCCTGACGATGGGGGGGATACAGCGGGACGCGGTGTTGGCGCTGAATCCTCGTGGCCTGCGGAGCACGTTTACGTTGCAGGAGGCGGCGGTGTTGCTCCGCGGGTTGCCTCAGGTGGTGGGGCCAATGTCGGCCGATGCCGACGGGCACTTCCGCGCCGTGGTCGCCGCACTGGCCGGCGCTCGGCGATTCCGATCGGTGGCAGCAGGAGCGGACGACCTACCGGATCTGCTGGCGGATCTCCGGGTGGTCGGGCCACTGTCGGAAGCGCTGTTCCGTGACGTCTCCGGCCTCCTCCGCGCGTTGATTCTCCCCGCATTCCGAGCAGGTGATGAGGACGTGTGGACCGGGGTGCCCTTCGCCGCCTCCGCCGTCGCCTGAGTCCTACCGTTGCAGCGCCGCTTCATGAATCAGGACTCCTGTCACACGTCATCTCGGGCCTTCGTGGGCGGCCTGAGTTGCCCTAAAAGGGCGGACAGTGCTCCCTGTACCAACTTATAAGCGCACCAACGTTACTTGCGGCGGAGTAGTCCAGCTCTTGCGATTCGGCCTTGCCCGCACCAAGCACGGACAGGACCGAAGCCCGCCATTGTTTGTCGCACAATGCCGATTGCTGAACGCGATTATCGACTACTGACCAGGCGAAACCAGGCCGATTGGCCACAACACACCGGAGCCCCACCTGGAGGGCCTCGGCCAGAGCGACGGGCATTCCCTCTCTTTGGCTGGGCATCGCGAAGTAGTCAGCCATACCCAGCCATAGGCGAGGATCTCCGACGCCTCGAAAATCCACCCTGCCAGCCTTCGCTAGTTCATCTAGAAGTTGCGTCTCTTCCTCGTCAATGCCGCTCTCGTCGCCGAGGTGAATAATTCTGTGACCAAGTTCACCGGCCACGCGGATGGCCAAAGCATGATTCTTGATCGATGAGCAATTCCCCACGATAGCCATCGTGGGTGGACGGCCCGGCGTTACGAGACCCCTCGCTGAATGCCGGACAAAATCGTCAGCCACCCAATTCGATATGACACGACAATGTCTTCCCTGGTCGGCTTCGTTCTCTTGAACATCGATTGAGGGTGCGGAGACGGCATCGACCAGACGGCTGGTGGCAGCAATTTGTACACGGCGTTGCAGCCGACCAATGCCCATCGGAGTGAAGATGTTATGAACGGTGCGCAGCACTGTGCGCCTTCTACCCGCCGCCATTCGCACTGCAATGACCGTCGGTAGATAAAAACCCTCGGTATGGATGTGGACGATGTCGGGATCTATTTCGCGAATTGCAGTACGGATGTCTTTAAGGTCCCCCCACCTGCCCGTGCGTAAGTAACTCACGTTGTATCCTACATCGGCTAAGGTCAACCCAAATTCGCTCGGGTCGTGCCGTCCCAACACGAAAGAATCAACTTTCGCCGATTCAAAGTGCTTGGCCGCAGATACGAGCATTCGTTCCATCCCGCTGGGCCTCAATGCTCCAAGCAGGTGCAAGACCTTCACATCTTCTCCATCTTGCGAGGCTCCATCTCCGCCGCACCTCGATCCGCCGGCTCAAATCCCGTCACGCTCCGGGCCAGGAAGATCGCTAAGACCCATGACAATCCATACGTCCAGCAGAACACCAGTACCGCAGCAGCAACTGGGGCACCGATCCGACGATCAGGCCGCCGCAACACGGATCTCATCGATGAGAATATCAAGTAGATGAACGCAGCGAGCCCGATCAAACCCAGGCGGAGCAGGATTAACAGGTACCAATTGTGAGGCGAGAATGATACGAGAAGACCATTAGTGTCAAGACGGTCGAACCCGGCACCGAACGGGAGACCGAATAGCCTGCTGGTCCACCCCGAATCCCAGAAGAGCTGAAGAAGCTGACCCCAGCCGTAAGAGCGTGAGTCGTATGTCGCAGTGTCCTCCCCTGAACCAAGGATCCCAGCGAATGCAGCCGGGACGGCCGCGAGACCAACGAGTCCCGCAACAGCGGCTAGGGCAAAGGCCAAGTTGAAACGACCCCTGCGGCTTCTGTCTGAACATGCGTAGGCAACAACCAGGGCGGCAACAGATGCAAGCCAGACGGATCTCTGTTGGGAGATTACTATCGATAGCAAAAATAGCGCTGCAACCCAGAACCAGATTCTCCCTCGTCCAGAGATCCAGCGCTCGACAGCAACAAGTGCCCCTAGCAATAACATGAGAGCCTGGATCTGGGTTAACACCCTGGAGGACTGCTCGACTCCATCGATCGTGATGAACCGGCTAGAGGATGTGCCTACGCCAAATCTAACCGAGTGGTAAAGGGCAACGACGACTAACCCAAATCCCAGGTAGACAAGCGAACTCCGAAAGACCGCGTTCTCAATCTCCCAGCTGCGCCCGACCGACGAAGCCCAGGCGACGGCAGTGAGTGGCAACAATATCAGCCGAGCCTCGACGATGGTCGGACCAATGCCGTATTCTTCGACGCCTCGCAATATGCCAATCAGTGTGAGAGTTGAAATGGCTAGGAGTGCCGTGCCCAGATGCTCTCGCCCGGGTTGGCGCTTGCTCCGGTTGAACACCGCTGCGGACAAGAGAAGCGCCCCAATAATATCGGGAACCTCTACTGAGAATCCACTAACTGAAACCACAGGCAACCGAGGAACATCAAATAAAGATAAGACAACGGCCGAAGTCAGTGCGACGCCAGCTCTAGGATGCGCCGAAACGAGCCCGCCGAAGATGTAGCAAAAGACTCCGCCAGCGAGAACTGCTGCACTGAGACCTAGCATAACCGTCTCCCAATCCCGGTGCGGACTAGCGCACGGTACGCAATCTCAGCGGGCTGCCGCAACCAGCGGTCGCGTCGACTTGCAGCGTAGAGGGTTCCAGTGGTTCCAGACTGGCCGCTGAATCGTGGCTTGCAGCGCAGATTCGCCGTCCCTCCAGGGCCAGCGATGCCCGCCCATTTCGCAAGCACGGACTCAAGGTCTGTGCCCTGCTCCTCATTTACAGACACGACCGCCAAGTCCGCGAAGTGTGTCATCACGTCTACGGGCGCCCCGAAGAGGCGACTGTCAGCCCAGTTCGACTGGTCGCGGGGGATGTCATACGTCATCACCCGTCCTTGCGACAGTCGGCATGTGGTCGTTGCGAAGTTGGTCACCCGCAATCGACCGGTGCATTTCCAGACGAAACCTTGCAACTCGATGAGTTCCGGTGACCTCATTGCCTTTGCGATAAGGTCGGCCTCGCACGCGCCTTTACCGCGCGACACTGCGTCCGCACTTGGGGGCCCCACCGAGACCAATAAGATTCGAGCGTCATTGAAGTCGGAGAACAACGAAGATAATTCTTCATAGGACAGGCTGTTCTCGGCTAGAATGATCCGGTCGAATTTGCTACTGCGCAGACCGGCCCAGAATCGCAAAGAATCACGGTACTGCTGCAGCCGTAACTCGGCATCCAGAAGGGTGAGACCTGGAACGCCTTGCGGACGGACAGTAGCCGTGAGAAGCAAAATCACGCCTCTCCGCCCCGGCGGATAGCACTGCGAAGAATGAATCCTATGGCGACGCACAGAACTACCTGCTGGAGGATAACGGATATCGCTCCGCCGTTAGCTCCAAGAAATGCCCCTAGGGTTCCGGCACCAGCAAGCCGAATAAGGGTCGCTATGGTGCTCCAAACCGCTATAGATGCGTCGCGATTCTGCACTTGCAACAACATATTCACCGGTTGCGCAAATATTGTCGGAATCACGCCGACCGCTAGCAGGGCAAGCACTGAAGCGGATTGTGCAAACGCTGGACCGAGGAGGAGTTCGGTGAACCGATCGGAGAAGGCAGCAAGCACTAGACATGGTGCGGCGCTCGCGACGATCAAAATCCAGAACGGGCGGAGTTGCGCCAAACCACTTTTAACATTGACCGCCGCTGCGCAGGTCGGTGTTGCCACCTGAGTAATAGCAGAGGACGGAAGAATAAGCGGGCTCGTCCAGCGGGCTACAGCGGCGTAGACGCCAGCCGCCCCAGTGCCACCAAAGGCCGCGAGAACGACAACGTCGAGTTGTTGTGCAGCGCTCGCAAGACCTGACACACCATAAGCAGTGGACCCACCCCAGGCATCTCGCATAGGCAATGCCCGAATCCTCGCCGTTACACCTGTGTAGGGGCCCGGCCTCCTTGCGATGAACAGTGAGAAAGCCTCAACGGCTCCGGAGGTCAGCAGCCCAGCCAGCAGTGCCTTGTGACCTTGAGCCCCTAGAAGGACCCCTAGGGTAACCACGCTCACAAGGCTCATGCGACCTAGAACCGAACACACGGACACCGAAAAGAACCGCCCACGGGCTCGGAGCTCAACCTGCAGAGCTTGCACTGTCAGGGCGCCCATCAGCGTGATAGTTCCAGCCAGAACGATAGTAAGTACGTTGTGACCGCCGTTCGTAAAGACTAGCGCGGCCGCCACGGCAGCGCACGACCCGAGGAGGCCGGCGGCCAATTTCACGATGAGGCGGTCGGTGGCCTCGCGTCGAAGAAGCCCCCCCTTCGCAACTTCGCGAATGAGATAGTTGCTTTGTCCGAAATCGAGGAGACCAGCTAAGACCGCCCCGATGGCGATCCCGGACGCCAGTACTCCGAAAGTAGTAGGCGATGTGTGTCTGGCAGCCAGAGCAAACGCGGCAGCTGTCGCTAGTTGACCGAATGCCAGCGTGCCAGCATAGAGAAGCGAATTTCTGCGCATCCCACTAGCCGTTCCCGAAGGTTGAGCGAGTTTCCAGTCTTGGGGGTTTTTTCCGCCACTCTATGTCGAGATCCAAGAGATCAACCGATTTCTGCGCCTCACTATACGCCCGGTCGAGTTCTACGTGACGCATCTGGCGGCGCGGGTCGCGCTTCTTGCGAGTGCTCCCGGCGTCTAGAGGTGAGATGAAACGAACTGGCATGTAGGCGGCCCTCCATCGGCGCTCGACCCATGCGCGGCGGCAGAGGTTGTGGTCGTCATCGCCGAGGAAGAAGCGGCTCGTGTCTAACCCGCCTAGGTCGCCCAACTTCGGAGCGGAAAGAGCTAATGGTCCCCGCATGACGGTATGACCAACCCAGACAGTGTGAGGCTCCGTTCTGTCAACAAGCTCGATGGCTGGGCCTAGTCGTCCGACTCCCTTGAACAGGAAGAACTCGAGCCGTGTCGCTCGGTAAGCGATACCTCGCCGAAAAGCCGCTCGTCTAATCACATGGGCCAGTTTCTGCCGCAACCTATCGATGGGCGTACAAGCAGCAAACGTGTCAACCCCACGGCCGCTGACGGCAACGAGGTCCGGCATGGTGTCGAGCGCTTCGCGCAGTCGCGCATCAAAACCTGGGTCGTTCAGTATCATATCCGCTTGCACTTCGAGATAGATGGAAGAAGATGCGTAGTGAAATCCGATTGAATCAGAGATTGTCTCGTAGACGGCCACGTCGGTGGTCACGACAACAATCTCGTGGAGAATTGCTTGGCTCAATGCCTTGTCGAGCCAGCCGTCTACTTCCTGCCGCGTTCGATCAGTGCAGTCGTCGAGAATGAGTATCAGTTCGTAATCTAGAGTCATGGACAGCTGTAAATGTTCGAGCACCTTGCCGATGATTGGCCCCTGATTGTGGACCGGCATGACCACAGAGACTCGAATATCGGAGTCCGGCGAGCCAAATCTTTCGGTTCGAATCGAAGTATCGGGATTCATAAAGCCAAGGTGAAAGGGAAACTCGGAGAGCTTTTGCACCGACACGGACGATGGCTTGGAAGGCATTTGGTCCACTATTCTGGATTCAAGTTCGGACGGTCTCGATCAACGCCGGGTGAATGCTGGAGCAAGACGCTTTGCGAGCCAACTAGCGGGGAGAGCGAATTTCCAGTAACGCTGGGTGTAACGCTCGGCATGTCGAGCAAGGAAGCGATCGAGATTTGCGGGATTTAGGCCGCCCTTTGGTCCTCGAGCGTCCCGCCATGCACAGCGAATGGGTTGGTGCGTGACGGTATTGCGGCTGCATTCGCCTATCGGCGTGCCGAAAAGAACGATCCGCACGCCTTCGCGCGTGGCGCGCAGGCCATAGTCAATATCGGCTAGGCCGTGAGAGAATCCTCCGTCAATTCCGCCAAGCTTTTTCGCGTCGTGGACCGGAACTAGAACAAAGTTTCCGTTAAACGTTGCAACCCGCTGTTCCGCCCCACTAGGGGTAACTCTGGAAAACGTCAGTGGGCGTCGCGGTCGGGGAATCAAACCGGAATAGGTCACGCTTCCATCGGCTCCGACCGTGGCCCCCACCAGGATGCCATCGTTTTTTTGTGCGCAAAGTATGGCTAATCGAGCTTCAACCGGATCTAGCTCGACGTCGTCATTCAGCCAAAGAATAAAGTCGCGTTGACCGGTGGTTGAGCTCTCCAGTACGAGTTGCTCCGCCTTGGCCATTGAAGCGGCCCAATAATTGTCTCCGTCGCCGGTAACTATACGGACCGAAGGCAGGGCTGTTCGGACTGCCGCAGACGTACCATCGGTGGATCCGTCATCAAAAACCGTGATGGATCCGTGCGTGCATAGTCGATCCAAGATCTCCGCGATGGCGACCACCGTCCGCACCGTTAGTTCCTTGCGGTTTCGGCAGGCAATTATCGCGTGGACCATGGGGTATGCCGGCTTCTCGTCATCTTGGCTCATTTCTGCGTGATGTCTTCCGAATAAGCCCAGCCTATAAGGCCTTTGATAAATCGGTCTGACATACCCGCCACCGTCAACAATGGGAGCACGGGCGATTCTGGCTCCGCTTGATCCCGCCGTTCTCGCTGAGCGATCTGAGTTAGCACCTGCGCGTAGTCCGACCCGGTTGCTGAACCGATGAAGACGTCGACGTCCGGTCGTAAGTACTCGAATTCCGGGGCGTGATAGGCGCTTTGGACGGTGGCCAACGGTATGCCTGCGACGAGCGCGTCGACTGCGACAAGACCTACGCGGCCCGGCACCGCAAGCGCCGATGATGTTGCTAGCGCAATGGCCTTGTCCTTCCCCGAGAGGCTCCCGGCGTAATGTACTCCAGTAGCCTGCGAGCTCTGGTCCAGGACGTAAGACAATAGCGGCCCTTCGCCAGCCACGACCAAAGACAGGGCTGGGTTGGTCTTCGCGGCGGTCTTGAATGACTCGATCAGCAGCGGAACCTTTTTGCTCTCGTCCAGTGCTCCGAGGAAGAGAATGGGCTGCGTCCCGTATCGCCGACGGTAATTGGTCTTGTCGTCCGTAGTAACTTGGCGGAGATCTATTCGAAGCCGGTCTGTGTCTATCGTGTTGAAAAGCGTGGTCGTACGGTCGGGATCGAACCCTGCCTCAACGACCGATGTGACGCCGTTCGGCGTATAACCGAAGAACCATCCGCAAGCATTGGTGATTCGCGTCTTGAGGCGTTCCTGCAGCTGTGGGATATCCGCCGTGTAAGTGCGACCGTGTCCCCATAAGCCGAGCCGCGTCCGGTGGGGCCGCAGGAGGAGGCGGTAAAGTTCAAGATGTCTGATTGCCTGCTCGGCCACTATGAGATCGTAAGGACCTCTTCTAGTGAGCGGCCCAAGAGCCTTACTTGTTATGCTCGTCCTGCCAACACGAAATGAGAGTGTGGGAAGTTGGCTGGCGTCATCGTTGACGATTGAGTCGTTCCGGTCTTGCCACTCTTTGGGTGGCGGGCCATGGAAGATATCGAGTTCGATGCCCTTTGCTTTGGCGTCGAGCTTCATCCTGTGGAACAAGCCCGCTCGATACTGAGGAAACCAGGGATGGATGATGGCAACCCGAAGTGTCATCGGCGTTCGTTCTCCAGTAGGTTCAGCGTCTCTTTGTGCAGAACTAGTTTATCTGGAGCGAATCTGAAACCAACGACTCGAGCGGGGTTCCCCGCGGCTATCGAGTTCTCTGCTAAGTCCCGGGTGACGACGGAGCCAGCAGCGACGATGCAATGGTCCCCGATGGTGACTCCGGAGAGAATAATTGATCCAAAGCCGACCCAAACGTCGCGTCCAATCGAAACTGGCGTGCTGAGGGTAGCTGGCTTGTCGCCGACCCAGTCTGAGTGTCGTATGTGTGTGCCGACCTGGTTGTGGTCGTGGTCGGTGCGCCCAACTATGCCAACGTTATTCGCAATCAGGCATCCTGGACCAATATGTCCGTCTACTTCTACAGTCACGTTCTTTCCGACGTAGGTATCGCGGCCGATAACCAAAGACCTAGGCGCCCATATCCTGGAATTTCTCCCGACATGAAAGTTGGCACCTACGTGAACGTTGTCGCGTACGGACAGCCTTCTCGAAATAGAGCGAACTAGACGGTCGATCACCGAATGTTCCTGATTGCAAGTCGAATGAAGCGAATGTTGCCAGTCGTGTAACGCCTGGTAAGTCGTCTCGGCTCTTGAGCCCAGCGGAATAGCCACTCAAGGCCGAGCTGGGTCATGCGCGTCGGGGCTTCTCGCTTATGCTCTGCATAAAAGTCGAATGCCGCGCCCACGCAAGCGACGAGGGTGTCGCATCGCTTGGCAAGAATCGGGGCTAAGTGGTCCTGCTTCGGTGTACCTAGCCCGAGCCATATGATGTCGGGATTGGCTGATTCAATCTGTGCGGCGATGGACTCGATGTCCCAGGCGGATATCGGTAGAAACGGCGGGCTGCTGATGCCCACAATCTCGTTAGTCGCCGATCCGTCCTGCTTGAAGCGACGTTCGATGGCGTCCAGCACCGCGGGAGATGATCCGAGAAGGAAGTGGCGCAAAGTTCGACCGCTGGTCTGGGCGATGACCTGTTTGAAGACTGAGGGGCCGCGTGTCTGTAATTGTCGATGGCCGCTCAGTGTTTCTAGAAGCTTAGATAGGGGCTTGCCGTCAGGCAGGCAGATAGCGTTCGAGTCCGAGAGTGCTGCTCGCATTCGTGGATCGGTCTCAGCGAGCGCTAGCGTGTATGCGTTGACGAAATGTACGTGCGCCGGTTCGGATGTGCTTGCTCTCGTGACGAGTTGGCTGACAGCCCGTTCCTCGCCCCATAGGGCGAGGCTAATTGCGCTACCGTCGCCGAGATGCAGTTTTTGCTGGTCACTGGCGCTCATGAGTCGAGGCGGACTGATCTGCCGGAGAGCTGGTCGTCGAGGGCCTGGATGTCGGCGTCGACCA